>NZ_CP034328.1:3163644-3505467 GCF_003940805.1 Tabrizicola piscis
GGGCATCACCCCCGACATCATGATGGTCGCCAAGGGCATCGGCGGTGGCTTCCCGCTGGGGGCCGTCCTTGCCACCGAACGCGCAGCCATGGGGATGACGGCGGGCACCCACGGGTCAACCTATGGCGGCAACCCGCTGGGCTGCGCTGTCGGGGCGAAGGTGACCGAAATCATTTCGGATCCCGCCTTCCTGGCCGAGGTGGCCCGCAAGGGCGCGCTGTTCCGGCAGGGACTGGAAAGCCTGGTTGCCCGCCACCCCAAGGTATTCGAGGGCGTCCGGGGCGAAGGGCTGATGCTGGGCCTGAAGTGCAAGCCCGCACCGGCGGATCTGGTCAAGGCTGGCCATGGCGCCGGTGTGCTTACCGTTGCGGCTGCCGACAATGTGCTGCGCCTGCTTCCAGCGCTGAATATCCCCGACGCTGACATCGCCGAAGCGCTGTCCCGGCTTGACCAGGCCGCAAGCGCCGTTGGCGAGCTCGCAGCCTGACCATGCATTTGCTCTTTACCCAAATACTCCACGGGGGTCCGGGGGTGTGAAACCCCCGGTGCCACCGATGCAAAAAAGCGGAACGAAATGAAACACTTCCTGGATATCCACAAGACCGATCCCGCTGCGCTGCGGGCCATGATCGACACCGCGCAGGCGATGAAGGCCGCCCGCAATGGGCGGCCAAAGGGATCGCCCGATGACGAGACCCCGCTGAAAGGTCGCATGGTCGCGCTGATCTTCGAAAAGCCCTCGACCCGCACCCGCGTTTCCTTTGACGTGGGTGTGCGCCAGTTGGGCGGGGAAACCATGGTCCTTTCCGGCAAGGAAATGCAGCTTGGCCACGGCGAGACGATTGCCGACACCGCGCGGGTCCTGTCGCGCTATGTCGATCTGATCATGATCCGCACGTTCGAGGAGGCGACCCTGCTGGAGATGGCAGAGCATGCCACCGTCCCCGTCATCAACGGGCTGACCAATCGCACGCATCCCTGCCAGATCATGGCCGATGTCATGACCTATGAGGAACACCGTGGCCCGATCGCCGGCAAGAAGGTGGTCTGGTGCGGCGACGGCAACAACGTTTGCGGCAGCTTTCTGCATGCGGCCGGGCAGTTCGGCTTTGACTTCACCTTTACCGGGCCCGAAACCCTTGACCCGGAAGACAAGTTCGTGGCCTTCGCGCGGGAAAAGGGCAGCAAGATCACCATCCAGCGCGACCCCTTCACAGCGGTGGAGGGCGCTGATCTTGTCGTCACCGACACCTGGGTCTCGATGCACGACCCGGAATCGGCCAAGGAACGCCGCCACAACCAGCTTCGCCCCTATCAGGTGAACGAACAGCTGATGACCCGCGCCAAGCCAGACGCGCTTTTCATGCATTGCCTTCCCGCGCATCGCAATGACGAGGCGACCAGTGCCGTCATGGATGGCCCGCATTCGGTGATCTTCGACGAGGCCGAGAACCGCCTGCATGCGCAAAAGGCCGTCATGCGCTGGTGCCTTGGCGTCTAGAACTGCGGCACGCGCTTGCCCTCACGGGCAAGCGCGGCCACGGTGGCGATCCGCTTTGCCCGGGTCGGTGCGGTCTTGGCCCCGGCGATCCAGCGCAGCACGTTGCGGCGGTGGCTTGGGGCGAAGCCGGCAAAGGTCGCCGCTGCCACCCCAAGCGCGGTCGCCAGATCCTCGGGGATGACCAGGGCATCGACCTCTGGGTCAGCGTCCCAGGTTCCCGCCGCCTTGGCCGCGGCAATGGCCGCGAGCCCGGGGTCTGCCATGCGCCCTTCGGCAATCAGCCGCTCTGCCCGTGCCCGGTAGGTCGCTGTCCAGCGCTGATGGCGGCGGGGCGAGATCAGTTGCATCGTCCGCCCCTCGCCCGGCCCCTCTGCGCCGCCCCCCTCTTCGCCACCATAGCCTTGCGCGCGACGGATGCCGTCGATCCAGCCCCAGGCGATCAGCGCGTCCAGCACGTCATCGCGCGACAGATAGGGCGCGCCCGGCCGTTTCAGCCAGGTGACCAGCCAGACCGACTCCGCTTGCGCATGATGCGCCTGCAGCCAGTGCCACAAGGTGGCGGCGTCAGCGGCCTCGATCATCTGGAAGCGGTCGGTCTGGATCATGGGCGAAAGCGTAGCGCGCGCCGGTGGTTCCGCCAGAGTTGGCCCTTCGCTTTTGGCCCCCTCGACCTGCGCGGTTCTGCCAGCTAGGGTCGCGGCGAACTTTCCCCAAAGGACGCATCCCATGCACCGTCGATCCGTCGCTGTCTTTGACCGTTTCCTTGCCGCCCTTGCGCAGATCCTGCACAAGGCCGAGGCACATTGCACAGCGAAGGGCATCAAGCCCGAGGTGATCCTGTCAGCACGGCTGTTCCCGGACATGTTCCCGCTGGTCAGGCAGGTCCAGTTGACCTGCGATTTTGCCGCACGGGGCGCGGCGCGGCTGGCGGGGCACGACCCCAAGGCCTTTGCCGACACCGAGACAACCTTCGCCGAACTGCAGGACCGCATCGCCGCCGCGCGCGGCTATATTGCGGGATTTCAGGCGGAAGACTTCACGCATGCACCAGACCGCAAGATCACCTTCAAGGCGGGTGGCCAGGACATGACCCTGTCGGGCGAAGACTTCTTGTCATTTTACGCGCTGCCGCAGTTCTTCTTCCACCTGACCACGGCCTACGATGTGCTGCGTCACAACGGGGTCGAGCTTGGCAAGCTGGATTACATGGGCGCGAGGTAGCGGCAGCCGCTACCTTCCGCTTAGGCCGGCTGTGCCTCGGGCAGGCGGCGGGCGCCATCGGCATCCGCAGCCTGCGTCGCCAGCAGTGCCACGACGACCAGCAAGAGCGACAGCCCGGCATAGGTGGGCCGAAAGCCCATATGCTCGGCGATGAACCCGATCGAGGATGGCGCTACAAGGATCCCGCAGTAGCCGACCATGGTTACGATGGAAATCGCACTGGCCGATGGCAGGCGCGGATGGTTTCCGGCGGCGGAAAACAGGATCGGCACCATGTTCGCGATGCCAAGGCCCGCCAGCGCAAAGCTGGTGATCGCCACCCAGTCATAGGGGGCCAGCGCGCCCCCCATCATCCCGGCCGCGCCCAGAAGGCCAGAAATGCGCAGCGTCTGGATCGCGCCAAACCGGTTGCGCACGCTGTCACCCGCAAAGCGCATGATCGCCATCGCGCCAGCAAAGAACGCAAACCCAAGGCCGGACACGAACACATCCGACCCAAGTTCCTTTTGCAGATAGATCGCCGCCCAATCCAGCACCGCGCCTTCCGGCACCATGGCGAACAGCGCCAGAAAGCCCAGAAGCCAGACATGGAAATCGCGCGGGAAAAGCTTCGGCGCCTTGCCGCCCGACTGCATCGCAGCATCAGCCCCCGTCGGGCTGGCAGGCTCGGCCGGCAACAGGAAGGGCATCGCCGAGACCACCAGCATGGCCACCACGGCTGCCGTCAGCAGCGACTGCACCTCAGACCCCCAAGAGGCGATGACAAAACTGCCCGCCGAGCCGCCGAAAAAGCCCCCCAGGCTCCAGAACCCGTGGGACGAGGACATGATCGCCCGGCCAAGCTTGCGCTCGATCTCGACGGCTTGCGCGTTCATCGCCACGTCCATGCAGCCGGCCATCGCGCCGAAGACCGCCATGAACAGCGCGAGGACCCAAAGGTTGGGCGAAAAGACCACCATCGGCAGCACCGGGATCAACGCGAGCGAGAACACCGAAAGCACCGCCCGCCCGCCAAAGCGCGCGATCAGTTTGCCGGCAAACAGCATGGCCGACACCGCCCCGATCCCGAGGACCAGAATCAACAGGCCCAGAACGGATTCCGTCACCTGATGGCGTGGCATCAAGAGCGGGATCTGCGGCGCCCAGGCCCCCATGACGAACCCGTTCGCCATGAACATGGCCGCCACCGCCCACCGCGCCCGCTGCGCTGCCTGCATGTCAACCTGCATGTTCTGCCCCTAGACTGTTAGCGCTTGTCATAGGCCGGCCTGCGGACGGGCGAAAGGGGCGGCTGGTCAACTCCTGTTGCAGAATTGAAAGATGCCGCCGGGCGGGGGGCCAAAATCCTTCGAAGGATTTTGCAAAAGTTTTCGAAAACTTTTGCGCCTCTCACGTCCCGCGCGGTTTGGCTCTGAGCGTCGGTTCCGCCACGGTCGGGTCCTCGGGCCAGGGGTGGCGCGGATAGGCGCCGCGCATGTCCTTCCTTACATCGGCGTAGGAGGTCGCCCAGAACCGGGGCAGGTCCGTCGTCACCTGCACTGGCGCCTGCGCGGGCGACAGCAGCGTGACCCTGACCGGCATCCGCGCCGCGCCGACGACCGGATGCACCGTCACCCCGAACATTTCCTGCAAGCGCACCGAAATGGCCGGGGCGTCGCCGTCATAGTCGATGTGGATCTTGCGCCCGAGGGGGGTTTCGAAACTGCCGGGGGCCAGCCGGTCCATTTCGGTCAGCCGGTCCCAGCCCAGAAGGCCCTGCAAGGCGGGGGTCAGGTCGAGGGCGCGGAGGTCGGCTTCGGTCTTGACCCCAGTCAGATGCGGCAGCAGCCAGTCTTCGGCGGTGGCCAGCAGATCGGCGTCCTCGACCCCCGGCCAGCCCTCGGCCCGCGCAAGCCGGGCCCGCGCCCGCAGGCGGCGGGCGGCGGCGGTCCAGGGCAGGCCCAGCTGGCGGATGCCGTCCAGTGCCGCGCGGGCCACCCGTTCGGGCGGCGCGGTCCAGGCGCGGTCGTCCAACACCAGCGCGCCCAGCCGTTCCTGCCGCCGGGCAAGCACCTTTCCCTCGCGGCGCGACCAGTCGCAGACGTCTTCCCATTGGATGCGGTCGGCATAAAGGCCCCGCACTTCGGCCTCGGAGATGGCCACCGCTTGCCGGATCGTCGCCTCACGCGTGTCGCCATCCAGATCGGTTGCCACGATCAGCCGCGCGCCGGATAGGGGGAGGCCCGCCGCCATCGCCGCGCCCTTGCCCCCCGACAGCACCCAGCGCGGCGCTTCGCCCTTGCGGCGCAGGCCGATCCGGTCGGGGTACGCCAGCGCCGCCATTTCGGCCAGCGAGAGGCCTGTCGGGGTGCCCCCCCTCCCCATCCCTCCCCCACGAGGGGGGAGGGGGGCGACGTCACCGGCAGCCTCGGCGCTGGTCATCCTGCGCCCCCCCTTCCCCTCATGGGGAGGGGATGGGGGAGGGGGCGCTCGCTCGGCGCGCATGGAAGCCGCCAGCCGCCGCGCCTCCTCCTTGATCCGCTCGATGGTTGGGCGATGCGCCTCCGGTCCGGGGCGCTTGATTGCCTGCATCCGCAAGCCAAGGTCGGGGGGCGCGCCGCGCAGCGGGTCACGTTCGGCCAGAAGGGCGGCCAATGTCGCGGCTTCGGGGCCTGCGACGGACAGCATATGCCCCAGCCGGGGGTGCAAGGGCAGGGCCGCCAACCTGCGTCCATGCGCGGTGATGTGGCCCTTCGCGTCCAGCGCGCCCAAGCCTTGCAGCAGCGCCCGCGCCTCGGCCATCGGTCCGGCGGGCGGGGGCGTCAGGAACGGCAGGTCGGCACCGCCCCACAGAGCCAGTTCCAGCGCCAGCCCGGCAAGGTCCGCCACCTCGATCTCGGCCGGGGGGAAGGGTGCAAGCCCGCCTTCTTCGCCCTTGGTCCAAAGCCGGTAGCAGACGCCCGCCGAAACCCGCCCGGCACGGCCCCGGCGCTGATCCGCCTCGGCCTTCGTCACCCGTTCGGTCACCAGCCGCGACATGCCCGAGTTCGGGTCAAACCGCGCCCGCCGCGCGCGGCCCGCGTCGATCACCACCCTGATATCGGGCAAGGTCAGCGAGGTTTCCGCGATCGAGGTCGCCAGCACTACCTTGCGCCCTGCCACTGGTGTCAAGGCCGCGCGCTGGGCGGCAAAGTCCATCGCGCCAAAGAGCGGGCGGATCGCGCAGCCCTGAAGGCCGGACAGCATCCCCTCCACCAGACGGATTTCACCCTCACCCGGCAGGAACACGAGGATACCGCCCTCGGTCTCCTCTACCGCCTGCCGCACGGCACCCGCCACGACCGCCTCCAGCCGCAGGCTGGTATCGGCGGGCCGGGGCAGCCAGCGCGTCTCGACCGGAAAGGCCCGCCCGTCCGAGGTGACGACCGGCGCGTCCCCCATCAGCACGGCCACCGGTGCCGCATCAAGCGTGGCGGACATGACCAGAAGCTGCAGGTCCGGGCGCAGCGCGCCCCGCACCTCAAGACAAAGCGCGAGGCCAAGATCGGCGTTCAGGGACCGTTCGTGAAATTCGTCAAAGATCACCAGCCCGACGCCGGCCAGTTCTGGGTCGTTCTGGATCATCCGGGTCAGGATGCCTTCGGTCACGACCTCGATCCGGGTTGTGGCCGACACCTTCGCCTCGCCCCGGATGCGATAGCCCACAGTCTTGCCGACAGGTTCGCCCAAAGTCTCGGCCATCCGTTCGGCGGCGGCACGGGCGGCAAGGCGGCGGGGCTCCAGCATCAGGATGCGCCCCGGTGTGATGCCATGCGCCAAGAGGTCCAGCGGCACGACCGTGGTCTTGCCCGCGCCGGGTGGGGCCTGCAAGACGGCCATGCCCCGCGCGCCCAAGGCATCCCGCAAGGCGGGCAGGGCGGCGTCGATGGGCAGGGGGTCACGCATGGCGCCTTATCGCAACTTGGCCGGGTCCAGCGCAAGCCGCCCCTCGACCCCCAGACCCATCGCGCGCATACTGCGCCCCCACCCCTGACGAAAGGCCCCGTCATGACCCAGATCGCGCGCACTATCCAGCTTGTCGCCCGCCCGGTCGGGGCACCCAAGCCTTCCGACTTCCGGATTGCCAGCCTGCCCCTGCCGGACCCCGCCGCGGGCGAGGTTCTGCTGCAAATGCTGTGGCTGTCGCTTGACCCCTACATGCGCGGCCGCATGTCCGAGGCGCGGTCCTACGCCGCCCCAACCGCCCTTGGCGACGCCCCGCCCAGCGAAGCCGTGGCGCGGGTCCTGCAGTCGAACGATCCGGGACTGACGGCCGGCGATGTGGTGCTGGTCCATGATGTCTGGCGGGATCACGCAGTGCGCAAGGCCAGCGATTGCCAAAGGCTGGACCCCGCTATTGGCCCGGTGCAGGCCGCGCTTGGGGTGCTTGGGATGCCGGGGCTGACTGCCTATGCGGGCCTCAAGCACATCGGCAAACCGCAACCCGGCGAAACGCTGGTCGTCGGTGCCGCTACCGGCGCAGTCGGGGCGCTGGTTGGCCAGATCGCCAAGCTGGCCGGCGCGCGGGTGGTCGGCGTGGCAGGCGGGCCAGAGAAATGCCGCCATGCGACCGAGGAGCTTGGCTTTGACGCCTGCCTTGATCGCCACGTCCCCGACCTTGGCGCCCGCCTGGCCGCCGCCTGTCCGGACGGGATCGACGTGTATTTCGAGCTGACCGGCGGCGATATCCTGCATGCCGCCTTGCCACTGCTGAACCCTTTCGCGCGGGTGCCTGTCTGCGGCACGATTGCCAGCTACAACGCCACCACACCACCCCCAGGCCCCGACCAGTTGCCCGCGCTGATGCGCCTGATCCTGACCCGCAGCCTGACCGTCCGCGGCTTCATCGTCAGCGAATTCGCTGCCGACCGACCGGAATTCCTTGCCACCATGTCAAACTGGCTTTCCACCGGCAAGGTCCGCAGCCGTGAGGACGTGGCCCACGGCCTTGACGACATGGTTTCCGCCTTCATCGGCATGCTGGAGGGGCGGAACTTCGGCAAGACGCTGGTCAAGCTGGCAGACTGAGACGCAGGCCCCTTTCCACCGCCCGCAAGACTTGCCACAAAGGCGGTATGGCCCAACCTATCGACCTTGCCGCCACTGCCAAAGGCATCCTTTCCGGGGATCGCCGCGCGCTGGCGCGTGCCATTACGCTGGTCGAAAGCGCGCGGGCCGATCACCGGGCGCAAGCGCTGACGCTGCTTGGAACCCTGGCCGCTTCCGGCCGTCAGGCGCTGCGCATCGGGCTTTCCGGTACCCCCGGGGTCGGCAAATCCACGTTTATCGAGGCGTTCGGCCTGATGCTGACCGCGCAGGGCTTGAAGGTTGCGGTGCTTGCGGTTGACCCGTCCTCGGCCAGGTCAGGCGGGTCGATCCTTGGTGACAAGACCCGGATGGAGCGTCTGTCGCGCGACCCGAACGCTTTCATCCGCCCCTCGCCCAGCCAGACCCAGCTTGGCGGCGTCGCCCGCCGCAGCCGCGAAGCCGTAGCCCTGTGCGAGGCGGCTGGCTTTGACGTGGTGCTGATCGAAACGGTTGGTGTCGGGCAATCGGAAACCGTGGTCGCCCAGATTTCCGACCTCTTCCTCCTCCTCCTTGCCCCGGCTGGCGGGGATGAACTGCAAGGCGTCAAGCGCGGGATCATGGAGATGGCCGATCTGATCTTTGTCAACAAGGCCGACGGCGACCTGAAACCCGCCGCCATGCGCACTGTGGCCGACTATTCCGGCGCGCTGCAGCTTTTGCGCCGCCGCCCGCAAGACCCGGCCGGATTCCCGAAGGCGCTGCCAGTCTCGGCCCTTGCGGAAGAGGGGTTGGAACAAGCCTGGGCCGAGATGCAGACGCTGGCCGAGTGGCGCAAGACGCACAGCCACTGGACCCGGACCCGCGCCACCCAGTCCCGCCACTGGTTCGAGGAAGAGGTTCGCCAGGGGCTGCTGGCCGCCCTGCGCCACGAGCCACAGCGCGGCTTGATGGCAGGCTATGCTGACCGCGTCGCCACGGGCGAGATTACCCCTGAGGCGGCGGCGGCCGAGATGTTGCGCGCCATGGGGCGCGGCTAGTCCGGCAGATTGCGCACCCTTGGCGCTTGACGCTGGCCCGCTTTCCCCGTATCTGCCCGCAATCGCTTTCGAGGGCTGGGGATTCCCCGCCTTCCCCCGTTTTTGACGAATCGAAGGAACACCGCAATGTCGCGCGTCTGCGAACTCTCCGGCAAGGGCCCGATGTCGGGCAATACGGTCAGCCATGCCAACAACAAATCCCGCCGCCGGTTCCTTCCGAACCTGAACGACGTCACCTTGATCTCGGACGTGCTGGGCCAGTCGTTCAAGCTGCGCGTTTCGGCTGCTGCGCTGCGCTCGGTCGACCACCGTGGCGGTCTTGACGCTTACCTTGCCAAGGCAAAGGATGAAGAGCTGTCGACGGCAGCTCAGAAGATCAAGAAAGACATCGCAAAGGCACAGGCCTCCGCCTGACCTTTTGCAGACCAGATTTGAAAGGCCCGGCTTTCGCGTGAAAGCCGGGCCTTTCGCATTTCGCTGGGGGCATTGATTGAAAGTTCGGGACCGCTGGTTCGGGGGAACCGGAATTTTCGAGAATTCCGGATCGGCGCCTTCAAAGGCTCCGGCGCGATTTCTTTGAAGAAATCGCCTGCCTGACGCGGGTCGGGTAAGTCTTAGCCGGCGCAGTAGGCTTCGGCCGTTGCGCCAAAGCTCTTGTACCGTTCCCAGAAGGCATCGTCGCTGGCCGATTGCGACACCCAGGTCGCATGCGCGTTTTCCGGGTCGCGGAAGAACTTGGCCGCCCGGCGCTGATCCGATCCGGACAGGGTGGCATCTGCAGCTTGCTGGATGCAGGTGCAAAGTGTCCGCTTGCCCGCCCCCCGGTCCGAAGCCATGCAGGCCTTCGAAATCGGTCCGGCAACGGCCAGCCCAACGGGAAGACAAACAGCGAGAATTGCCGCGAGCGTCAAGGATTTCATCATCATCTGCCTCATTGCCGGTCCGGGGGGCAATAGCGACCACCCAACCCTTCCGGTCATTTTTCTGCCACGGATGATGCCGATTCGGCAGCATTTTTTCAAGCCACTACGGGCAGTTGCCATGGATCAGCGATGTTCCGCTAGAACTGGCGGGCCAGCCCGTGCCGCGCCACCAGATACGGTGGTGCAGCCAGTGATGCGGGTTTGCCTTGGCGTCGGTCCGGCCTAGACTGAACGAAAACGTGAGGATGCCATGTCAGCCCCAAGCCCGCGCAGCCGTGTCCGCCGCCTGCACGAAAAGGCCGCCTACGACCGCGCGGTGATCGACGCGATTCTGGATGCCTGCCCGGTGGCCCATGTGGGTCATGTCGTTGATGGCTTTCCAGTTGTCATTCCGACCTTGCAGTGGCGGGAGGGCGACCGGATCTACTGGCACGGCTCATCAGCCAGCCGGATGCAGAAGAACGCGGCGGCCGCTCAGGTCTGCGTGACGGTCACGCTGACCGATGGCATGGTTCTGGCCCGGTCAGGTCTGGAGCATTCGGTGAACTATCGGTCGGTCATGGTCTTTGGCCAGGCCGAGGTGGTGGACGGCGTCGCAGCCAAGACCGCCCATCTGCGCGCCATGATGGAACAGATGTTCCCCGGGCGCTGGGATCAGCTGCGCCCGATGACGGCGCAAGAGTTGAAGGCCACCCGCATCCTGTCGCTGCCCCTGACGGAAGCCTCGGCCAAAATCTCGGCTGGCCCGCCCCAGGATCCGCCCGAAGACCGCAGTCATCCGATATGGGCGGGCGTGCTGCCGATCCGCCTGACGGTGGGCAAGCCGGAACCGGCCCCCGACCTTGCGCCCGGCATCGCGGTTCCGCCCCATGCCAGCCGCTTTCGCATCGGCTAACGGCAGGTTCTTTCACGGTTCGGGACAGGCGGAGCGGAAGGGCATATCGCACTCGCCGGACCCCGACCTGCAGCTTGCGGAAAACTCCTGATCCATAAGCCCTTCCCGGCCCCCGCAGCGTCAGCTATATGCCGCGTCATGACCGAGCTTTCCCAGATCCGCAACTTCTCCATCGTGGCCCACATTGACCACGGTAAATCCACCCTCGCCGACCGGCTCATTCAGTTGACCGGGACGGTGGCTGCGCGCGACATGAAGGCGCAGATGCTGGACTCGATGGACATCGAACGCGAACGTGGCATCACGATCAAGGCCAACACGGTGCGGATCGAATATCCGGCCAAGGATGGCAAGACCTACATCCTGAACCTGATCGACACCCCCGGCCATGTCGACTTTGCCTATGAGGTGTCGCGGTCGATGCGCGCCGTCGAAGGCTCGCTTCTGGTGGTCGACGCGTCCCAGGGGGTTGAGGCGCAGACACTGGCCAACGTCTATCAGGCGCTGGATGCGGGGCATGAAATCGTGCCGGTCCTGAACAAGATCGACCTTCCGGCGGCGGAGCCGGAGCGGGTCAAGCAGAACATCGAAGACGTGATCGGTCTTGACGCCTCGGATGCCATCGAAATCTCGGCCAAGACCGGCCTTGGCATCCCCGACGTGCTTGAAGCCATCGTCACCCGCCTGCCTGCCCCCAAGGGCGACCGCAACGCGCCCCTGAAGGCGATGCTGGTTGACAGCTGGTATGATGCCTACCTGGGCGTCGTCGTCATGGTGCGGATCATGGACGGCGTGATGAAGAAGGGCGACCGGGTCCGGATGATGCAGACCAATGCGGTCTACGGGATCGACAAACTGGCCGTGCTGAAGCCCCAGATGGTCGACATTGCGGAACTTGGCCCGGGTGAGATCGGCATTTTCACCGCCTCGATCAAGCAGGTCCGCGACACCAAGGTCGGCGATACGATCACCCACGAACGCCGCAGCTGCGACGCGCCGCTGCCGGGCTTCAAACCTTCGGTCCCGGTGGTGTTCTGCGGCCTCTTCCCGGTCGACGCCAACGACTTCGAAGCCCTGCGCGACGCGATCGAGAAGCTGTCGCTCAACGACGCGTCGTTCTCCACCGAAATGGAAACCTCCGCCGCGCTTGGCTTTGGCTTCCGCTGCGGTTTCTTGGGCCTTCTGCACCTTGAAGTCATCCGCGACCGGCTGGAGCGGGAATATGATCTTGACCTGATCACCACAGCGCCCTCCGTGGTCTTCAAGCTTTACATGAAAAGCGGAGAGGTCATCGACCTTCACAACCCCGCCGACATGCCTGACCTGACCTATGTCGACCATATCGAAGAGCCGCGGATCAAGGCGACGATCATGGTGCCGGACGAATATCTTGGCGATATCCTGAAACTCTGCCAAGACCGCCGCGGCATCCAGTCGAACCTGACCTACGCCGGCACCCGCGCGATGGTGGAATACGACCTGCCCCTGGCCGAAGTGGTGTTCGACTTCTACGACCGGCTGAAATCGGTGACCAAGGGCTATGCGTCGTTCGACTACCAGATCTCGGAGTATCGCGAGGATCATCTGGTCAAGATGTCGATCCTGGTGAACGACGAACCCGTTGACGCCCTGTCGATGATGGTCCACCGCGACCGGGCTGAGGCCCGGGGCCGGTCGATGGTTGAAAAGCTGAAGGACCTGATCCCCCGCCACATGTTCAAGATCCCGATTCAGGCGGCTATCGGCGGCCGCGTGATCGCGCGTGAGACCTTGTCAGCGATGCGCAAGGACGTGACCGCAAAGTGCTACGGCGGCGATGCGACGCGGAAGAAGAAGCTGTTGGAAAAGCAGAAGGCCGGCAAGAAGAAGATGCGCCAGTTCGGGAAGGTGGAAATCCCGCAGGAGGCGTTCATCGCAGCGCTGAAGATGGATAGCTGAGGGGTTCAGACCTCACTCGAACCGGTAGAGGGCTGGTCTGGCTCGACAATACTGCCTGCGATCCAAGCGTAGGGTGGGTGCCAACCCACCTCTCCCGCCCGCAACAGGTCGCTTAAAACAGCCCGTCCCCGCCTTGATCCTGCTCCACCGCCTCATCGGCGACCACGGCGACGCCGCCGCCGATCAGGAGGGGGGCGCAAGCGGATAGGGTGGCGACGGTGATGACGGCCACAAGGGCCTTCCGGACGATCTTCTGCATCGGGGTAATCCTTTGTCTGCGCGGCGACGGGCCGGGCATGGGTTTCAGCAATGGCGGGCCGGTGCTTCCACCCATTCCGGCCTGAACGGCAGGTTCAGGGGTTAGCGGCAGATGCCCGCGTCATCGCAGAACACGCCAGCTGCGCCGCCGATCAGGGCGCCGGTCAGGGCGCTGCCACCGGTCGCATCGGCGATCACGGCACCACCGGCTGCACCGGCAAGGCCGCGTTCAGTGTCCGTGTTCAGGCAGCCCGACAGGGCCAAGGCGCAGGTCAACAGGCCAGCGATCTTTACGGTCTTCATAAGATGTCTCCTTTGTTGCGAAACATATCCTGCCGCCTCGGTCCGAGAGGCGCATCGGGGAAAGGGAGCGGGGGTGAACCATCGGCTGCTCTCCTCCCACGATGTGCGGTCAAACCGGCAGATTTCCGCCGCCGGTCTGACCGAGGTGCAGGCTTGCGCAGAGGGTCGGATCAGTTCCCGGATTGCACGTCCTGCGCTTCGTCGGTGATCACCTCGCCGGCGGTCTGAATGTCGCGGCCAGCGCCTTCGACGGTTTCGCAAGCGGCCAGGGCGACCAGGGCAAGAAGGGCAAGCGTTCGGGTCATGGGAGAGGTCCTTTCAAGGGAATGCGTTCCATAACGCCCCACCCGGCATCCGGTTCCATCTGTTGGAAGACTGGCGTTCCTCGGGGCTGTGTGACTTTAACTCCGGATTAACCAAATCTGGCCAGACTAGACGGATGAAGCATGCCATCACCCTTGCCGTTGCGGCCGTCACCCTTGCCGCTTGTGGCGCGTCGCCCGCGCCCGAATTCTTTGGGGCGACCCGCACCGATATCACCGTCAATGGCCGGGAGTATACGGTATTCCAGAAGGATGAGCGGGTGGAGGTCATTCGCCTTGGTCATGCCAGACGTGGCGAACATCAGGAAATCCGCGCCACGATGATTGAACTGATCCCCAAGGTCACCGGGTGCAAACTAAGGGATGCGTCCTTGCAAGGCGACAGTGGTGAGATGCGCGGCAGCCTTCAGTGCCCTTGACTTGCGGCGGGGAAGGCGGAACAAACCCCCATGATCCAGCGCACCTTGCCCCATGCCCGCATTCCCGAACTGCCGAACCCGTATTTCGGCAAAGTACGGGATTGCTATGATCTTGAAAACAATACCAGACTTCTGATCACGACTGATCGGCTGTCCGCCTTCGACCAGATCCTTGCCGTCATCCCCTGGAAGGGTCAGGTCCTGACCCAACTCGCTCGCTACTGGTTTGAAAAGACGGCGGATATCGCCGCGAACCATGTGCTTGGCTACCCTGATCCAAACGTCGTCCTTGGCCGCAAGCTGACCATCCTGCCGGTGGAGATTGTCGTGCGGGGCTATCTTGCCGGCACCACCTCGACCTCGATCCTGCCGCAATACCGCAAGGGCGTGCGGCAGATGTACGGTCACCACCTTCCCGATGGTCTGCGCGATAATCAGGCCCTGCCAAGTGCAATCATCACCCCCACGTCGAAGGCCTTTGACGGGGGCCATGATGAACCGCTGACGGCGGCTGACATCCTCAGCAACGGTCTGCTGACCGCCGTGCAATGGGATGAGGTCAGCGCCAAAGCGCTTGCCCTGTTCGCGCGGGGCCAGAAGATGGCGGCAAAGCGCGGGTTGATCCTTGTCGATACCAAGTATGAATTCGGCATCGATGCAGACGGCACCATTCTGCTGGCGGATGAGATTCACACGCCAGACAGCAGCCGCTACTGGCGCGCCGACGGGTATGAGGCGGCGTTGCGCGACGGTGCCCGACCGCCCAGTTTCGACAAGGATGTGATCCGTGCCTGGGTCGTGGCGCGCTGCGATCCGTACAAGGACCCCGTGCCGGAAATCCCGCAGGACATGATCGAAAAGACCGCACAGGTCTATATCGAGGCTTATGAGGCGATCACCGGCGAGAAGTTTGTTCCCGATGCCAGCGGTGAAACGCCGCTGGACCGGGTGCGGGGCAATCTGGCAGGGTTTTTCGTGGCCTGACAGCCGCGGATGTTTGCGCTAACGTAAGGCGGGCCCAGGTCGCGGCACATTTCGGGGGAGGTAGACCATGATTCTCAGCTGTGGCGAGGCGTTGATCGACATGCTGCCGCGCACCTCAACCGAAGGTGAGGCGTGTTTTGCCCCCTATGCCGGCGGGGCGGTGTTCAACACCGCCATCGCCCTTGGCAGGCTGGGGGCGGACTCCGCGTTCTTTTCGGGCGTTTCCAACGACATGCTGGGCGAGATTCTGGCAGATACCCTTGTGGCGTCAAACGTCGACATCCGCCATCTTGCGCGGTCTGATCGCCCGACCACGGTGGCGTTCGTCAAGCTGGTGAACGGCCAGGCGACCTATGCCTTCTATGATGAGGCGACGGCGGGTCGTATGCTGGCCCAAGCGGACCTGCCGATCTTGCCTGCCACGGTCAGCACCCTGTTCTTCGGCGGGATCAGTCTGGTGAACGACCCCGCCGCCAGTACCTATGAGGCGCTGCAGGCGCGCGAAGCTGCCACGCGGGTCACAATGATCGACCCGAATATCCGACCGGGCTTCATTGCCGGGAAAGAGGCTGAATACCGGGCCCGGATCATGCGGATGATCGCCCGCGCCGATATCGTGAAGCTGTCGGATGAAGACCTGCACTGGCTGGAGGGCGAGGGTGACCTAACGGCACTGGCCCGGGGTCTGCTGGGCCGCGGGCCGAAGGTGGTTTTCATCACCGAAGGGTCAGCTGGCGCCCGGGCGGTGACGGCAACGCAGGACCGGTTCGTCGCGGCGACCAAGGTGACGGTCGTCGACACGGTCGGCGCGGGAGACACGTTCAACGCGGGTGTTCTGGCGTCGCTTGACGCTGCGGGCGTGCTGTCGAAAAGCGGGATTGCGGCCTTGTCCGACGCGACCCTTGACGCGGCCCTTGGCCTTGGCTGCCGGGCGGCAGCGATCACCGTCAGCCGCGCAGGCGCGAACCCGCCCTGGGCCAAGGAACTGTGAGGGCAGTTCTGCAGCGCGTCACCCGTGCCGATGTCCGGGTGGATGGTCACCTGATCGGCGAAACCGGGCCGGGCCTTCTGCTCCTGATCTGCGCCATGTCCGGCGATACCGAGGAGGTGGCGGCCAAACTGGCGGCAAAGATCGCCAAGCTGCGGATCTTCAAGGACGCGCAGGGAAAGATGAACCTGTCGGTCCTGGATATCGGCGGCAGCGCTTTGGTTATCAGCCAGTTCACCTTGGCGGCTGACCTGCGCGGCAACCGCCCGGGATTTTCAACTGCCGCCCCGCCTGAGGTGGGAGAGCGGCTTTACCACCACTTCAGCACATGCCTGCAAGCCGAAGGCGTGCCGGTGGCAAATGGCCAATTCGGGGCCGATATGGCGGTCAGTCTGGTGAACGACGGTCCTGTGACGATCTGGATGGATACCGACCGGATCTGAGGGCGCTTTCAACAGGCATTTTCAGGAGCCTGTCACGGCCCCTGACATGTGGTTGAAAGGGGCAATTCCCTTGCGTCAGTTGAACGGATTGCCCGGGTTGGTCCGTCCGATCACGTTGCCGCATTCGATCAGCGCGTCGATCGAGGCGCGTGATCCTGACAGCGAATAGTTCTGTACGTCGGACCCATCGGCCGACCGCAGATACAGCCGGTTGCCCCGCGCAACCTCGACGATGAAGTCAACGCCGGCATTGTCATCAGGCAGGAAGAACAGCACCGAATTCTGATAAAGTTCAGCATTGTTCAGGTTCCAGGGGGCGCGGCGGTCGATCTGGACCTGCAGATTGGCGGTATCGCCTTCGCCGAACTGCCACGCGGTCGAGTAGAACTGCAGCTGCACAGCGCCATCCGGGAAGGTCCAGACTGAAAAGCTTTCACCCGGGGCCGAAACCTGCGCGACGCAGCCGACCGACCCGTCATCCCAGCCGACAACCTCGACCTGCCAATGCTTGTGCGAGAAAAGCACTTCCGATTGCTGTGCTGCCGCTGCCCCGACCGTCGCAGCCACAAACGCAGCCGCCATTCCCATCCGTAAGATCATATTCATATTCCCAATCAACCATCCCCTTGCGCGGTTTTCACCCCGCAAGCCGATTCAGGCAAATGAAACTTGCTGTCATGTCACGAAAGACTTGGCAGAGTTGCCGGTCTAGGCCGCCCACTCCCAAGGGTTGTTGAACTGGCCAAGGATGCCTGCAACGGCGTCATCTTCGATCGGGGCCGACTTTTCCAGCTGGGCGACAAGGCCGCGCTTCTTGTCTTCGACCACGGCTGACACCCGGGCCGGGATGCCCGCCTCGGCCAGCGCGGCATCGTAGGTGCGGATGATCGCCATGCGCCGCAGGTCGGGCTTGAACACTTTGCCAACCGCGGTTTTCGGCAGTTCCGGCAGCACTTCGATATACTTCGGCAGGGCGGCGCGTTCGTGGATGTGTTGGGTGGCGTAGGCCATCAGGTCATCGACGGACGCGGAGGCCCCCTTGACCAGTTCCACATAGGCAATCGGCAATTCGCCTGCATGAACATCGGGTTGGCCAATGGCCCCGACCATCGCCACCGCCTCATGACCCATCAACGCTTCTTCGATGATCGCCGGGTCGATGTTATGGCCGCCGCGGATGATCAGGTCCTTTGCGCGGCCGGTGATGTAGAGGTAGCCATCTGAGTCAATCCGGCCAAGATCGCCGGTGCGCAGGAAGCGGCCTTCGGCAAAAAGCTCGCGGTTCTTGTCCAGCTCGGTGTAGGTGGAGCCTTCGAAGACGCCGGGGTTCGAGATGCAGATCTCGCCCACCTCGTCCACGTCACATTCCCGAAAGCCGATCGCACCTTGCGAGGTCAGGATGCGGACATGGGTATAGGGGAAGGGCAGGCCGACCGAACCGATCTTCTTGGTGCCGCCGGGCGGGTTGACGGCGACAAGGCAGGTGCATTCCGTCAGGCCGTAGCCTTCGACGATCTGCACCCCGGTTTCCTTTTCAAACCGGCGATACAGCTCCAGCGGCAGGGGGGCGGCACCCGAAAAGGCGTTCTTCAGGCTTGAGATGTCGGCATTGACCGGGCGCTGCATCAGGGCCGAAAGGGCGGTCGGGACGGTGATCAGATAGGTGACCTTGTAGCGTTCGACCAGCTTCCACAGGTTGTCGAACACCCCGTCACCGCGATAGCCCTGCGGGGTGGGAAACACCACATGCCCGCCCGAGGCGATCATCGACATCAGGATCGGATAGGCCGCAAAGATGTGGAACAGCGGCAGCGGGCACATAACGCAGTCCTGTTCGTTGAACAGCAGGCGATGGCCCAGCCAGCCGTTGTAGATCATGCCGGAAATCTTGTGCTGCGCGACCTTTGGCATCCCGGTCGTGCCGCCCGTGTGGAAATAGGCGGCCACGCGGTCTTCCAGAGTGTCGGCAAAGGTCAGCCGGTCGGCTGGCATCTTCGCCATTTCGGCCCGGAAGTCCTTGACGTTGGCGGTGTGGTTGATCGGGTTCTTCGGCCGGATCAATGGCACGATCAGCTTCTTTAGGCCCGACAGGTAAGGGACAAGGTCCACCTCCAGCACGGTCTTGACGTTGGGGGCGAACTTCACCGCCTCGGCCACCTTTTGCGGCAGGTCGGTCTTGGGGAAGGCCTTGACGGTGACCACCACCTTGGCCTTCGTTTCGCGCAGGATGGCGCTGATCTGTTCGGCTTCAAGCAGGGGGTTGATCGGGTTGACGATCCCGGCCACTGCACCAGCCATCAGCGTGATCGCCGTTTCCAGCGCATTCGGCATGATATAGGCGACCACGTCCTTTTCACCGATGCCGAGCGACCGGAACAGATTTGCCGCCCGTGTCACCTCGGCATGCACTTCGGACCAGGTGATGGACACCTTTTTGGTTTCCGGGCCAGAGAGGATCTGGAAACTGATCGCCGGACGCCCGCCATGCGCGGCCTTGGTGCGGGTCAGCGCCTCATACATCGACCTTGGCAGTCCACGCTCTGCCAGAGGCATCTCAGCCTCAATGGCCTTCAGGTCCGCAAGATTTGCGAAAGCGTTCATCCGATCCTCCCCTATCGTGCCTGCTTTTGCCGCGGGCTTCGGGCCAAGATGGGGGGTGGGGGGCGTTTGTGAAGTCAGTTTGTCAGGACTGACCGCGACGCAACGCAACGTCAGGATCGAATCAGACCGCCCCGTCGGTGAACTGCAGCCGGGCCAGCCGGGCATAGAGCCCATCTTCGGACACCAGCTGATCATGCGTGCCTATGGCGACGATCTGGCCGTGATCGAAGACCACGATCCGGTCGGCGCGTTTGACCGTGGCCAGACGGTGCGCCACAACCAAGGTCGTCCGCCCTTGCGACAGCCGTTCCACCGCCGCCTGGACCGCCCGCTCACTTTCGGCGTCAAGGGCACTGGTCGCCTCATCCAGGAGCAGGATCCGGGCGTCGCGCAGGATCGCGCGTGCAATTGCCACCCGCTGCTTCTGTCCGCCCGACAGCATGACGCCGCGTTCGCCCAGATAGCTGTCATAGCCTTGCGGCAGGGCGGTCAGGAAGTCATGCGCCGCCGCGGCCCTTGCGGCCTGTTCCACCTCGGCATCGGTCGCATCGGGGCGGCCAAAGCGGATGTTTTCGCGCGCTGAGGTGGCAAAGATCACGGGGTCTTGTGGCACCATCGCCATGGCGGCCCGGAAATCGCTGCGCGTCATGGCGGAAAGGTCGATGCCGTCCAGCGTGATCCGGCCCGATTGCGGATCGTAAAACCGCATCAAAAGCTGCAGGATCGTGGTCTTGCCAGCACCCGAGGGGCCGACCAGCGCCACCGTCTCACCCGGGGCGACATGCAGGCTGACACCGTTCAGCGCACTGGTTTCCGGCCTTGCCGGATAGCGGAAGGTCACGTCCTTGAAGGTGATCTCGCCGCGAACGGGGCGGGGCAGGGCCACCGGGGCGGCGGGGTCGCGGACTGCATCTTCGGTTTGCAGCAATTCCACCAGCCGTTCGGTCGCCCCTGCTGCGCGCTGCAATTCGCCCCAGATTTCGGACAAGGCGCCCACGGCTCCGGCGACCATGACCGCATAGATCACGAACTGGATCAGCTCGCCCACGGTCATCGCGCCTTGCCGAACGTCGCGTGCGCCGATCCACAGGACGCCGACAATTCCGGCAAAGGTCAGGAAGATCACGATCACCGTCATGACCGCCCGCGTCTTGATCCGCGCGCGGGCGGAGTAGAACGACTTCTCGGTCACATTGGCAAAGGCCGACCGGGTGACCGCTTCATGGGTAAATGCCTGCACCGTTTGCACCGAACTTAGCGCTTCCGAGGCGGAGCCGGAGGAGGACGCGATCCAGTCCTGATTTTCCCGCGACAGCCGCCGCAAGCGCCGGCCCAGTACGATGATCGGCACGACGATGGCCGGCACGATCAGCAAGACCAGACCCGTCAGCTTGCCCGAGGTCAGGAACAGCATGACCAAGCCGCCCAACAGCATCAGCACATTGCGCAGTGCGACGGACACCGACGATCCGATGACTGACAGAATCAGCGTGGTGTCGGTGGTAATCCGGCTAAGAACCTCACCCGTCATGATGCGTTCAAAGAACGCGGGCGACATGCCCAGTACCCGGTCAAACAGGGCGCGGCGGATGTCGGCCACCACACGCTCGCCCAGGCGGGTCACCAGATAGTACCGCAGCCCCGTCCCCACGGCGAGGAGGGCGGCAATGACAAGGGCTGCTCCGAAGTATTGGTCCAGCAGGGCGGCATCGCCCGAATTGAACCCGTCCACCACCCGACGCACGGCCAAAGGCAGGATCAGGCTGACCGAAGCCGTCAGCACAAGGGCAAGCAAGGCCAGCAGAAGCAGACCACGATAGGGCCAAAGGAAGGGTGCCAGCCCGCGCAGGGCGCCCACCTGTTTCGATTTCGGCCTGTCGTCGGCCGTTGTGGTCGTGTCGGACATGCGTCCCGTCCCCCTCGCGCTCGCGGTTCGGGTTTAGTCTGGCGTGCTCCGGGCCACAAGCGCCGCCTGACCGTGCCGGGTGGTCAAAGTGCCGCGCAGCCGGTTCCGCGACCGATGGCCGGCCAAGCCCGTTCTATTGCGCGACCCTTCTTTCGCGCGGCCCCCCTCTTTCGCGCGGCACTGCCGCGTGCCACGGTGTGCGGCGAAGGAACCGTTGCCATGACTCACGTCCTGCATTTTACCGCCCCTGACGGCTGCCGCTTTGCCTATCGTGACGAAGGTGAGGGGCTGCCGCTTCTGTGCCTGCCGGGCCTTACGCGCAGCATGGCCGATTTTGACTATCTGCAGCCCCATCTGCCGCCTTTGCGCCTGATCCGGATGGACTATCGCGGCCGGGGTGGCAGTGACTGGACAGGGGCCGCGACCTATACCGTCGATCAGGAATCAAAGGACGCGCTGGCCCTGCTTGACCATCTTGGCGTGGCAAAGGCCGCCATCCTTGGCACCTCGCGCGGGGGGCTGATCGGTATGGTGCTGGGCGCTGTGGCGCGGGGCCGGGTGCTGGGGCTGTGCCTGAATGACATTGGTCCCGTAATCGGGCGTGAGGGTCTGGTGCGCATCTTCGACTATGTCGGGCGCAATCCGGCGGGAAAGACCTACGCAGGCTTTGCCGAACGGCTGGCAAGGACCCCGGGTTTTCACAACGTCCCCATGACCCGCTGGCTGGATGAGGCGCAGAGGCTGTCGGTCGAAGGTCCCGAGGGCCTTTCCCTGCGCTACGATCCGGCCCTGCGTGAGGCCTTTCTTGCCGCCTTCGAGGGTCCTCCGGTTGACCTCTGGCCCCTGTTCGATGCGCTGGCCGGCGTGCCGCTGGCGCTGATCCGGGGGGCAAACTCGGACCTGCTGACCGCAGAAACCGCCGCCACCATGCGCGCCCGTCGCCCCGACATGGAATTTGCCGAAGTGCCGGACCGCGCCCATATCCCCTTTCTTGACGAACCTGAGGCGGTGGCGCTGATCCGATCCTTCCTGAAGGGCCTGCAATGACCGACATCGCAAGGATTACCGCCGCCGCCGCGCGGCTGAAGGGCAATGTCCGCGTGACCCCCCTGCTGAACGCGCCGCTGCTGGACCAGATTGCCGGGCGCCGGGTTCTGGTGAAGGCTGAATGCCTGCAACTGACTGGCAGCTTCAAGGCCCGGGGCGGCTGGTCAGCAATCTCGGCGCTTGCGCCCGACGCTCGCGACAAGGGGGTGATCGCCTACTCCTCGGGCAACCACGCGCAGGGTGTGGCGATAGCTGCCGCCCGCCACGGCATCCCTTGCGTGATCCTGATGCCGTCCGACGCGCCCGAGGTGAAGATCGCCAACACCCGCGCCTATGGGGCCGAGGTGGTGCTTTACGACCGCGGGACAGAGGACCGCGACGCTATCGGTGCCGGGATCGCCAAGGCCCGCAGCCTGACGCTGGTCAAACCCTACGACGATGCCGAGGTCATTGCGGGGCAGGGCACCGTGGGCCTTGAACTCGCCTCCCAGGCGCAAGAGGCCGGGGTGGCGGGGGCCGATGTGCTGGTCTGCTGCGGCGGCGGTGGCTTGGCGTCCGGCATCGCCTTGGCGCTGGAGGCGATGGCCCCCGGCTTCCGGGTCCGCACCGTGGAACCCGAAGGCTTTGACGACATGGCCCGATCCCTCGCCGCTGGCACGCGTCTGAAGAACGCCGCCGCCACCGGGTCGATCTGCGATGCGATCCTGACGCCGATGCCGGGGGACCTGACCTTTCCCATCCTGCAACGGCTGGCTGGCCCCGGTCTTGTCGTGACCGACGATCAGGCGTTGCACGCCATGGCCCTTGCCTTCACCCACTTGCGGATCGTGCTGGAACCCGGCGGGGCGGTGGCCCTTGCCGCAGCCCTGTTCGCGCCTAACCTCGGCGATACCGTGATCGCCGTCGCCACCGGCGGCAATGTCGACCCTGCCACCAGCGCCGCCGCTTTGGCCCGGTTCGGCTGATGCTTGTCTGGCTGGATGACCTGCGCCTGAATGCCGAACTTGCCGGTCCGGCAACGGCCCCGCCGCTTGTGCTGATCCATGGCCTTGGGGTCGATCTGGCGGTCTGGGACGCCATCCTTCCATGCCTTGCCGCCCACCGCACCCTGCGCCTTGATCTGCGCGGCCATGGCCAGTCCGACACGCCGCTCGCGCCCTACACGATGGGCGCCCTCATCCGCGACACCGAGCGGTTGATGCAGCACTTTGCGCTGAAGGATGCCGTGGTCCTTGGTGCAGGCGAGGGCGGGCTGGTCGCCCAAGGTCTTGCCGTCAAGCGGCTGGACCTTTTCCGCTCGATGGTGCTGACCGGCTCTGCCACCCGATTCGGCAACCCTGATCTGTGGCAGCGCCGTATCGCCGGGTTGACCGACCCCGGGCCGGACCTCGAAGCCGAGGCTGCGGCCCTGCTTGGCCCCCGCTGGCGCGGCATGGCCACAGCCGGAGTAGTGCAGCAGATGCTGTCGCGCACCCGCCCCGATGGCTGGACGGGTGTTGCTGCCGCGGTTGCGAACACCGATTTCTACCAGACCACCGCGACCCTTACCCTGCCGACGCTGATCCTCGCCGGGGGCGACGACCGCAAGACCCCGCCCGACATGCAGCGCGAAACCGCAGACCTTGTCGCCGGGTCGGATTTCCACCTGCTTCCCGGTGGCAGCCATTTGGCGATGCTGACCCATCCGCAGCCCTTCGCCGCTGCGCTTAACGCCTTTCTGAAAAGGATCGGCCATGTCTGACCTTCTGCTTGTCCACGGCTCCTGCCACGGCGCCTGGTGCTGGGAAGCGCTTGTTCCGGCCCTTGCCCGTCACGGCATCACCGCCGATGCGATCGACCTGCCCGGCCGCGATGGCAGTCCCACAACCTTGGACGACTATGCCCGGGCGATCACCGCCGCTGCCAATGCGGGTACGGTTCTGGTCGGCCATTCCGCTGGCGGTTATGCCATCACCGCCGCTGCCGAGGCGGATCCTGCGCGTTTCGCCGGGCTGATCTACCTCTGCGCCTACCTTCCCGTGGCAGGCCAAAGCCTGGCCGACATGCGCCGCGCCGGGCCGTCACAGCCCCTGCTCCCCGCGATCCGGATGGCGGCGGATCGGGTCAGTTTCACCGTTGATCCGGCCCTTGCCCCCGCCGTCTTCTACCACGACTGCACGCCCGAAGTCGCCGCAGCCGCCACCGCCCGCCTATGCCCGCAGCCCGTGGCCCCGCAGGAATGCCCGCTGTTTCCCACCGCCGCGCAGACCCTGCCGCGCCACTACATCGTCTGCCGGCAGGACCGCGCGATCCCGCCCGATTATCAGGCTACGATGGCCGAGGTCCTGCCCAAGGCTTGCGTCACCTCGCTTGACGCCAGCCATTCGCCCTTCCTGTCGGTGCCAGATCAGCTTGCCGCACGACTTGCAGAAATCCTGCACCAGATACGCCATGGATCACCGGGTGGGCCTCAGGATTGACAGTTTCGAACATTGCCCAAGCCAACGGCCGCCTGCCCCTGACCTTCATCCTGACCACAGTCACGCTGGACGCCATCGGCATCGGCCTGATCTTCCCCGTGATGCCCGACCTCATCCAAGAGGTGACGGGCCGTCCCCTCTCCGAAGCCGCACTTTGGGGCGGCGTGCTTGCCACATCCTTTGCCGTGATGCAGTTCCTGTTCGGTCCGACCATCGGTGCCCTGTCTGACCGCTTTGGCCGCCGACCTGTCCTGCTTGTGTCGCTTGCCGTGATGGCCGCGGATTATCTGGTGATGGCGCTTGCCGCTTCGATCTGGCTGCTTCTGGCGGCGCGCTTGGTCGCGGGGGTGACGTCGGCCACCTTTGCCACAGCAGGGGCCTATATCGCCGACATCACGCCCCCAGAAGAACGCGGCCGCCGCTTCGGCCTGATCGGTGCGGGCTTTGGGGTGGGCTTTGTGCTTGGTCCGCTGATCGGCGGGCTGTTGGGAACCATCGACTCGCGCGCACCCTTCTATGCCGCCGGGGCTCTTGCGCTGGCCAACATGGCCTTTGGCTATTTCGTCCTGCCCGAGACCGTCACCGATGCCACCCGCCGCGCGTTCACGTTGAAACGCGCCAATCCGCTTGGTGCCCTGCGCGCGCTTGACCGTTTGCCGGGCGTTCGGCTGATCCTTGGCACCTACCTGCTGCTTGGCATAGCGATGAACGTCTACCCGACGATCTGGGCCTATTTCGGCCAGGCCCGCTTTGGCTGGGACAGCACCATGGTGGGTGTCTCGCTGGCCGTCTACGGCATCTCCTTCGCCGTGGGTCAGGCGCTTCTGGTCGGCCCGCTGATCCGCCGCTTCGGCGAACGCCGCGCTGCGCATTACGGGATGTGGGTCAATGTCGTCACGCTCACCGGCCTTGGCCTTGTCACCTCCCCGACACTCGCCCTGCTCCTGACCCCCGTCACGGCCCTGGGCGGAGTGGTCACCCCGGCGCTGCAAGCCATCGCCTCACGCGCAGCCCCCGCTGACGCGCAGGGTGAGCTTCAGGGCGTGTTTTCCAGCCTGAACGCCATTGCCATGATCACCGCCCCCCTGATCATGACGACGACCTTCGCCGCCTTTACTGCCCCCGACGCGAGCGTTTTCGCCCCCGGCGCGCCTTTCCTGCTGGCGGCCGTCCTGATGCTCGCCTGCGTCACGCTCCATGTCTTTGGCCCCCTAATGCGACCAAACCGGTCGCATTAGGGGATGCAGGCCAGCCAGTCCGGCTTTAGCTTTCTTTTTGTCCAAATATCCCACGGAGGTGCGGGGGGAGTGAAACCCCCGCTGTTCCGGCAGCAGGAAAGACCACGCCATGAAATTGAAGCACCTTGAAATCTTCGTCGTCGCCCCGCCGTTCCCTGGCTGGGGCGGGCGCTACTGGATCTTTCCCAAGCTGACCACCGATACCGGCATCGTCGGCTACGGCGAATGCTATGCCTCCACCGTCGGCCCAAAGGCGATGCAAGCGGTGATCGAGGATGTCTTCGAACGCCACATGGCCGGTGAAAACCCCGAGAATATCGAGCTGATGTTCCGCCGCGCCTATTCCTCCGGCTTCACCCAGCGCCCCGATCCCACGGTGATGGGCGCGTTTTCCGGGTTGGAGATTGCCTGCTGGGACATTTTGGGCAAGGCTCGGAATCGCCCGGTCTGGGCGCTGCTGGGCGGCAAGATCAATGACCGGATCCGCAGCTATACCTACCTCTACCCCGAACCGGGCCAGGAATCCTCCGACTTCTGGGTTGATCCCGACGCTGCGGCCGCCGCCGCTGTCCGCTTCATGAACCTGGGCTTCACGGCGGTCAAATTCGACCCCGCAGGCCCCTATACCATCCGTGGCGGCCATGAACCCGCCATGTCCGACATCTCCCGCAGCATCGCCTTCTGCAAGGCGATCCGCGCCGCCGTGGGGGACCGGGTTGACCTCCTCTTCGGCACCCACGGCCAGTTTTCCACCCCGGGCGCGATCCGCCTCGGCCGCGAACTCGAACCCTATAACCCCCTGTGGTACGAAGAACCGATCCCGCCAGACAACCTGCTGGAATTCGCCGAGGTGGCGAAATCGGTCCGCGTCCCCCTTGCCACGGGCGAACGGATGACGACCAAGGCCGAATTCGGCACCCTCCTCCGCGCTGGGGGCGTCAAGATCCTGCAGCCCGCGCTGGGCCGCGTCGGCGGCATCTGGGAGGCGAAGAAAATCGCCGCCATGGCCGAGGTTTTCAACGCTCAGATGGCCCCGCATCTTTACGCCGGCCCGGTGGAATGGGCCGCCAACGTCCATTTCGCCGCGTCGATCCCGAACCTGCTTATTGCCGAGACGATTGAAACCGGCGGCGCGTTCCACCTGCAGCTGATCCGCAACACGATCAAATGGGAGGATGGCTACATCCTGCCCCCCGATGCCCCCGGCCTTGGCATCGACTTCGACGAAGACCTCGCCCGCGCCCATCCCTACACCGGAACCGGTTTGCACCTGCAGATGCAAGAGGCCCCCTGCGACTATCGCCACGGCAACCGCTTCGAAGGCGGGGCACCAAGCTCTGACCTTTAGGGAGACCCTCCTCGAGCACTGCGTGCACTCGTCGGCAGACCCGCGAGGAGTGCACGAAGTGCTCGACGAGCAGGTGTCGGGAAAATGGCGGGCCCAGGAGGACTCGAACCCCCAACCTCGGACTTAGAAGGTCCTTGCTCTATCCAGTTGAGCTATGAGCCCGCGCCGCCACCTTTTGGGCCAAGCCAAAAGATCAGGCAAGCACCTTCGTCATGAAGACCGAATTCGGGTCCGGCCCATAGCCCTCGAACGGCGGGCAGTCGGCAAAGCCCGCACGGGCATAAAGCGCCCGTGCAGCGACGAAAGTCGGCTGCACGCCGGTCTCCAGACTCAGCCGCGCAAATCCGTCAGCCTGCGCCGCTGTCACCAGATGCTCCAGCATCGCCTTGGAAAGCCCGCGCCCCCGCGCCTCATGCAGGACATGCATCGACTTGATCTCGGCATGGCCAGCGTCAATCCGCTTGAACGCCCCCATTGCGACAGGCTCGCCCGCATCGCGCAGCACGAAGAACCGGATGCCAGGTGCCGCCAGCGCGCCCTTGTCCATCATGTGGATCGATTCCGGCGGGGTGTCGGCATGCATGTCCGCCGTATGCCGTTGGAACAAAAGCTCCAGGTCCGGCGTCAGCGGGTGTTCCTCGGCGATCGTCCACGCCATGTCAGTGGGTCCATGCCCCTTTGCGGTCGGTCGCAAAGTTTTCGCCATAACCCCGGGCGCGAATGATGGCGCGGCGCGGTTTGGGATCCTGCACATCCGCCTCGATGCCCTTTTCGGCGGCATAGGCCAGCGCCGCCTCACGGCTGTCAAAGCGCAGGCGGACTTGGGCCTGCGTGTCGCCCGAGGATGTCCAGCCCATCAAGGGGTCAACCTCACGCTCGGACGCGGGAGCGAATTCCAGCACCCACTGGTGGGTCTTGGCGGTGCCAGACTGCATGGCGGTTCGGGCAGGCTGATAGATCCGGGCGCGCATCACACTTCTCCTCAGGCTTTGGGACCTTATTCCGAAGCTTTCGGCAAAGCGCAAGGGACAGCTTGAACTGCCACGCACAGAAAAGGCTGTCGGCTGGTCCAGGGGAATATGGGTGGGGTTTCGATTGGACCAGCCGACAGCATAGTTGCTGCTTGCACGGGTATTGTGCCCCAATCGGCAACAAGATTCAACCGAAAGATGTATGTGTTGTCGGCGCCCTTCGCTTTGGCTGCAAAGGCGATGGGGTCGCTTCCTCCCGCGCGTCGGTCAGGCCTTTGGTCCAAGTTTGAAAATCATATAACGATTGAAGCGGCGAAAGGCTTCGGCGTTGCGGTCGGTTCCGGTCAGACGGCGCATCAGGTTGGCACGCCGCGTCTTTGACAGGAACATTCCGATGAAGCGGGCCAGCGTCCAATGCGCCGTCGGCCGCTTGTCGCGGATCTCGTCTGACACCCGCGTCACGCCATGGCCGATCACGTTGAACAGCTGCTGTTCCAGGTCAATCGACGGTGCAACAGCGTCGGTGATGTCCTCTTCGGCAAGGACCGCGAAGGGTGATCCTTCCAGCGTCGTCCGGAACCGGGCAAGCCCATGTCCGCCCCCGGGCTGCGGCCCATGCTTCTGTCGGCCCTGATAGGCTTCGGTTCTGAAACAATCGGCAATCAGCACCGTCCCACCGGGGGCCAGCAACCGCGCGCATTTCGGCAGGCTTTCGGCCAAGGGAATGTACTGAAAGCTTTCCGAGAACAGGCAAAGGTCATAGGGCCCGGTCCCGGCAAAATCTTCCAACATGCATTCATGCACCACGGCCCCGGGTGCATTGCGACGACAGCGTTCGGCCAGAAAGGCCGATGGCACGACGATCTCGACACTGTGACCCAGCGCCAGCAGTTTCTTCGCCGTCTCGCCCGCCCCGCCGCCGATATCCAGGATCCGCAAGGGTCCGGCTGGCAGGTAGCCAAACAGTTTGACCGTGTAGGCGTCCTGCGCGCTGCGCAGGTTGCCCGCGCTGACCTCAAGCCCGGTCCACAGCCCGTAATGCAGGTTTTCTGCCCCGGTCAGCCAGCGGATGAAGGCAAGGCCCACATCCAGCCCCACCGCGCGTGTGTCGATCTTCTCAGCCATCATGCACCTCTTGGCCGCTGCCTTAGCCGCTTCCCGCCGTCCGGGCAACGGTTTCGCCCCCTTTCGACGGAACACCGCTTGAACTGGAACAAAAACGGATCAAATCTGTCAGGCCCCGAATCTTTCCCGGTATCCCCCGTCAGGAGGCGACCCGCGCCATGCCGCACAACAATTCCAATGCCATTGCCGAACGTCCGGACGTCCTGACCCGCCCCAAGCTTGAGGGGGGCCGCCGCTTCGTGCTGTCCACCCCGTTTCAGCCGGCGGGGGACCAGCCGACGGCGATTGCCGAACTGACCTCGGGTGTTCAGGCGGGCGAACGCAATCAGGTTCTGCTGGGCGCCACCGGCACTGGCAAGACCTTCACCATGGCCAAGGTGATTGAAGAAACCCAGCGCCCCGCCATCATCCTTGCGCCGAACAAGACCCTTGCCGCGCAATTGTACGGGGAATTCAAGAACTTCTTCCCTGACAACGCCGTCGAATACTTCGTCAGCTACTACGACTACTACCAGCCCGAGGCCTATGTCGCCCGGACGGATACCTATATCGAAAAGGAATCCCAGATCAACGAACAGATCGACCGGATGCGCCACTCGGCCACCCGGGCGCTTCTGGAACGGGACGATGTTATCATCGTCGCCTCGGTCTCCTGCATCTACGGCATCGGCTCGGTCGAGACCTATTCCGCCATGACGCAGGACCTTGTGGTCGGGCAGATGTACGACCAGCGCAAGGTGATGGCCGAACTGGTGGCCCAGCAGTACAAACGTCTGGAATCCAGCTTCCAGCGCGGTGCCTTCCGCGTGCGTGGCGACAGTCTGGAGGTTTGGCCCGCCCACCTTGAAGACCGCGCCTGGCGGTTCTCCTTCTTCGGCGAGGAGCTGGAATCGATTGTCGAGTTCGACCCCCTGACCGGGGCAAAGACTGACAATTTCAAGCAGATCCGCATCTACGCCAACAGCCACTACGTCACCCCGCGCCCGACGCTGGCGCAGGCGATCAAGGGCATCAAGGACGAGCTTTTCCACCGCCTGAAGCAGTTGACTGGCGAAGGCAAACTGCTGGAAGCGCAACGCCTTGAACAGCGCACCAACTTTGATCTTGAGATGCTGGAAGCCACTGGCGCCTGCGCGGGGATCGAGAACTATTCGCGCTACCTGACAGGGCGCGCCCCGGGCGAACCACCGCCGACGCTGTTTGAATTCATCCCCGACCATGCCATTGTCTTTGCGGATGAATCCCACGTTTCCGTCCCGCAGATCGGCGGCATGTACAAAGGCGACTTCCGCCGCAAGCTGACCCTTGCGGAACACGGGTTCCGTCTGCCCAGCTGCATGGACAACCGCCCCCTCAAGTTCGAGGAATGGGATGCGATGCGCCCGCAATCCGTCTTCGTCTCGGCCACCCCCGCGGCGTGGGAGATGGAGCAGACCGGCGGCGTCTTTACTGAACAGGTCATCCGTCCCACCGGCCTGATCGACCCGCAGGTCGAAATCCGCCCGGTTGAAATGCAGGTCGATGACCTTCTGGACGAAATCCGCAAGGTCGCCGCCGCGGGCATGCGCACCCTTGCCACCGTCCTGACCAAGCGCATGGCCGAGGATCTGACCGACTACCTGCACGAACAGGGCATCCGGGTGCGCTACATGCACTCGGACATCGACACCATCGAACGGATCGAGATCCTCCGCGACCTGCGCCTTGGCGCGTTTGACGTGCTGGTCGGCATCAACCTTCTCCGCGAAGGCCTCGACATCCCGGAATGCGGGCTGGTGGCCATTCTTGACGCCGACAAGGAAGGCTTCCTCCGCTCTGAAACCTCGCTCATCCAGACCATCGGCCGCGCCGCGCGGAACAGCGAAGGCCGGGTCATCATGTATGCCGACCGTATGACCGGCAGCATGGAGCGTGCCATCGGCGAAACCAACCGCCGCCGTGAAAAACAGGTCGCCTACAACCTGAAGCACGGGATCACCCCGGAAACCGTTCGCAAGAACGTCGAAGACGTCCTCTTTGGCACGTGGCAGGGCGACACCGACCAGGCGCGGATCACCACGAAGATCGACAAGCCCATGGTCGGCAAGAACCTTGCCGCCCATCTTGATGCCCTGCGCCTGCAGATGCGCAAAGCCGCCGAGAACCTGGAATTCGAGGAAGCCGCCCGCCTCCGCGATGAAGTGAAACGGCTTGAGGCTGTGGAACTGGCCGTCGCGGATGACCCTTTCGCGCGGCAAGAGGTGATCGAAGAAGCCGTGGAAGAGGCGACCAAGATGGCCGGGCGCAGCACCGCCGGGCGCGCCGGGCAAAGGGGTGGCAAGCGCAGCCGGGGCAGGGGGCGGTAACACTAGCGGCGCCTTTGCCCGCCCTAAGCGGTGACCGCCTTCGTCGTTTCGGGGTCAGGGGCAAGGTCTGGCGTCTTCAGCCACACTTTACCCTCACGAATCTCGCCCCGGATCAGAAAGCCCGGTACGGAAATCTCGGGGTAGTCCGCCACCCAGTCCCGAAAGCGGTCGTTCGTCACAACCCGGGCCTTGAAATCCCGGGCTGTCGCCAAAAGCCACGGATCGGCCTGCGTCCCCTTCGGCACGACCAGCAGTTGATCCTGCGGCAGGGCGAGCATGCGGGCAAAGTCGCTTTCTTTCAGATACTTGCCAGACAGTTTCCAGCCTGCATTCGCATCGAACACCACCCCGGGTGCAAAGCCCCGCGCCTTCAGGTCATCGACCACCCGTTGCACGGCGGCAAGCTGCGGCGTGCTGTCTTGCCAATGCATCACATTGGACCCGTCCACCAGAATCCATGGTTTGCGGTCAGCCTCGGGCCGCGTTCCTTTGCGGCGGCGGAGCAGGGCGACAAGGATACACAGCATGCCCAGCCCGAACAGGCCAAGCAGGATCAGATCTTCGCCGGACACCAGACACCTCTTGTCAAAAAACCCCCGTCACTTCGTACATGACCGGTTCGAAGCCCCGACACAACTCGTTGATCTGGCGGTTCCTCTCCCGCATCTCGGGGGATCGCAGCATCGCCTGGTAATCCTCACGCCGTTGCCATTGCGAATAGTTGCAGATCCGGGTCCGCGCATCGTTCATATGCAGCCCCGCCGCGACAAAGCCGGGCTGCAGGCTGATGCAGTCACGATAGGCCACTTCCAGCGCTTCCATAAGGTCAAAGGCGGTGGCCGGGGTCATCTCGAACGTGGTGATGACGGTTTGTCCTTGGAAATCCTTGACAATCTGGGGCATGTCGTCCTCCCTTCCCCGGCCAGCATGCCACAGAACGGGAGCGGTTGAATGAAGTTTCTTGACCCGGATGACCCGTTCTTCGCAAAGCCATGGGTGCGCTGGGCGACCGTGGTGGCACCCATCGCCTGGGGGCTGGTAGAGCTGTTCTGGACCGAATCGGCCATCTGGGGCGCGCTGTTCATCGGGGTCGGGGTCTATGCATTCTGGGCCCTGTTCCTGCACCGCCGGGATGGCTGACGTCAATCAAGCCAATCCGGCACCGGCAGGCCGGTCGCTTCGGGGTCGGACAGATACAGCGCCGCAAGGGCCAAGGTTGCCACAACGATCACCGCAAACGCGATCTTCCAGATCGACCATGGCCGTTCCCCCTGAACCTCGCCCGTCTGGCCGTTGACAAGGAAGCGATAGCTTTTGCCGTTGTACTTGTAGGCGGCCATCCAGACCGGCAGCAGGATGTGCTTGAACGTCTCGTCCGACCAGTCGGTATCGACCGAATGGATGCGCTGTTCATCGCCACCGATGTCGCGGCGTACATCGCTGCGGATGATGTCTGACATCCGGTCCCGGGCCTGCGCATGACCGTCAGACAAAGGGACGGTGTAGCCCTCGGCCTGAAATCCGGCAAGATAATCAGGGGTATAGGGGACAAGGTCGCCCAAATTCCACGGGGTCAGCTCATTGCCAAGCCGGGCGGGCAGGCTGGTTGAGGCCATGACCAGCACGTCATCAAACACCCGCGCCACGCCGCCCCGGGCCGGATACCAGCGGGTGTGGCGAACCTGTTCCTGCCGGGTCTCCATCTTGCCGTTCACGCGGACGGTAACGGTGCGCGTTTCATAGTAATACTCGCCCCGTTCGCCGGAATAGCGGCTGGCTGTATCGGCATCAAAGGTCCAGAACGGGACATAGACCCCATTCATCGCCCGTCCCTTTCGGGCATATTCCAGCAGGGTTCCGGGCGCGAACCAAAGGCCGCCCATCCAGGCGATCATCGCTTTGCGGGCCTCGCCTTCCGTCAGCGCAAAGGGGACAAGCGCCTGCGGCTTGATATGCCGCTGTGTGCCGGTGTCCAGCACCACGGGCGTGGCGCAGAACGGGCATTGGGTCGCGTGGGTCGCGCCGGTGATTTCCACCTGCGCGCCACAGTTCGGGCATGAGGTGGTACGCACCTCAACCATGTCGCGGCCCGGCAGATCGTCCCGCAAGCCCTTGGCCAGATCAAGCTCTTGCAGCGCGCGCGACCGTGCCTTCGGCACGTCGGCGGGGATCGCCTGCACATGGCCACAATGGTCACAGGTCAGGCTGGTCTGGCCCGGCGCATAGCGCAGTTGCGCGCCGCATTGGGCGCAGGGCCAGCGGTGTTCCTCAACGGCCATGGGTCAGGTCAGGGCTTGGGCGGCGGCGGGGGCACGGTGTCCAGAAGCTGGGCAAGCCCGGTCTCGGCGGCCATTTTCCAGCCCTCCTGGCCGGGGGTCCATACCATTGTCGCGCGGGTCAGCCGTCCTTGAGCGGCAAGCCCTGCAAGGTCGGCCACGGCAAACGGTCCCTCGGTGGATCCATTGACCGCCAGATGCCAGACCTGCGCTACGTCGCGGGTCGGTGGCGGTGGGGGCGGCGGCGGTGGCGCGGCGACCGCACCGGGTGCCGCACCCCATGGCCCCATGTTCTGCGCCATGCCCATCCCCATGCCTGCGCCCATGCCCGCACCCATCGCAGCGCCCATGGCTGAACCCGGCTGGCCCATCGCTTCGGCGGCATTGAACTGCATGTACTTGTTCAGATCGCCCGCGACCCCGATCGAGGTGCGCTTGTCCAACGCCTTTTCCACCTCTTCCGGCAGGCTGATGTTTTCGATGTAGAACTCCACGATCGACAGGCCATATTCGCCCACTTGGGGCGCAATGGCATTGGCGATGATCTTGCCCAGATCGCCAGTGTTCGCCGCCATGTCGAGGACCGGAATCCCCGATTTCGCCAGCACCTGCGTGGCGGATTGGACAATCACATTGCGGATCTGAAAGCTGATCTCGTCCGACGTGAACTCACCATCCGTGCCCACGACTTCCTGAATGAACTTGCCGGGGTCGGTGACCCGCATCGAATAGGTGCCAAAGGCGCGCAGGCGGACCGGGCCGAATTCCGGATCGCGCGCCATGATCGGGTTCTTCGTGCCCCATTTCTGGTCGTTGAACCGGGTGGTGTTGACGAAATAGACCTCGGACTTGAACGGGCTTTGAAAGCCGTGGTCCCAGTGCTGCAACGTGGTCATGATCGGCATGTTGTTGGTTTCCAACATGTAAAGCCCGGGGCCGAACACATCGGCCAACTGGCCTTCGTGGATGAACACCGCCGCCTGACCTTCGCGGACCGTCAGCTTGGCCCCCATCTTGATCGCCTGACCGCGCCGGTCAAAGCGCCAGACCATCGTATCGCGCGTGTCATCCAGCCACGAGATGACGTCGATAAATTCGCCCTTGAGGAAATCGAATACCATGGGACCCTCCGGTAAAGTGTCAACTGTCGCCGCCGGTCATCCGGCGCGCAAGGGATTCCACGATGGGCCGCGCTTCGGATGGGACCATGCCCGGCCGCAAGGCAGGGGAATACAGCATCCGCAGCAGCAGTTCATCGTGATCGGTGAGCAGCGCGAATTCCTCGTCGTCGTTGAAGATCGACGGGCGCGCGCGCGGGCTGTCATTCGGCAGACCCAGCGCCTGGGCGATTTCCTCGTGCATGCAGGACAGGCGCAGAAGGTCGGGATGTTCCGCCCGGATCACCGCAAAGGCGCGGGTATACGCCCCCGAATTGCCTTCGGACAGCGCGTAGACCAGGCAATAGGTCGTGCGGGGCATGTTGGTGATGCCAGCCACATCCCCCGGCCCCAGATTGGGGATCGCCGCGCGGATCTTCGGCCCCAGCGCCTCGCGCTCATCTTCCGACACGATATGGATCAGGAAGTTCGGCGAGGCATCGTCGATCGCCATCGGATGCCCCGTCACCTGCGCCATCCGGGCCAGGAAACTGGCGATCCGCGCCCGGTCGGTGGCTTGACGGTCGGGCGGCACACTGGCGCCAAAGCGCAGACCGACACGGACCGGCACTTCCCAGCGACGCAGGCGGCTTTCAGTCTCTTCCCGGATGAACCCGCCGTTGCCCCGGCGATATTCGTCATAAAGCGCGATGCGCATGAAGTTTTCGGCCAGCATCCTGTCGGTGAACGGCACATTGCTGCCGCTGTCAGTGCGCAGCAGCCCTTGGGACAACAGGGTCTGCTGCACCTGCGCGTAATACATCATCGCCGCGGCACTTTTTGCCGTCGGTGCGCTGGGCGCAGGCGCCGCAGGTCCCTGAGGCGACGGCGGCCGCAAGGGACCGTCGCCCGGAAAGGTGCAAGCCGCCAGCGCAATGCATGCTGCCCCGGCCATCAGTGGTCTGAAAATCCTGTGTCGGGCCATGCCGGTCTGCTGTGTCCTTGATCCGGGGTCGTCAGGTGGGGGTCGCAGGGGTGATCTGGCGCGCCCGGGCCGAGGCGAGCGTATCGCGCAGCTCTGCCTCCATCTTCACCAGTTCCACTTCCGCCGCCGCGCGCCGGGCCTTGCCTTCATCGGCGATGGCCAGACTTTCGTTGATCGTGGCGATCAGCGTCGCATTGGCGTTCTTCACCGTGTCGATGTCGAACACGCCCCGCTCCATCTCCTCACGCACCACCTTGTTGGCCGCCTGCAGGTTTTCGGCATTGGCCTTCAGCAGCTCGTTGGTCAGATCGTTGGCATCCCGCACCGCTTCGGCGGCTTCCTTCGACCGCTGGATCGTCACGGCCTGCGCCAGCTGGGTTTCCCACAGCGGCACCGTGTTGACCAAGGTAGAGTTGATCTTGGTCACCAGCGACTTGTCGTTTTCCTGCACCAGCCGGATCGACGGCAGCGACTGCATTGTCACCTGCCGCGTCAGTTTCAGATCATGCACTCGGCGTTCCAGATCGTCCCGCGCGGCGCGGATATCGCGCAATTCCTGCGCGCGGATCACCTGATCGGCCTCAGGGGCGGCGGCAACTTCGGCTTCCTTGGCGGGGATCACGGTGCTGTCCACATCAGCCAGCTTTGCCGTGCCCGCCGCGATGTAAAGCCCCAGTTCATTGTAGAAATCGAGCGTCTTTGCATAAAGGACATCAAGGCTTTTGATGTCCTTCAGCAGCGTGTGTTCGTGGGTCAGAAGTTCCGAGGTGATCTTGTCGATCTGGCCCTGAACGTCCTCATATTGCGCGACGAATTCCGCGAAGGGGGCGGCACGGCCCAGCAGCCGTTCCCACCAGCTGGATTCGCGGCGCAGGTCCAATTCATCCACGGCAAAGCCCCGGATCGTGGTCACGATCTTGCGCAAGCTGTCGCCCGCGGGGCCCACATCCTTGTTCTTCACGTCCTGCAGCATCGCCTGGCTGATCACCTGCAGTTCCGCCTGTGCCGACGACCCGAAAGCGATGATCGACTGGGTATTTGACAGGTCCACTTCGGACATCCGCTGCCGGATCGCCTCGGCCTGCGGGGCAGGGGCGGCCTCCAGCGGCACTACCTCGGCCATGGGTTCCGGCAGGATCACGGCGGTGACTTTCTCGACCTCGGTCAGAAACGCGGTGGCATCGGCTTGGACGGTTGTGGACATGGGCAATCCCCCTTGGAAAAGATCAATGGTCAAGCTTGAGACGGTCACGCAACACGGCGATCTCTACATCCAGATCACTGCGGTTGTTTGACAGGAAGGCGGTGGTCTTCTGCGCGAAGGTGGTTTCCAGATCGGTCAGCAGCGATTCATAGTCGCTGCGGGCGGCAGCATCACGGGTCTGGGCGTAGTGGTCGGCGAATTTCACCGTCGCGTCACGCGCACCCATCAGGTAGACCGACAGGTACTTGCGCGCGGCGGTCAGATCGCCAGGATCGCCTTCGATCGTCCGGAACAAAGTGCGGGCGGCCGTGGCGAACTTGTCGACCCGCCGCTCAAGCGCACGGTCCCCGGCGCGCTGGATTGCGTCCTTCATCGCCGCCAAATGCGCCTCGCCCTCTTCCACCGCTTTGGCCACGCGGCCGGTCTGAAAGGCGTCAAGCCCTTCCATGCCCTTGTCGGCCATCGGGTCCAGCCCGAAGGAAAACAGATGCAGGCCCGCGCCCACCAGCGCAAAGATCGCCGGGTAGATCAGCCCAAGCTCTGCAATCGCGCCGCCCACGGCCAGCGCGACCCCGGTCAGCGCCGCCCCGGCCATCTTGCGCGGAAAGGCCGGGCGGCGGGCAAGTTTACGCGCGTTGTAGGCGGCCTCGGCCCGCAAGCCTTCCCGCGTGGTCCAGGCCGACAGGATCAAAAGACCCCCGGCGGCAAGGCCCAGTAACATCTCGCGCGGGCCATCGCCAAAGGCGGGAAACAGAAACAGGAAAGCCGACAGGAACAGCACGTTGCAGCGCCACAAGCCCTTTGGGCGGGGCGCGGCCACCGCTGCGGGACTTTCAGCTGGGCGACTGCCGCTGGGAGAGTATTTGCCGCCAAACCGTTCGGCCATCACGATCCCCCGGACCAGGCAACATAGGCTACAAGCCCAACCAGCAAAACAAACGACAGGGTCCGCAGTCCGGTTCCCGACATTCTTGCCCCCTGTTGCGGCCACACACTTGTCTCAGCTTAGCCGATGCCCCCGGACCATGCCAGCGGCGACCGGGGGCACTAGGCGGCAATCTTCCCGGGTATTTGGCCAACGGGCCGTGGCCGCGGTGGGTCAGCCCTTCCGCGGTCCGGGCGGTCGTTTCGGGCCGGTGCCCGGTCCGCCACTGCGGCTGGGTCTGGGGCCCGCTCCGGCCCCGGCGCGGGGGCTGCGCACAGGGCGATCTGCTGGGCGATCAGCTGCGTCTGGCTTGCCTGCCGGGCGACGGGTGGCCTTTTGCCAGGTATCGGACAGGGTCTTCAAACCCTCTCCCGCGCGCAGCGGACGTTTCGCAGCGCGGGGGTCTGCATCGCCCGCCGCCCGCTCGGTTCGCTGGGGGCGTGGCGCCGAGGTTGTCTTGCCCCGCTCTTCGGTCCCTGCCTCCTTGCCGACAGATGGCCTTGGCGCGCGGCGCAACTGCTTGGCCTCGGGCGTCGCCCCCGGCGTGGTCTCGGCCAGCCCAAGCTGTTCGCGCAGGACGCGAGGTTTGATCTCCTCAACCTCGCCCGGCTGCAGTTCGTTCAGCCGGAACGGACCGTATGAGATGCGGATCAGCCGGTTCACCGTCACGCCGATATGGTCCATCGCGCGGCGGATTTCGCGGTTCTTGCCTTCGCGCAGACCCACCGTCAGCCAGGCATTCGCCCCCTGATGCCGGTCAATCTTCACTTCCATCGGCCGGAAGCGGTCGCCGTCGATGGTGATGCCCTTGCGCAGGGGTTCGATCTCCGGCTCGGTCGGGTTGCCCTTCACCCGCACCCGGTACTTGCGGAGCCAGCCGGTTGAGGGCAGCTCCAGCCGGCGCTTGAGTTCGCCGTCATTGGTCAAGAGCAGCAGCCCTTCGGAATTGAGGTCAAGCCGGCCAACCGACATCACCCGGGGCATGTCTTCGGGCAGGTGGTCGAACACCGTATCGCGCCCCTTTTCGTCCGAGGCCGAGGTGACCAGACCTTCGGGCTTGTAGTAAAGCCACAGCCGCGCCGGTTCGGGGGCACCCACGGGTTCCCCCCGCACGGTGATCTTGTCGGCGGCGGTGACGTTCAGGGCGGGCGAGGTGATGACCTTGCCGTTCACCGTGACCTCGCCCAGCTCGATCAGCCGCTCCGCCTCGCGGCGCGAGGCGATGCCGGCGCGGGACAGGACCTTGGCGATGCGCTCGCCCTCGGTTGTCTTCGCGGGCGTGGCAGCGGGCTTCTTGGGGGCTTTGGGCTTTTCTTTTCCGGCCATGGACTTCATCCTTCGGCGCGGGGTGGCCAGCCCCGGGGGTTTTCCACCCCCGGAACCCGCAGGATATTTGAGCAAAGATGAAAGAGCAACGCGAAGGGTTCAGGTCGTTCATGGCCGCCGCTCTGGAAGAGGCGCGGGCGGCCGCTGTCCGGGGGGAAGTGCCGGTCGGGGCGGTGATCGTTTCCGGCGGGCAGGTCGTGGCGCGGGCGGGGAATCGGACGCGGGAACTGGCGGACCCCACCGCCCATGCCGAGATGCTGGCGATCCGTGAGGCTTGCCGCGTGGCGGGGTCGGAGCGGCTGGGGGGGCATGATCTTTACGTCACGCTGGAGCCCTGTCCGATGTGTGCCGCCGCGATCAGTGCGGCGCGGATTGACCGGCTTTACTATGGGGCGGCGGACCCGAAGTCGGGGGGGGTTGCGGTGGGGGCGCGGGTCTTCAGCCACCCGCAGTGCCACCATGTCCCCGAGGTCTATGACGGGATCGGGGGGGGCGAGGCGGAGGCTTTGCTGAAGGGGTTCTTTGCCGCCAAAAGGTAGTGTCCCGGGCGGGGACATCGGTTCGGCGTAAGGAAATCAATCGGTTGCAAGCGACGATTCAGGATGTGGAAACCATTTCGCAGCCTGAGGTGCCGTGCCGTGCCGTCAGTCAGCCTCCCCGATCGGCGCGTCCCCAAGAGGGACAAGGGGGCGCGCCGTGGATTGGGGGCGGTTTCAGATGCAAGCGACGATTCAGGATGTGGAAACAATTTCGCAGCCTGAAGTGCCGTGCCGTGCCGTGAGACAGCTTCCCGGATCGGCGCGTCCCCAAGAGGGGCAAGGGGGCGCGCCGTGGATTGCGGGCGGTGTCAGATGCGGATGGGGTCCAGCACCTCATGCTCGATCACCTCGACCCCCGGGGGCAGGCCTGCGCGCAGGGCGCTGGCGTCCTGGGCAAGGATCGGGAAGGTCTTGTAGTGGCAGGGGATCACCCAGCGGAAGTTGAACCATTTCCGCGCAGCCCAGGCGGCGCGCGCCATGTCCATCGTGTAATGCCCGCCACAGGACAGGATGCCGATGTCGGGCTGGTGGTATTCGGCCATCCAGCCCATGTCGGCCATGATGTCGGTATCGCCCGAGACATAGATCGTGTGGCCTTCGCCCGCGATCATGAACCCGGCCGCGTCACCCGCTGGCAGCAGACCCTTGTCGCCAAAGTCGATGCTGGCGGAATGGACGGCGTTGACCATCGTCACTTTCGCGCCGCCAAGGTCGAGCGTGCCGCCCTTGCCGAAGCCGACCGTTTCGACCCCGCCTTGCGCGTTCAGCCATTCGGACAGTTCATGGATGCAATGCACCTTGATCCCCAGCTTTTTCGCCAGACGCGCCGCATCGGCGGCATGGTCGCCGTGGGCATGGGTCAGAAGGATATGGGTCGCGCCGGAAATCGCCTCATCCTCGCGCCCGGCGGGGAACAGGGGGTTTCCGGTCAGCCAGGGGTCGACCAGAAGGACGGCAGTTTCAATCTCGATCCGGAAGCCGGAATGTCCAAGCCAGGTGATCTGCATGGGCGTCTCCTTCGCACTATGTTGGGAAGCGCATACCATCTAGGACGCACAGCCCGATGACAACCATGTTCGACCCGATTGACGCCTATTGCGAGCGCGTGACTGCCGCCTACTGGGCCGAGCCAGTGAATGCGGCGACCAATCTGGCCTTTCTGCTGGCGGCTCTGGTGATGTGGCGCAGGACCGAGGGGTTGCCCCTGGCGCGGCTGCTGTGCGGGGTGCTGGGGGCGATCGGGGTGGGGTCTTATCTGTTTCACACCCATGCCAACGGGGTGACGGCAGCGCTGGACGTGGGGCCGATTCTTGGCTTCATCCTGATCTACATCTTTGCGGCCACGCGGGATTTCCTTGGGCTGCGCGGCTGGTGGCCATGGGCGGCGGTGATCGCCTTTCTGCCCTATGCCGCCCTGACCGCCCCGGTCTTTGCCATGGCCCTGCCTTTGGGATCATCGGCGGGCTATGCGCCGATTCCGGTGCTGATCCTTGGCTATGCGGCCCTGCTTTGGCGCACTGCACCTGAAACCGCACGGGGGATGGCGCTGGGCGCGGTGATCCTGACCGTCAGCCTGACCTTTCGTACGCTGGATGCTCCACTTTGCGCCACGTTGCCCTTTGGCACGCATTTCCTGTGGCATATCCTGAATGGCCTGATGTTGGGCTGGATGATCGAGGTCTATCGCCGCCACATGCTTGCGAAGGGGTCTGCACGCGGCTAAACGAAGCCAAAGATCTGGAGGGCCCCATGGCCATTGACATCGACACCGCGCGCAAGGTGGCAAAGCTGGCGCGCATCCGGGTGGAAGAGGGCGACTTGCCCGCGCTTGCGGACAAGCTGTCCGGCATCCTTGGATTCATGGAACAGCTGAACGAGGTGGATGTGACCGGGGTGGAACCGATGACATCCGTCACGCCGATGCGGCTGAAGCGGCGGGAGGATGTGGTGACGGATGGCGATATTCAGGCGCAGGTCCTGAAGAACGCGCCCGATGCGCGGGAAGGCTTCTTTGCTGTGCCGAAGGTGGTGGAATGACCGCGAATTCATGGACCATCGCCGCCGCACGGGATGCCCTGCGCAAGGGCGAGATTTCGGCCGTTGACCTGACCATGTCCTGCCTGACGGCGATTGACGCGGGCGATGGGCTGAACGCCTTTGTCCACAAGACTCCCGAACTGGCGCTGGAACAGGCGCGGGCGGCGGATCTGCGGCTGAAGGCCGGGGATGCCCCGGCGATGTGCGGCATTCCGCTTGGGATCAAGGACCTGTTCTGCACCAAGGGGGTGCCGTCGCAGGCCGCGTCGAACATCCTGAAAGGGTTCAAGCCGGAATACGAATCCACCGTCACGGCAAAGCTGTTTGACGCGGGCGCTGTCATGCTGGGCAAGCTGAACATGGACGAATTCGCCATGGGGTCCAGCAACGAAACCTCATGCTACGGCAATGCGGTGAACCCGTGGCAGCGCAAGGGGTCGAACGTGCAGCTGACTCCGGGCGGATCGTCTGGCGGGTCGGCGGCGGCAGTCGCGGCGGACCTGTGCCTTGGGGCGACTGGTACCGATACCGGCGGGTCGATCCGCCAACCTGCGGCATTCACCGGGATTGTCGGGATCAAGCCGACCTATGGCCGGGTGTCGCGCTGGGGGATCGTGGCTTTCGCCTCATCCCTCGATCAGGCGGGGCCGATGACCAAATCGGTGCGCGATGCGGCGATCATGCTGGGCGCGATGTGCGGGCATGATCCGAAGGATTCCACCAGCGCTGACCTCGCCGTGCCGGATTTTGAGGCCGCGCTGACCGGCGATGTCCGGGGCAAGGTGATCGGCATCCCGCGGGAATACCGGATGGACGGCATGCCTGCCGAGATTGAGGCGCTGTGGCAGACCGGGATCGAGATGATGCGCGACGCAGGCGCGGTTGTGCGCGACATCAGCCTGCCACATACGAAATACGCCTTGCCCGCCTATTATGTGATCGCCCCGGCCGAGGCGTCATCGAACCTCGCCCGCTATGACGGGGTGCGCTATGGCCACCGCGCCAAGCTGACGGCGGGTGATGGCATCACCGAGATGTACGAAAAGACCCGGGCCGAGGGGTTCGGGCCGGAAGTGCAGCGCCGGATCATGGTTGGCACTTATGTGCTGAGCGCGGGGTTCTACGACGCCTATTACAACCGCGCGCGCAAGGTCCGCGCGCTGATCAAACGCGACTTTGAAGCGGTGTTCGCTGATGGGGTGGATGCGATCCTGACGCCTGCCACGCCAAGCGCTGCCTTCGGTCTGGGCGAGATGTCGGATGCCGACCCGATCCAGATGTATCTGAACGACGTCTTTACCGTGACCGTGAACCTTGCGGGCCTGCCCGGGATTGCGGTTCCGGTGGGGCTTGACCAGCAAGGTCTGCCGCTGGGCCTGCAGCTGATCGGCAGGCCGTGGGATGAGGCAGGGTTGCTCAATCACGCGCATGTTTTGGAGAGCCGTGCAGGCTTTGTGGCCAAAGCGGAAAAATGGTGGTAATGGGCCTCAAAACAACCCTGTTGAGGCAGTAATGACCCGTTTTCCCCTTGGTCCCGCCACCGGTGCCGTGCTTGCTGCACTGACGCTGGCTGCCTGCACGCCGACGACGACCGCCACGACGGGGGGAGGGGTCGGCTTTCAGGACTATGGCAGCTATATCCGGGGCGCGCAGCCAGCCCCCGGGGTGGCGACGGGACCGGTTGTCATCCAGCCGCCGTCGGGGTCGTTTGACCCGGCCGCCGCTGCCGCCGCGATCGACCGTGCCGATGGCGTAGCGCCGCCGCCCGCGCCCACCGTGGTAGCGCCGCTGCCCCCGGTCGCTGACGGCTCGGCCCGCCCGCGTGGCGGGGCGCCTGCCGGTATCCGCGAGGAATCGGGTGAGGTGGCGGGCAATGTCGGCATCTCGGACGAGCAGGACTTTGACGCCGTCGCCGCCCGCGAGACGATTGAAAGCGACGCCGAACGCATCGCCCGCAACCGCGCGGAATATGTGATCGTCCAGCCGAAAGACCTGCCGCAGCGCCCCGGCGAATCCGGCCCGAACATCGTGGAATTCGCGCTGGCCACCAATCACGCGCCGGGCGTGCAACTGTACAAGCGTGGTGGCCTTGGCGTCCGTGACCAGAACTCCGCCTGCGCGAAGTTTGCGTCGCCCGATCTGGCCCAGCAGGAATTCCTGTCCCGTGGCGGGCCGGAGCGGGACCGGATGGGCGTTGACCCGGATGGTGATGGATTTGCCTGCTCTTGGGATCCGCGCCCGTTCCGCACCGCGCTGCAGTGACGCTGACCCACCCGTCGCCCAACTTTGGCGACCGGCGTGACGGGCTTCAGCCCACGCTTGTGGTGATCCATTATACCGCCATGGCCAGCTGTGCCGAGGCGCTGGAGCGGCTGTGTGATCCGCTTGCGGAGGTGTCGGCGCATTACCTGATCGACAGCGATGGCACTGTCCTGTCGCTGGTGGCCGAACAGGACCGCGCCTGGCATGCCGGGGCGGGGGAATGGGGCGGGCGGGGCGATGTGAATTCCCGATCAATCGGGGTGGAGCTGGCCAATCGGGGGGACGCGCCCTTTGCGGCCCCGCAGATGGCCGCGCTGGAGCAGGTCCTGCAGGGCGTCCTTGAGCGTTGGTCCCTGCCACCGCAGGCGGTGATCGGCCATAGCGACATGGCCCCGGGTCGCAAGGGGGACCCCGGGCCGCGCTTTGACTGGCGGCGTCTTGCGCTGGGTGGCCTGTCGGTCTGGCCCGATCTGGCGCAGTCAGGTGATGCGCAGAATGGCGATGCGCAGCCTGGCGACTTCCGCGCCGATCTGATGGCCTTCGGCTACCCCGATCTGCCGGTGGAGGTGCTGTTGCCCGCCTTTCGCCTGCGCTTTCGCCCCTGGGCCATTGGACCGCTGGATGAGACTGACCGCGCCCTTGCCGCCGACCTTGCCCGCCGCTTTCCGATTGACGCGGGGGGCGCGCAGGCATAACCCAACCACGCGCGGAGGGCTGGATGGCCGCGGCCCGGGACGCAGGTCTGGGGTCGAGGAAAGTCCGGACTCCCGTTGGCAAGGGTGCCGGGTAATCCCCGGCGGGGGCAACCCCAGGGAAAGCGCCACAGAGAAGAGACTTCCACGCGATGACCGAAGGTTCGCCTTCGCGACCGTGTGGTAAAGGTGAAACGGTGGGGTAAAAGCCCACCGCGGGACGGGTAACCGGACCGGCACGGCAAGCCCCACCCGGAGCAATGCCAAATAGGGGCCTCGCGCGGGGGCTGGTCTCGGCAACGGGATACCGCCCGCAGGGATGCCAACGCCCGAGAGGCCCGGGTTGGCAGCTTGACCGCCGTGGTAACACGGTTGGCAGAGGAATGGTCATCCAGCCCCGGGCTACGGTCCGGGGTGGACAAAATCCGGCTTACAGGCTCTCCGCGCACAATTCCCTTCGGGCCGATGGCCACGAATTTTCTGCGAAAATTCGTGCGGCTGTCCGGTTGGGCACTGTCGCGGCGGATTTACCGGGTCCGGGCCGGTTTGGCTGTTGACTCTGCCGGGCACGCGGATAAAAGGCGGGCTTCAAGGATTTCACCGGGAACCTTCAGGTTTCCCGATGCAGGAGAAACGACCATGGCGAAGCCGGCCACAATCAAGATCCGCCTGAACTCCACCGCGGGGACTGGCCACTTCTACGTGACCAAGAAGAACGCGCGTACGATGACCGAAAAGATGGTTGTCAAGAAGTACGACCCCGTCAAGCGGGAGCATGTGGAATACAAGGAAGGCAAGATCAAGTAAGCTGCTTGATCCTTGCGCTGAGCGGGCCGCACCTTCGGGCGCGGCCTTTTTCATTGGCGCGACCTGTCCGCTTGCCGTGCGGCAGAAATGAAAAGGGCCGGTCCAAGGACCGGCCCTTCTGACGTTCTGGTGACTGCGTTATTCGCGGTTGCCCATGAATTGCAGCAGGAACATGAACATGTTGATGAAGTCGAGGTAGAGGTTCAGCGCCCCCATGATGGCCGACTTCGCCAGCCATTCCTGATCCATCGCCTGTGCGTGGGCGATATAGTCGGTCTTGATCTTCTGCGTGTCGTAAGCGGTCAGACCAGCGAAGATGAGCAGGCCGATGACCGAGATCGCGAAGGCCAGCGCCGACGAGGCGAGGAAGATGTTCACCACCATCGCGACGATCAGGCCGATCAGGCCCATCATCAGGAAGGTGCCCATACCGCTGAGGTCACGCTTGGTGACGTAGCCGTACAGCGACAGGCCCGCGAAGGCGATCGAGGTGATCAGGAACGTCTGCGCGATCGAGGTGTTGGTGAAGGCAAGGAAGATCCACGACAGCGACAGACCCATCACCGCGGCGAAGGTGTAGAAGAACAGCTGCGCGGCGGCGGCCGACAGCCGGTTGATCAGGGCGCCGAACGCGAACACCATGGCCAGAGGGGCGAACATCACCACCCAGCCAAGGATCGTCATGGCGCCAGTCGCCGGATCGCGCAGGAGGCTGATCAGCCCCTCGCTCGTGCCGACCGACCATGCCACGCCTGCCGTGACCAGCATAGCCACGGACATAAGCCCGTAGACCTTGTTCATATGGGCGCGAAGCCCTTCGTCGATCTGCGCGCGGGCACCAACGCCTACGCTGCGGATCGTTTCATATTGAGCCATTGAAGCCTCCGATGTTGTCCCTAAGGGCAACGCCGGGGGAACCGGCGCGACCTCGTGCGGTGAATATCGGCATTGCTTCCCATCATTTCAAGCATCTTGGCTGGAAATCCCGCAGGAAAGGTCGTGCTTTGGTCACTGCTTCCAGTGCGACGGAACGTCCCATGCCGGGCGGTTTGCCTCGGCCTCGGCTTCGGCGCGGGTCAGGCCGATGTCCTGCAGCAGATGGTCGTCCAGCCGGGCCAGCCGCCCACGCGATCTGGCGATGGCAGAGAGGCGCAGGAGGCCCGCGATCAGGCCGGTCAGGCTGCGACGGTGGGGATGGCTTGTGCGAACGGCGCGGGTGGTCATGGCGGTCTCCTTTCATCGGGTTTTGTGATGGCGCATCTGGCGGCATCACCATGCTTGAACCATCGCTGAAACCGGTGCATGATGGAAACGAATGATTGTGACGCTTGTCATCAAGGATTGTGATATGCCCCGGAACCTGGACCTGACTGCGCTGCGTTCCTTTGTCACTGTGGCCGATGTCGGCGGGGTGACCCGGGCGGCTGGCTATCTGAACCTGACGCAATCGGCGGTGTCGATGCAGATCAAGCGGCTGGAAGAGTCGCTGGGGATGCAGTTGTTCCTGCGTGCCGCGCGGAAACTGGCGCTTTCGCCGGAGGGCGAACAGCTGTTGTCCTATGGGCGCCGGATGCTGGCCCTGAACGATGAGGCGCTGTCGCGGTTCACCACCACCGCCTGCGAGGGGGAGATCCGCCTTGGCGTGCCGCATGACGTGGTCTACCCGGCGATCCCCGGGATCCTGAAGCGGATGGCCGCGGCCTATCCCTGCCTGCGGATCAATCTTGTGTCGTCCTTTACCATCCTGATGAAGGAAGATTTCGCGCGTGGGGAATTCGACGTGGTCCTGACCACGGAGGAAGTCCCAGATCCGGGGGCCGAGGTGCTGGGCGCGCGGCCGCTGGTCTGGGTGGGTGCGCCCGACGGCAATGCCTGGCAGCGCCGCCCGCTGCGGCTGGGGTTCAAGGACACCTGCATCTTCCGGCCCCGGGCGCAGGCGGCGCTGGATGCGGCGGATATCCCGTGGCAACTGGCGACGGGGGGCGAAAGCGAACAGGCGGTGGAGGCGACGGTGGCCGCCGACCTTGCGGTGACCGCGCGGATGGCGGGCAGCATCCCTGACGGGACCGCCGTCATCGCTGCAGACAACCAGCTTCCGCCCTTGGGCGAGATGAAGCTGGCGCTGTACCGGGCCGATCGCCGCCGGGATGAGGCGGTGGAGATGCTGATGGCCGAGTTGCGCTGCGCCTACTGCTGCTGATCGACCCGGATCACCACCTTGCCGGTGGCGCGGCGCGTGCGCAAAAGGTCCAACCCGTCGGGGAAGGCGTCGAAGGGCAGGACCTCACCGACATGCGGATGCAGGGTGCCTTCGGCCTGCCAGCGCAGAAGCTCGGCCATGCTGGAGGCCACGGCCTGCGGGGCGTGGTCCTGATAGCCACCATACCAGAAGCCGGACACGGTGAGGTTCTTGACCAAGAGCAGGTTGGCCGGCACCTGCGGCACCTGGCCCGAGGCAAAGCCGATGGCCAGCAGGCGACCATCTGGCTTGCAGGCGCGCAGGCAGTCGTCAAAGGCCGGGCCGCCCACTGCGTCAAAGACCACATCGACGCCGCCAAGGGCGCGCAGGGTGTCCTTCAGCCCCGGCGCGTCGCTGTCTATCAGCTGGTCCGCCCCGGCGGCCTTGGCCACCGCAAGCCGGTCTGCCCCACGGGCCGAGGCGATTACCCGTGCGCCCAGCCGTTTGCCGATCTCGACCGCAGTCAGCCCGACGCCGCCTGCGGCCCCGGTGACGAAGAGAGTCTCACCGGGCTGCAGCCGCGCCTTCGCTGTCAGCGCCAGATGCGCCGTCCCATAGGCGATGGGAAACCCGGCCGCTTCGTCAAAGCCCAGTGTATCGGGCAAGGGTGACAGTCGGTCGACGGCAATGGACAGTTTTTCCGCCAGTGCGCCGGTGCCGCAGATGCCAAGGACGCGGGTGCCGGGGGGTGGGCCTTCGGTATACGGGCCCAACTGCTCGACTATTCCGGAAAACTCCATCCCCGGGATGAAGGGCAAAGCGGGCCGCACCTGATAGCTGCCTGCAAGCATCAGAAGATCAGCGAAGTTGAGGCCCACTGAAACCACACGGACAAGTGCCTCACCCTGGGCTGGCAGTGGGTCTGCACAGTCCTGCAACCTGGGCGCGCTACCCAGTGTTTCGATCATCCAGGCCCGCATGATTTATCCCTTCTTGCCGTGCTGCCTTGGGCTTGCAGCCTTCGCGATTGCCTATATGATTTTCTTCATGGTGCACAGTATTCGGGATTCTGGTGGACTGTATCTTCGCAAAATGCGAAAAACTTGAGCCATATTTTGCAAAATGCTTCTCAAAATGGCAATCATCCATAGGGCGAGCAGTAGGACTCTTAGGCGCGTAAAGGGTGTCAGTGAGAACAACCTCTCCGTGTTTTCAACATTTGTATAATTCCCCCTATCCAAAAGGACAGGTTTTCGGGCGTCGAAGGTTTTTTTGCGATGAGCTGTCTGTTCAGGCCGATTTGGCACGAAACTTGCTTAGGTATGAGCAAGGGGACCGACGACTGTAATTGGAGTAGAGTATGAAGCATCCTGTAGACGCCCATGTTGGGAAACGTATTCGCCATCGCCGCTGGATGGTGGGTATGACGCAGCAGCAGTTGGCTGACAAAGTGGGAATCAAGTTCCAGCAGATCCAGAAATATGAAACCGGGATGAACCGGGTCAGCGCCTCGCGTCTTTGGGACGTCGCGGATGCGCTTGGCGTCACAATCTCTTTCTTCTTCGAAGGACTGGCCGATGGTCAGACCGCTGCGGCCCAGGCCCAGGGTGACATGATGGCCGACAAGGAAGCGCTGGAGCTGGTCCGCTCCTATTACGCGATCCCCGAAGCGCAGCGCCGCCGCCTGTTTGATCTGGCACGCGTGCTGTCTGACGCAGCCTGAGGCGCATCCGCGCCGCTTGACCTTCGCCCTGCGAGCCTTTAGCGCCCGCAGGGCAGGCCATCCAAGCCTGCAGATGCAGGGAAAGGGATGGCCATGCGGATATCAAACGCTTTGGCGACTGATCTGGTTGCAACGGCACATGAGTTGGCAGATGTGGCGCGCGTCGCCACTCTGCAGTATTTTCGCAGCCGTGATCTGGCTGCAGATACCAAGGAAACCCAACGATTTGATCCGGTTACGGCCGCCGACCGGCTGTCCGAGAAACGGATGCGGTCTGTCTTGGCCCGCCGCCGCCCCGATGACGCGATCCTGGGGGAAGAGTTCGGCACCCAATCCGGCACGACCGGCCTGACATGGGTGCTTGACCCCATTGATGGCACGCGCGGCTACCTTTCCGGCACGCCGACATGGGGGGTCTTGATCTCGGTCCGTGATGCGGAGGGGCCGCTTTACGGGATCATCGACCAGCCCTACATCGGGGAACGGTTCGAAGGTGGCCTTGGCCGGGCGCAGATGAAGGGGCCGATGGGGGAAAGCCCGCTTGCCGTCCGCAGTCCGCGCCCCTTGTCGCAGGCCATCCTGTTCAGCACCTTTCCCGAAGTGGGCACCCCGGAGGAGGGCGCCGCGTTTCGCCGGGTGGCGCCTTTGGCGCGGCTGGTCCGCTATGGGACTGACTGCTACGCCTATGCCCTGATCGCCGCTGGCCAGATCGATCTGGTGATCGAGGCCGGGCTGCAAGCCTATGACGTTCAGGCCCCCATCGCGGTGATCGAAGCCGCCGGTGGCATCGTGACCGACTGGCAGGGGCGCCCTGCGTATGACGGCGGGCAGATCCTGGCCGCCGCAAGTCGCCAGGTGCATGACGAGGCGATGGCGCTGTTGAACGGCTGACTCTGCGGGGCGCGACTCCTGCAACCATTGGGCGAGGGGGGCATGGCGCCCCCTTGCCACCCGCTTTCGGGCTGGCTTAAGGTTTGCGGGCCGGTTGCCCGTGTCCTTCTCCCTTCTGACGGTCGGTCGTGGTTTCCCTTGAAACCGAAGGGTGCGCAAAGGGGTGCACCATGTCTGACCTTCTGATCCGCAACGCTGATACCGTCGTCACGATGAACGCCGCCCGCGCCGAACTGTCGGGGGCCGATGTCCTGACGCGGGACGGGGTGATCGTGGCCGTGGGGGCGGGCCTTCACGCGCCAGCGGCCAATGTGATCGAGGCGCGGGGCTGTGTCGTGACGCCCGGTCTGGTGAACACGCACCACCATCTGTACCAGACCCTGACCCGCGCGGTGCCCGGCGGGCAGGATGCGTTGCTGTTTGGCTGGCTGAAGACGCTATACCCCATCTGGTCGCGTTTCGGGCCGGAGGAGATGTTTACCTCGGCCCAAGTGGGGCTGGCCGAACTGGCGCTGTCGGGCTGCACTTTGACGTCGGATCACCTGTACCTTTACCCCAATGGGGCGCGGCTGGATGATACCATCGCCGCGGCGGCAGAGGTTGGCCTGCGGTTCCACCCGACACGGGGGGCGATGTCGATTGGCGAAAGCGCGGGTGGTCTGCCGCCTGATGCGCTGGTTGAAAGCGAGCCTGCGATCCTTGCGGACATGATCCGCGTGGTGGACCGTTTCCACGACCCCCGGCCCGGAGCGATGGTTCGCGTGGGTCTTGCCCCCTGTTCGCCGTTTTCGGTCAGCCGTGAGCTGATGCGGGACGCGGCCCTGCTGGCGCGCGACAAGGGGGTGATGCTGCACACCCATCTGGCCGAGAATGACGAGGATGTCGCCTATTCGCTGGCCCAGTTCGGCTGCCGTCCGGGCGAGTATGCCGAGGACCTTGGCTGGACCGGCGACGACGTCTGGCATGCGCATTGCGTGAAGCTGGATCGTTCGGAAATTGAACTTTTCGCCCGCAGTCTTACGGGGATTGCGCATTGTCCATGTTCGAATTGTAGACTCGGGTCCGGGATCGCCCCTGTGCGTGCGATGCGGGATGCGGGGGTGAAGGTGGGGCTTGGGGTGGATGGCTCGGCCTCGAACGACGCGGGCAATCTGATCGGTGAGGCGCGGATGGCGATGCTGTTGCAGCGCGTGGCGCTGGGGGCCGATGCGATGAGCGCGCGTGAGGCGCTGGAGATCGCAACCCTTGGCGGGGCGCGGGTGCTGGGGCGCGACGATCTTGGGTCGATCGAGGTTGGCAAGCGGGCGGACCTTGCGATCTGGGATGTTGAGGGGATCGAAGCGGCGGGGGCATGGGACCCGGTTGCCGCCCTTGTCCTGTGCGGGCCTACCCGGGTGCGCGGCCTGATCGTCGAAGGGCGCGAGGTGGTGCGCGACGGGCAGTTGGTCACGCTGGATATGCCGGTGGTGATTGAACGGCAGAACCGGCTGGCGCGCCGTCTGGCTGGGTAGGCGTCGGGAATTCCCGCCCTTTTCCAACGGCCGGTTTGTCGCCATGGTCACGCCCAAACGCCAATGGAGCCGCCGATGCGCTGCGTGATTGCCCTGACCCTGTCACTCACCCTTGCCTTTCCCGCGTTTTCCCAGACGGTCCTGTCGGAAGCGACCGGGAATTGGGCCGGGGCGTCGAACGAAGGCTTCTACTTCCGCGCCCGGCTGACGCAGAACGACGACAAGGCGGCGCTGGTGATCTGGGGCGGGCGGACGGATCGGGTGCCTGACGCTGAGGGTGATCCGGATTTCGACAATGACCAGATCGAGCTTGGCGCCTTCGCAACCAAGCAGGAGCTGGAGGTCTATGACACCGGCAAGGGCAGCATCCTGCAGGTGGTCACCGAATTCGCGGATGAGGACGCCGAGGGGCGGTCGGTGGTGCAGATCCAGTTCATCGACAACCAGTATACGGTTGTTGGCTATTACCACCGGTCCAAGTTCTACAATCCGGGTGGCGAGCCCAGTTTCTATGAGTGCGACGTGAACCTGTGGGACATGGTCAGCATCGAGAACGGACAAGAGCGGGTGTTGGACCCGGTGGGCTTTGACGCGCTGAATGCCAGCGACTGGACCTACAGCGCGGCCTTCGACCGGGGCTTCTGCACCCGGACCTAGCGGGGCGACGGGGCTTGGGGTAGAAGCGTCGCGCAAGGAGACCCCGATGGACCACAACTTCGAAGCCCAGCGTCGCGAGACCTATGACACCTTCAAGCAGTCGAAGGGCATCAGTCTGCCAAAGACGGCGGTGGTCGACTATGCCTTCTTCATCGAGGAACTTGACGCCTCGTGGCCGGCATTGGAGCGGGCCTTGCGGCTGGAGGGGTTCCAGACCCGGCGCGCCAAGGATGGGGAAACGCTGATCGCCTCGATCGGGCCGATCCCGGTGACAGCCGAGGATATCTGGCATTACGAGCGGATCGCGACGTCGATCGCGCTGAAGCATGATTTCTACCCGGATGGGTGGGAACTGGCGGAGTAGGGTCGCACTGCATAGGCCCGGGGATCTGAAGAATCGAGCGCGTTCCGCGCAAACCTTGTTGTCGGTGTTTTGCGCGTGAAGGACGCGCAAAACACCTCCGCTCTGCCTCCGGCGGGGATAGTTGAGGAGGGAAAGGGCTTAGGTCAGGGTGACCTGTCTGCCGCCCACCCAGACGGCTGCCACGGCACGGTCGTCGCCCATCATGATCGTCGGGAACAGCGCCTGCCAGAGGTCTTGCGCCCGTGCGGCGGCCTGGGCGATGGCCGGGGTGGAGGCGAGGTCGATCACCGCAAGGTCGGCCTCCATTCCCGGGGCGATGTTGCCGATCTTGTCTTCGACCCGAAGCGCGCGGGCCGAGCCTTGGGTGGCCAGCCACCAAAGCTGCGACGGGTGCAGGGATTGGCCGCGCAGCTGGGCCACCTCGTAAGCGGCGGCCATGGTGCGGAGCATGGAGAAGTTGGAGCCGCCGCCGGTGTCGGTGGCAAGGCCGACGCGCAGTTGCGTCGCAAGGGTCATGTCGAACAACCCCGAGCCGATGAAGGTGTTCGAGGTCGGGCAGTGGACAAGGCTGGCCCCAGCCTCAACCAGCCGGGCGCGTTCGCGGTCGGTCAGGTGGATGGCGTGGCCGTAGACGGCGCCTTCGCGGAGGAGGCCCTGGGCTTCGTAGGTATCAAGGTAATCGCGGGACTGGGGGAAAAGGTCGCGGACCCAGGCGATTTCATCGACCTGTTCAGAGAGGTGGGTCTGCATCAGGCAATCGGGGTAGTCGCGCCAGAGGGCACCGAGGGCGGCCAGCTGTTCGGGCGTGGAGGTTGGGGAAAAGCGCGGGGTGATGACATAGGACAGCCGGTCAACCCCGTGCCACTTTTCAAGCAGCGCCTTGCTGTCGTCATAGGCGGACTGGGCCGTGTCGCGCAGGCCTTCGGGGGCGTTGCGGTCCATGCAGGTCTTGCCGGCGAAGAGGCGCATGCCCCTGCTTTGCGCGGCGGTGAAGATCGCGTCAACGGATGCCGGGTGGATCGTCGCGTAGGAGCAGACGGTGGTCGTGCCGCGCGCGAGGACGAGGTCGAGGTAGCGGTTGGCGATCTGATCGGCATAGGCGGGATCGGCGAAGCGCATTTCTTCGGGGAAGGTGTAGGTGTTCAGCCAGTCGATCAGCCGCTTGCCCCATGAGGCGATGATCGCCGTTTGGGGATAGTGGACATGCGCGTCGATGAAGCCGGGCGAGATCAGCTTTTGGCCATAGTCATGGACCCTTGCGGCGGGGGCACTGGCGCGCAGCGTGGCGGCCTCGCCAACCGCGACGATGCGGCCACCGTCGACGAGGACGGCACCGTGGGTCAGATGCTGCGCAGCCTCCGGGCTTGCAAAGGGATCGCCCGAAAAGCGGATCACTTGCCCCAGTAGAAGATCGGCCATTGGTTTGCCCCTGTTCTTGCCGATGTACCCTACGGCCTTTGTCTTCTTGGGTAAATTTGCCTTTGGCCCCCTGTTTCCTTGAAACAGCTTTCGTTAAGGTCGCGGCAATCGGTTTCAAGGGTCGGGGGCAGCATGGCGGAACTTCTGACAGACCCGGACGACGAAGTGCTGGATCAGGACCGCATTGATGCCGTGCTGCAGGCGGTCGAGGCCGAGGATCGCGCGGGGCTTGATGCGCTGCTGGAGCCTTTGCACGCGGCCGATATTGCCGACCTTCTGGAACAGATTGGCGGGGCGGACCGCCGGGCGCTGCTTCGGCTTTGGTCGCATGAGATTGACGGGGACATCCTGTCCGAAATCTCGGACGCGATCCGGGAAGAGGTGATCGAAAGCCTGCCGCCCGGTGTGCTGGCCGAGGCGGTTCGGGATCTGGAAACCGACGATGTCGTCGACATTCTGGAGGATCTGGATGCGCCGCAGCAGGGCCTGATCCTTGATGCGCTGACGGATGCCGACCGGGTGGCGGTCGAGCAGGCGATGGCCTATCCGGAATACTCCGCCGGCCGGTTGATGCAGCGTGAAACGGTGGTGGCGCCAGAACACTGGACTGTGGGCGAGACCATTGATTTTCTGCGAAAATCGGAACACCTGCCGGACCAGTTCTATCATGTCATTCTGGTAGACCCGCGGATGCAGCCGGTGGGCTATGCCACGCTTGGGCGGATCCTGTCATCCGGCCGCGAGATGCCGCTGCGCGACATTATCGAGGACAGTTTCCGCACCATCGAGGCGACCGATCCCGAGGCGGATGTCGCCTATATCTTCAACCAGTATCACCTGATTTCCTGCCCGGTGGTGGATGCGGGCGGGCGGCTGGTGGGGGTCATCACCATCGACGATGCGATGAACGTGCTGGATGAGGAACACCAGGAAGACATGCTGCGACTGGCGGGGGTGGGCGACGAAAGCTCCATCGCGGACCGGGTGCTGGAGACGGCGCGGCAGCGGCTCCCATGGCTGTTTGTCAATCTGATGACCGCGATCCTTGCCAGCATGGTGATTGCCCAGTTCGAGGCGGAGATTGCGCAACTGGTGGCGCTGGCGGTGTTGATGCCGATCGTGGCGTCGATGGGCGGGAATGCCGGGACGCAAAGCCTGACCGTGGCGGTGCGGGCGCTTGCGACGCGCGATCTGACGGCGGCCAACATGGGCCGGGTGATCTGGCGCGAGGGGGCGGTGGGGTTGATCAACGGCCTGTTCTTTGCGGTGGTCATGGGGATCGTCGGCTGGGTCTGGTTTGGCGATCAGGCGCTGGGGCTGGTGATTGCCGCGGCGATGGTGGTCAATCTGGTGGTGGCGGGGCTGGCGGGGATCCTCGTTCCGGTCATGATGGAGCGGGCCGGGGTGGACCCGGCGCTGGCCTCGGGGACCTTTGTCACGACGGTGACGGATGTGGTGGGGTTCTTCGTGTTCCTGGGGCTGGCTGCGGTGGTGCTGCTATGAGCGATGTCAAGGCATTGGCGCGGGCTGAGGCCTTTGCGCGGCGGGCCTTGGCCTTTGCGGCGGGGCAGGGGCAGGCGGCAGAGATCCTGGCGGATTACCTGGCGGGGCAGGGGGGCAAGGTTCTGTCAGGCTATATGCCGATGCGGACCGAGATTGACCCTTTGCCCGCGATGGCGGCGCATCAGGGGACAGTGGGGGTGCCGGTGATCATGGGCAAAGCGATGCCGCTGCGGTTCCGGGAATGGTCGCCGGGGACGAAGATGGTCGAAGGGGCGTTCAAGGCGCTGATCCCGGAGGAGGGGGCCTGGGTGGAGCCTGAGGTGCTGATCGTGCCGCTGTTGTCCTTCGACGCGCGGGGCTATCGGCTGGGCTATGGCGGTGGGTTTTATGACCGCACGCTGGAGGGGTTGCGTGCGCGCGGCCCTGTGCTGGCGGTGGGCTTCGCCTTTGCGGCGCAAGAGGTGGCCGAGGTGCCGATCGATGCTACCGACCAGCGGCTGGATGCGGTGGTCACCGAAAAGGGCGTCACGGTTTTCGCGTGACCGCTCATCGATGACTTCGTCACTCTTCGCTGCGGAGGAGGAGACGAAGTCGAACGACGAGGGTTAGTGCGCGATGTCTTCCTGACGGACGAACATGTTGCCCCAGGCGCGGTCGATCAATTCGGGCGTCATCTGATAGGGGATATTCTCGAACTCACAGACCGAGATCATCTGGTCGATCAGGAAGACCGGCTGATAGTTGGCGTAGTTGTTCTCGATCGTCGGGAACTTGACCTTCATCAGGTACATCAGCGCCTGTTCATCAAGCGGCATCTTCTTCTTCCGCGCGACCATGGCGAAGATCTTCAGGAAGTTTTCCTGTGACGGCCCGTCGATCTTGATCTTGAAGAAGATCCGCCGCAGGGCCGCGCCGTCGAAGATCTGGTTCGGGTGGAAGTTGGTTGAGAAGATGACCAGCGTGTCGAAAGGCACGGTGAATTTCTCGCCCGACTGCAGGGCAAGGATGTCGCGGCTTTCTTCCAGCGGCACGATCCAGCGGTTGACGATCTTTTGCGGCGGTTCGGCCTGGCGACCAAGGTCGTCGATGATGAAGATGCCGCCGGTGGCTTTCAGCTGCAGCGGCGCCTGATAGGTGCGGGCCGTGGGGTTGTAGGTCAGGTCGAGCATTTCCAGCGACAATTCACCGCCGGTGATGACCGAAGGACGCTCACAATAGACATAGCGGTTGTCGTATTTGTTCGACGTGCGGCGCAGGCTGTTCGGGTCATCCACGTTCGACTCGGCGGCTGTGTGGACGATGGGGTCATAGACCGAAATGATCTGGCCGGAATATTCGATGGCGCGGGGCACATAGACCTTGTCGCCCAAGGCGGCGCGGATGCCGTGGCTGATCGAGGACTTACCGTTGCCGGGCGGGCCGTACAGCAGGATGGACCGGCCCGAGGTGACGGCGGGGCCAAGGTTGTCAATCAGGTCGGGCGGCAGGATCAGGTGGCCCATGCCGGACAGAAGCTGTTCCTTGTTCAGTCGGATGTCGCGGACCGACTGGCGCTTGATCTGGACCGAGTATTGCTCCAGCGGGACGGGCATCGCGCCGTAGTATTCGGACTGTGACAGGGCATCCAGCGCGCGGGCCTTGCCGGCGTCGGTCAGTTCGTACCCCATCTCATTGCCAGCGGTGGCATGCATGGTGCCGGTCGCCGTCAGCAGTTTCTGGGTCCGGGCGAGGTCAACCAGTTCCTGGGTGAGGGGCACCGGCAGGCAGATCACCTTGGACAGGTTGGACACCTGATCCTGGTTGGTGCGGAACATGGACTTCAAGAGAATGTCGCGCATCATCACAGTGGAGAGGCCGGTATCGGCCAGACTGCGGGGCGACGAGGGTGCCGTGACGTTCGACACCGGGGCTTCAGCGTTCATTCGACCGGCTCCGTGGACAATAGCGGCGGACTACGTAGATTTGCAGGCTAAAGCGGACTTGTGTCAGACTTGCGGCCAGATGGCGGCAACAAGATAGAAGACCACAATCCCCGACAATGCAAATCCAAGCGGAAAGTAGCGCCGCTCGGTCCAGCTTTTCCAGTCTGGAGTCATGTTCCGGACCGCGGGGATGCCCCGCATGATCCGGTGGGTGATCAGTGCGCCGAGCAGGCAACCGGCGATCAGCATGAGCAGCCACAGGATGTCTGCGCCAACAAAGATTGGCGCCATGGCGGCCGTATATTTGGCGTCGCCAGCGCCAAAAGTGCCGGTCGTATACAACAGGTAGCCTGCGACCAGCACAATCGCCATCAAGGCAAAGCCCCAGAACCAGGCCGTCCAGGTGGCCACCGCAAGCCACCCAAGCAGGGGCCAGACGGCGGCAAGCGCAAGAACCGCGTTGTTCGGAATTTTCATCCGCTTCATGTCGTTGACCGACGCCCAGATGGCGATGGGCAGGACCGGGACCAGAAGGATCAGCGCGCCAGTCGGGGTAATCATCAGAGCTGCACGTTCGAATCAAGGGCCTCAAGGCTGCGGCTTGCGGCCTCGAAATGCTGGGGGTGAGTGTCGATGGCTTGTTGCAACAGGCCCTTGCCCACCGTGACGTCGCCCTGCTTCACGGCGGCAAGCGCCATGGAATACAGAAGCTCGGCGCGTTCGGTCTGGGTCATCCGCACCACGGGCAGGTCGTACTTGCGCTGTGCGGCCCGGGCCAGAACGAGGTTGTTCTTGGCGGTGAACATCGAAGGGTCGTGGGTCAGGGCTTCGACAAACAGCTTTTCCGCCCCGGCATGTTCGCCGCGGGTCAGTTTGGAAAAGCCCCAGTTGTTCAGCGTGCTGGCCGGGCGCGTGGTCAGACCGACGGCGATTTCATAGAAACTGTCGGCCTTCGCCCAGTTCTTGTCCGCGTCGGCGACCATCGCCTCGATCCGGTAGCGGTCGAAGCTTTCGTGGGTGGGGGGGATCAGGTTCAGCTCGGCCTTGGCAGCGTCCCACTGGTTGGAGCGGATCAGCGCATCTGCCAGCAAGACCCGATCTTCCGCCGTGGCTTCGCCGGAATCGACGATCTGGCGCCAGATCACCGCTGCTTCCGACGGTTTCTGGGCGCGGGTGAGTGATTTTGCCAACCCGCGTTTCAGGTCAATCCGGTCGGGCTTCTGCTGAACGGCGCTGGTAAAGTAGACGACCGCCTCATTCGGGTCGGCCACTGTCAGCATCACATCGTTCAGGTTGGATTCATCAATGACGTTGACGTCTTTCAGGGCCCGTTGCACCTGCGCATCTGAATTCTGCTGACAGGCCGACAGGAACATTGTGCCGCCAAGGCACAGCACAACTAGACCAGAGTGGCGCATCTTTCGCGTCCTTTTTTGTAGACTGCTCGGTTCTTACTGCTCGGAATCCCTTCCCCTAAAGCTGCGTGAGGAGGACATATTTGCCCTTTTCACGCCGCACGAGGCGGAACTCACCTTCTTCTTCATCAGGACTGTACACGACCGCTTCGGTTGCGGCGATAGCGCGCATCAGATTTTCGCGGATCGAGTCCGTTTGGCCACTATCCTGCGCGAAAGCCTGCTGGAAGACGAGCCGCGCCTCACCCAGCTTGCCGCGTTCCATCAGGACGACGCCAAGATTGTTCATGGCGGGAACGAAGGTCGGGTCTTCCTCAAGCGCGCGGCGCAGCATCTTTTCGGCCTGGCCCAGACGGCCCAGCGCAAGGTTGGCGGAGCCGATGGCGGACAGGGTGTCGATCGTCGCGCCTTCTTCGGCGGCGGCGCGGTAATAGGCCTTTAGCGCCAGTTCGTATTCCTGGGCTTCCATCAGGCGGTGGCCAACGGTCAGACCGTCGACCGCATCACCGCGGCCATCGACACCATAGGGCAGGTTGCGAGACACCCCACCCGAGGGCGCGCAGGCAGACAGCGCGATGGCTGCAAGCAGTAGCGCAGAAATCTGGTGGCGCACGTCGACCCTTCTTTTGCCCTTCAGCCGGGCCGCATTTCCATCAGCATCGTCGCGATCCCGTGGATTGACGGGCCGATAAGGATGACCAGCAGCGGCGGAACCGTGAACAGCATAGTGCCAAGGGTCAGCTTGGTAGGCAACATGTTTGCCTTTTCTTCCGCCCGCATGATGCGTTTGTCGCGCATGTCGGCGGAATAGACACGCAGGGCTTCGGCGACCGAGGTGCCGAAGGTGGCGGATTGCACCAGCGTGGTCACGAAAGAGGCCACGTCGGGCACACCCACGCGTTCGGCCATATCCTTGAGAACCGAGGTGCGTTCCTTGCCGGCCTTCACCTCTTGCGCGACCATGTCGAATTCATCGGCGAGGGCGGGATAGCCCATGCGGCTTTCCTTGCCGACGCGGATGAGGGATTGGTCCAGCGACTGGCCCGCTTCGACGCAGACCAGCATCAGGTCAAGCGCGTCAGGGAAGCCTTCGATGATCTCGGTCTGGCGCTTCTCGACGCGCTTGTCGACCCAATAGCGCGGGATGTAATAGCCAATGGCGCAAGGCAGAAGCGCATACATCAGCATGGAGTTGGTGGTCAGTTCGCCGTTGATCGATTTGACCAGCGCCATGATCAGGCCGACGATCAGAAAGCCGATGCCCAGCAGAAACTGCATCGCATGGAACATGCGGACCGAGTTCTTGTTGGTATAGCCCGCGCGCAGCATCTTCAGCTTGGCTGCCGAAAGCTCGTCCTTCTTCTGGGGCTCCAGAAAATGCGCGAAGCGTTCCAGCTTGTCGACCTTTTCGACCCGCCGCAGGGCGCGCTTCTTTTCGCCGTCGCCAAGGCCCGGCTGTGAGTCCTTGAGTTCGCGGAAGCGGTCACGCTGACGCTTCATCACCGTGGGCAGGGCGATGAGGATCAGCAGCAGCCCCAGAAACCCGACCGCCATCAGCGGGCCAAGCGGACCCAGGGTGTCGATCAGCATGGTGTTGACAGCAGAAAACGGGTTCATGGTGTTCCCCCTAGACCTTGATGTTGGTCATCACCTTCATGAAGATGATGTTGATGAGCAGGAAAACACCGACGAAAAGCGCCGCCGGAATGAAGGCAGACGTTTCGCGCACGCCGTCATAGTAGTCAGGCTTGATGACGATGATCATCAGCAGCGCGACGATCGGGAAGGCTGACAGGAACATGCCGGACCATTTCGCTTCGGCCGTGATGGCGCGGACGCGGCGGAACAGCTTGAAGCGGGCGCGGATCACCTTGGACAGGCCGTCCAGAATCTCGGCCAGGTTGCCGCCTGAGGTTTGCTGGATCGTCACGGCCACCGCGAGGAAGCGCAAATCCTGACTGTCCATCCGTTCCGCGAAGGCCTTGAGCGATTCAGTCACGTCGCGGCCATAAGCGGCCTCATCCGCGATGACACCGAATTCCGAGCCGAGCGGATCGGGAATTTCCTTGGCCACGATGCCGATCGCAGCCGAGAACGGGTGACCGACGCGCAAGCTGCGGACCATCAGTTCGATGGAATCGGGCAGCTGTTCTTCCAGCAGCTCCATCCGCTTCTTGGCCTTCTTGTTGACCCAGAAATAGACCCCGCCGACGCCCATGACGATGCCAAGGATGACCCGCACCCCAACCGTGGCGCTGGTGAAGAGCGTCAGCATGAGGAAGGCCAGAACTGCCACCACGCCCATCACTGCGATCAACTGTTGCGGCGAGAAGGCGATGTTCGCGCGCTGCGCCTTCTTGGCGAAGACCGAGTACAGCGGGATGTTCTTGGCGTTGAGGTGCTGGTTCATCTCCTTGCGGAGCTGCTCCAGAACCTGTTCGCGGTTGGCGTTTTTCTCAAGCAGGGTCAGCCGTCGGCTGAGCCGGTTGTTCAGGCTGATCGATTTGCCGAAGACGGTCAGATAGATGCCTTCGACGATCACCACGACGGCGACGAAGATCAGGATATAGATCAGGGGTGCTGCGCTGATTTCCATGTCTATGCTCAGATAATCGGTTCGTAGATCGACGCGGGCAGGTCAAAGCCCCACTGGCGGAACCGGTCTGAATAGGAAGACCGGATGCCGGTCGCGTTGAACCGCCCGATGATACGGCCGTTGGGCTCGACCCCAAGGCGTTCAAAGCGGAAGACTTCCTGCATCGAGATGACCTCGCCTTCCATCCCGGTGATTTCAGTGATCGAGGTCATGCGGCGCGTCCCGTCCTGCAGACGGCTGGCCTGCACGATCAGGTTGACGGCCGAGGCGATCTGGGAACGCATGGCTTTCAAGGGCATCTCGATCCCGGCCATGGCGACCATGTTTTCGAGACGGCTGATCGCGTCGCGCGGGTTGTTGGCGTGGATCGTGGTCATGGATCCGTCGTGGCCGGTGTTCATCGCCTGCAGCATGTCGATGACTTCCTCACCCCGGGTTTCCCCCACGATGATGCGGTCAGGGCGCATACGAAGGGCGTTGCGCAAACAGTCGCGCTGGGTGACGGCGCCCTTGCCTTCGACGTTGGCGGGGCGGCTTTCCATCCGGCCGACGTGGATCTGTTGCAGCTGAAGTTCGGCGGTGTCTTCGATGGTCAGCACGCGTTCGTGGTTGTCGATGAAGGAAGACAGTGCGTTCAGCGTGGTCGTCTTACCCGAACCCGTACCGCCCGAGACGATGATGTTCAGCCGGCAGGACACGGCGGCCTGCAGGTAGGCGGCCATTTCATCGGTAAAGGCGCCAAAGCGGACAAGGTCATCAATCCGCAGTTTGTCCTTCTTGAACTTACGAATGGATACCAGCGACCCGTCCACCGCGATCGGCGGGATCATGCAGTTGAAACGGCTGCCGTCGGTCAGGCGCGCGTCGCAATAGGGGTTGGATTCGTCAACCCGGCGGCCCACAGCGGAGACGATCTTGTCGATGATCCGCAGCAGGTGGCGTTCGTCGCGGAAGGTGACGTCGCTGAGTTCCAGTTTGCCCGCACGTTCCACGAAGATGCGCCGGGGGCCGTTCACCAGAATATCGTTGATCGTTTCGTCTTTCAGAAGCGGTTCAAGCGGACCCAGGCCCATCACCTCGTCGTAAAGCTCTTGCGTCAGGGCAAGTCGGTCTTCCTTGTTCAGCGCGACGGACATTTCGTCCAGCGCTTCACCGGTGAGGTTCGCGATTTCCTGGCGCAGGTTCTGCTCGGTCGCCGATTCCAGCGCGGAAAGGTTGAGGTCTTCCAGAAGGCGCTTGTGAATTTCGACCTTAAGCTCGGTCAGGCGTTCCTTGCGTTTCTTGTCGCGGTCGGCTGCCAATGCCTCGGCTGCGGTCTTTTGCGAAACAGGTGCTGCGGCGCGGGCGCCGATGCCTTGCTTTTCGGCGACGGCAGTAGCGACAGGGGCCGGCGTGCCCGCGCGACCGGGCGGGTTGGTCTTGGAGAAGCGGCTAAACACGGGTCAGTCCCCTTTTTGTCACGCCCTGCCGACTTCGGCAGATTTGTTAAGATCGTACAAAGACTTGGCAAGTTTCTGCAGTTCCTTGCGCAGCGGGTTTTTCGCTGCGTTTTCCGCAATCGGCAGGCCGTGGTCGTTTGACTGGGTCACCTGTTCGCCGCCGTCGGGCAACTGCACCTCGATGTCGATATCAAGGCTTTCGGCCATCCGCTTGACGCGGGCCTTGGCCGAGAGGTCGGTGAACTTGGGCGCGCGGTTCAAGACGTAGCGCACCTTGTCATGCGGCAGCGCTTCGGCCTTCAGGGCCCGGATGAAGCGAAGGATGTTCTGGGCGGACCTCAGGTCAAGCTCCAGCAGCGCAAAGTAGACATGGGCGCGGTTGAGGACCGCTTCGGTCCAGCCGACCACGGTTGACGGCATGTCGACGATGACGAAATCAAAGTTGGCCTGCGCCATGTCCAGGATGCGGCCGATGTCGTCGGGCGTCATCATCTCAAGCGGCAGCATGTCGGTCGGCGCGGTCAGGACGTGCAGCTTTTCGTTGAAGGTCAGCATCGATTTGATCAGGCTGTCGGAATCGATGCTGCCGGTGTCGCTCAGCACCTCAAGCACGGCTTCCTTGCGCGGCAAGTCAAGGTAGGTGGCGATGGACCCGAACTGCAGGTCAAAATCGATGATGCAGACCCGGGTTCCGGTGCCTTCGGCTTCCGGCACAAGGCACAGTTCCCACGCCAGGTTGGCCGCAAAGGTCGACGCGCCAACGCCGCCAGCCATGCCATGCACGGGCAGGATCACACCGTTGCGGTCACCCTTAGGTTTGGTCAGGCCAGTGAAAGCGCCGGTTTCGGGGTCATAGCCTTCGGGCATGACCATGCTGGGCTTGCGCAGGCGTTCGATCGCCTCGTGCAGGGCGCCCTCGGGCAGGGGATAGGGCACAAAGTCATCAGCGCCGAGTTTCAGCATCTGGTGCAGGACAGACGGGCTGACCTGATTGGCGATGAGCAGGACCTTGATCTTCTTGGCCTTGGCGGCCTTGATCACGTCGTTCATCTTCGACAATTCGCTTTCGTCCTCGCTGTCCACAGCGATGGCGACGAACTGCATTCCCGAGCTGTCGGGCTGTTTCAGGAAGACCAGCGCATCTTCGAAATTCAGGTCACCCCAGGCTTCGCCCAGTTCCTGTTCCATATCGTCGATGAGAAGATCGAAACGCTGGACATCCCGCGAAATCGTGCAGGCCAGGATCGGCGCGGGATCACTTTGTACCGTGGCTTTGCTCGTCATCTCGCGTCACGTCCTTTCAGTTCTTGGGCCAAAGTCATGGACCACCCAACGATTGTGGCAAAGAAAATGCCGAAATCAACCGACTCAGGATTATGGTCATGGACCGTAAGCCACCGACGCGACCTTGGTCAGGAATGGTGGCGAGATTTGGGCTAAAAATGCCTGATTCTAGGATTTCACCACGATATGGAAACGAAAAGGCCGGGCGAGGGCCCGGCCTTTCCAAACTTTGTGTTTTGCGGGCTCAGCCGCCGCCAGCCACTTCGCTTGTCGTGCCGCCGCCTTCCGGATGCGGGCGGGTAGCGCTGTCCACATACTCGCGCCAGATGATAGCTGCATACTTGCCGTTCAACACCAGCGGGTGCGATTCGACGAAGCCAGAGACCTCGGTCACCGTACGGCGGTTGCGAACCTCGGGCTGGCTGGTCTGCACGATGGGCCGTGTCTTGCCGTAGGACACCACTGCCTCAAGCCGCGATTTCGACACGCCGAGCGAGGAGAGGTAGGCGACCGCAGCCTGCGCCCGGCGCAAGCCGAGACGCTGGTTGTAGCCGGCCGAACCGACGAGGTCGGTGTGGCCATAGACACGGAACCGCACTTCCGGGAACTGGCGGATGAAGTCGGCCTGCCGCTTCAGAATGGTGCGGGCCTCGCTCGTCAGTTCGGAGCTGTTGAACTCGAAGTTGATGGTGTCTTCCACCTCGGCATTGAAACGTTCGGCCAAGGCGACCGTGTATTCGATCTGACCCGTCTGGATCAGAACGTTGTTCATCGTGGCATTGCCGAACTGGCCCTTGTCCACTTCGGAGCCAAGCTCCTTGTCCCACGTGGTTCCCGATGTTCCGCAGCCGGCCAAAGCGAGGAGGCTAGAGGCAGCGAACAGCTTGATAAGCGTTCCGGTCATCGTCTTACTCCATCACATAGCCGTAGGAGGTGCTGAAATCCTGACGGGCCACTTCGCCCGCAGCACCACCCGGGTTCTTGGCGACAGTGCCGAACAGGAACAGGTCACGTTCCGTAGGGATGCGGACACGGTCAGTCGGCAGAGCCAGCGCCTCGCCCGAGACGGGCGTGACCAGATGCGGCGTGACGATGATCACCAGTTCCGACTGGTTGCGCTGATAGTCGGCGCTACGGAACAGTGCACCCAGGATCGGCACGTCGCCAAGCCACGGCACCTGCGTGTTCAGATCGCGGAAGTCATCCTGCAGCAGGCCGGCAATCGCAAAGCTTTGGCCATCACGCATCTCGACCGTGGTCGAGGTTTCGCGACGTTTGAAGCCGAGGATGTCGATGTCACCGTTGGTGAAGGTCAGTGTCGGGTCAACCGACGACACGGCTGCGTTCAGCGTCAGGTTGATGATGTCGCCATCAACGACCGTCGGGGTGAAGTTGAGTTCCACACCGAAGGGCTTGAATTCGACCGTGATGGTGTCGTTGGTCTGCGCCACGGGCAGCGGATATTCCCCGCCCGCCAGGAACCGCGCCTCTTGCCCGGAAAGGGCCGTCAGGTTCGGTTCAGCCAAGGTGCGCACCATGCCCTTGGTTTCAAGAGCTTCAAGCGCCACTTCGAAGGCGAAGTCGCCGACCCCGAAGTTCACGCCGATGCCGCCGAAGGCGCCTGCGACACCGCCGCCACCGCCCGCGGAGCCGCTACCATCGGTGCCGACGCCGCTTACCGAAAGTGACCCACCCAGGGCCTTGCCGACCGACCGCTGCATTTCGGCGAAGCGGACCTTCAGCATGACCTGCTGCGTACCGCCAACCACCATCAGGTTCGACACCCGGTCTGGGGCGTAGCGGTTGGCCAGATCAAGTGCCCGGTCCAGCTTGGCCGTGGAGGATACCTGGCCTGAAAGGACGATCCCGTCATTGGCGGTGCGAACTTCGATCTGTTCGCCCGGAAGGATCTGCTGAAGCCTTTCCTTGAACTCGGCAATGTCGGGCGTGACGTGCACGTCGACGTTGGAGATCAGTTGCCCCTCTGGCGACAATAGCGTGAGCGTCGTGCGCCCAGGTGCCTTGCCGAGGACGTAAATCGAGCGGTCCGACAGAGTTGAGATGTCAGCAATACCCGGGTTGGCAATCGACAGTTCCGCAAAGGGAACGTCGCTTTCAACCACAACGGCCCGATTCATCGGAACGTTCAGTGCGCCAGACGCCTGACCCTGCATGACGCGCAGGACTTCGGCGGAGATTGGCGTCATGGCAGTGGATGCAAGACATGCACCCACGATACCCGCAACTAGGATTCGTTTCATGTTCATTGTGATCTGCCCTTTCGACCACGCCTCGGTTGGGTCTTGGATGCCCTTATCGACGGCAGAATGCAGGACACACGCTTTATTTGCAAGAATCAATTGGTTGGAAGGTTTTGTTGATGTGGATAAACTGCAACAGATCGCAATGGGTTGGAAAATGAATGGGGCGCGACCCCATATCCTGTGGCCGCGCCCCCCCAATTTCGATCGCTGGTCAGTCCTTGCAGGGAATGACCGTTTCGACGATTTCACTACCTTTGCGTGCAGTGATCGTGCAAACCTTCTCGACCTCCGGGGCGGCCTCGACGACCGCTTCTTCGCGCACGATGCCAAGCATGGTGTCGGTGTCGATCTCGATCCGTTCGGTGACGGTTTCCGTGCCGTCGCCGACCAGCGACATTGAAAGCTGCCCTGTTGCCTGGGCTTGTGCAAGGCGCGCCACCTGTTCCGGGGTCGCGGCCACTGTTACTGTTCTGGCATTAGTGCCGGTGGCCAGCTCGCCGCCGGAAAAGGTGTTGTCGACCGCAATGATTTGCATCGAGCTTTCAATAAGCCGCGTCACGTTGCCGTTGACGCCACTGATGCCGCCCGTCCAGTAGATGTCGATGAAGCTGTCCGGCTGGACAAAGCCCGCAACGCCCGAGGCGACGCCGACGCGGATCTGGAAGGCGCGCATCCCCGGCTGCAGTTTCGCGGTCAGGCCTGCAAGTTCACCAGGTGCAGTGACGCGGCTGGCCAGAACGGGTTCAAACGCCTCGGTCGCGCGCATCACATAGCGCGGTCCGGGGGCATTTTCCGGGAACAGCTCGGCCGGATCGCGGAAGATTGCTTCTGGCAGGGCCTGTTCCGGCCAGTAGATCAACTGGACATCTTCAGGCGTCAACGGATCGCCATAGGCCATCTGCCTGTTGAACACATAGACTTCGACCAGTTTGCCGGCCGCCGCGTTGAAATCGCGCTCGCGCTGCAAGAGCGCCTCGGTCTGCGCGATATAGCCCTGGATCATATAGACGGCAGCGCCCGCCAGGGCCATGCCGACGACCAGGACCAACCCGAATACTGCTCTCATACCGTTCCCCTAAGTTGCCTGTACGTCGCGACGCGACCTGTCAGCCTTCAAGTTAATGCGACAAGGGCGCCCCATCAAGCCAATGGCTGGGCGCCCTGCGTGCCGATAGTGGTCAGGACCTACTCCAGAAATTGGTGATACAGTCCGATCGTATCACCGATATAAATGGCCATGTCGACAATGGCGCTCTGGATCGGGGGCATCACGAACACCGCGAACACCACGACGCCGGCCGTCAGGACGACCCAGTCGACCGTCACGGCACCGTCTTCGTCACCGAGAAAGCTTTTCACGCCCTTCATTCCGGCACCCCGTCCCTGGCTACAGGTTCTGCTGCATTCACCTGACCCTGCTGTCCGATTGCGGCGAAACTTTAACCAAGTTCAGACAATTGATAGCAGTTTCTTGCAAGTGTCCCGGTTGACCAAGCCGGTGTCCAAAAGAAATCGACCGCGCCTTTTCACAGGCGCGGTCGTAAAGACCAGAATGGTCAGTTCAAATTATGGGGTGCCAGCGGTCTTCATTTTAGAACCGGCTTTGTTGATCTCGGTGCCGATGTCGTTTGCCAGCTGCGAAATGGCGGGCTGGATGAAGGTGAAGACCACCAGGCCCAGGCCAACGATAGCGGCGGTCAGAACCACCCAGTCAACGGTCACAGCACCGGTTTCGTCATTCAGAAAAGCGGAAAACTTGGTCATGGTCATATCCTTTGCTAAGGGGCTCTACAGTTTCGCAACCGCTCCGGCTTGGCCATCTTGTTCGCCGCTTCCGTTCGGTATGAGCACATATAGACGGGTAATCGTGGCATCAGTTTGGACGGTACGGGCTAAATCGCATTCGCGTGACCGTATCCTTCGCGAAGGTGCTAGAGCACTGAAAACAAAGGAAAGAAATCTTAACCGTGATCTGATCTGGTGGCATCCGAGCGTGGTTTTTCGGTCAATTCTGGCGGAAATGCCATGATTCCCCTGTGAAAAGGCTGGTCCGGAGGCACCGAAGCTGCGATTCTCTGGCAAAAGAACAAAAGAGCAGGCACCCGCAGATGCGGTCATACCCCCGGTTTATCGCAGTGATTCTCTGCGTCATCGCGCCTTGCGGCGCGCTGGCCGAGGATTTCAGTTTCAAGCGCGTCAAGGTGGGCGAAGGTCTGCCCGGCAAGCGCATCACCGTTCAGATCGATCCCGAGGAACAGGCGCGCTTTCTGGCAGCGCTGCCCAAGGTTGACCCCCGTCCCGAACGCAGCGAAGAAACCACAGTGGCCGACAAGCCAGATGCTGCGGGGGAGGGGCTGTCGCCGGGGCCCGCGCCGAGCTCCTCCTATGCATGGTTCTGGGATGAGGTGCCGCCCGGATTGTCCGACGCCTCGGGCCGGTTTGACACGGCGCTGGCCATGCTGTCGCGCGGCCCGGATGGCAGCACTGTCCGCGCCCCGCGGATGCAGCATTTGCAGGGTGTGGCCGAAACCTACGGAACCGAGATCCTGAAGGCCACCATCGGCACCGATGTGTCGCCCGCGCTGGTCCTTGCGGTGATCGGGGTTGAAAGCGCTGGTCAGTCGAATGCGGTAAGCCATGCCGGAGCGGTGGGGCTGATGCAGCTGATCCCCGCCACGGCGGAACGCTTCGGGGTGAGCGACTCCACCGATCCCGCGCAGAACATCAAGGGCGGCGTGGCCTATCTGGACTGGCTTCTGGAGGAGTTCGACAACGACCCGCTGATGGCGCTTGCCGCCTACAATGCCGGCGAGGGGGCCGTGCGCGCCAATCAGGGTGTGCCACCCTATGCGGAAACGCGCGACTATGTGCCCAAAGTGCTGGCAGCCTGGCAAGTTGCGCAGGGCTTGTGCCTGAGCCCGCCACAGCTTGTGACGGACCCTTGCGTGTTCAAGGTGATCGCGACGGGCGGGTAAGCCCGGGCGTCCGGATCAGACGAACACATCCGCCCATTCGGGATGCTTCTTGCGCGTCGCATTCACGAAGGGGCAGAGCGGCACGATCTTCACGCCTTCCGCCCGCGCATCTTCGACCAGCCGCATGAACAGGGCCAGACCGGCGCCCGTGCCACGAAAGGCATCGGGCACAGCGGTGTGGTCGGCGATGATCAGTGTCGGCGTGGTGATGGAATAGGTCAGTTCCGCCTCATCCGATCCCTGACGGATGACGTAGCGGCCCTTGGTGGCGCCGTGTTCGCGGGTGATTGCGAAATCAGCCAACGATCGTCGCCTCGGTCGCGGCGCGTAGGTCTGCTTCTGACACGCCCTCGGCCAGTTCCACGATCTTCAGGCCGCCGGGGACCACATCCAGCACACCAAGGTTGGTGATGATGCGGTTGACTACGGCCTTGCCGGTAAGGGGCAGGGTGCAGGCTTTCAACACTTTGGATTCGCCATGCTTTGAGGTGTGGTCCATCACCACCACGACCCGGCCGACACCAGCGACCAGATCCATCGCGCCGCCCATGCCCTTGACCAGTTTGCCGGGGATCATCCAGTTCGCAAGATCGCCTGCCTCCGAAACCTCCATCGCGCCAAGGATCGCCATGGCGATCTTGCCGCCACGGATCATCGCAAAGCTGGTGGCGCTGTCGAAATAGGCGGTCTGTGGCAGTTCGGTGATCGTCTGCTTGCCGGCATTGATCAGATCGGGGTCTTCCTCGCCTTCAAACGGGAAGGGGCCCATGCCCAGCATGCCGTTTTCGGATTGCAGCGTCACATGCACCCCTGCCGGGATATAGTTCGCCACCAGCGTCGGGATGCCGATGCCAAGGTTCACATAGGTGCCGTCCTGCAGTTCCTGCGCCGCGCGGGCGGCGATCTGGTTGCGGTCCCACATCAGACGGACTCCTTCTTGCGGACGGTGCGCTGTTCGATGCGCTTTTCATGGGCGCCCTGCACAAGGCGGTGCACATAGATACCGGGCAGGTGGATCGTGTCGGGGTCAAGCGATCCCAGCGGCACGATTTCCTCGACCTCGGCGACGCAGACCTTGCCGCAGGTGGCGGCGGGCACGTTGAAGTTGCGCGCGGTCTTGCGGAAGACAAGGTTGCCCGACGGATCAGCCTTCCAGGCCTTGACGATGGCAAGATCGGCCACGATCCCGCGTTCCAGGATATAGGTCTGGCCGTCAAAATCGTGATGCTCTTTACCCTCGGCGATCACGGTGCCGACGCCGGTCTTGGTGTAGAACCCCGGGATGCCTGCGCCGCCCGCCCGCATCCGTTCAGCCAGCGTGCCTTGGGGGTTGAACTCAAGCTCCAACTCGCCCGACAGGTACTGGCGCATAAATTCTGCGTTTTCGCCGACGTAGGACGAGATCATCTTCTTCACTTGCCGGGTTTCCAGCAGTTGGCCAAGGCCGAACCCATCCACGCCGGCATTGTTCGACGCCACGGTCAGCCCCTTCACGCCGTTGTCGCGGATCGCCGCAATCAGCAGCTCGGGGATGCCGCACAACCCAAAGCCCCCGGCTGCGATCAACATGCCGTCGTGCAATACCCCGTCAAGGGCTGCGGCGGCCGATGGATAGACCTTGTTCATCTGTTTCCCCCTTCGCCCGACCCAGGCGCAAATCCTTGGGCGCCATATGGGCAACGCTGATTGGCGAAGTCAATTGCCGCGATGCAGCACAGCGTCAGACCAGCGGCAGGCGATTGAGGAAGGACGTGCCGTTGTGCTGGATGTAGTCGATCTGCACCTTCCGGTCGTCGTCGCCCTTCCAGAACTGGCCGTCCTGATACCACGTCAGTTGCAGGCCCAGATTTTCATCCGCCACCCGCAAGGCCGCGGCGCGCAGGGCGGGGGGGAAACGGCCGGGCCACTGGTCGCACAGCGCCACGAAGCGGGTCAGCGCCTCGGTCCGGCAGGCGATGGGGGTTGACTGACGGCGCCCGCGGTAGGCGTCCTGTTCGATGATCGCGCTGACCAGATCGGTCAGATAGCCGGTCAGCCGCGCTTCGCCGATCAGGCCGCGGGCGGCGGCTTCGCAGGCGGCATAGGCCATCCAGTGGCTTTGTTCGGGCACGCCATAGCGCCGGGCGACCAGCGCCTCGGCCGTGGCCAGAAGGTCCGGGTCGGTGCGGCCGGTGATGAACAGGCCGAACAGCACCTCACCGGTATAATAGTCGCTTCGGAACGGCAGGACGGTCCCATCCGCGATCAGGCGCTTGTGCCGGAAGTCGAGCCCGTCGATCTGCGCCAGCGCATAGGTCTGCAGCCCGTCAACCGTCGCATCAAGGGAAAGGGTGCCTGTGTCCAGCCCACGCGGCAGGGCGCGGCGATACTCCTCCAGCATCAGAAGGGCCAGACCGATTCCGCCGGTCTTGACGGCACCGTTCGCAACCAACGCAAGGCTTGGCTGCGCAATCCAGGACGGGCGTTCCATCTTGCGGACCGCATAGCCCAAGGCCCGCGCCAGGGCCGAGCGTTGGTTGGGGGGCAGGTCCAGCCCAAGTTCATTGACGGCGCGCAGCATGAACCAAAGCGTTCCGCAATGGCGCAGCATGTTGTAGCCATCCATGACCACGTCGGGCTGGCCCGCAGGGTGGGCATAGACGAAGCGGCCGTTGCCGCCCACCAGCCGAAGCAGATGCGACAGGCTGTCCATCACGACATGGCGGCAATCATCAGGTGTCAAGGCAGGGGCTGGGGTCATGCGAGATCTCCTGTCGCCACTTTGGTCAAGCCGGGGCCTGCTTGTCAAATCGCCCGCGATCCCATGGCTTTTGCCTTTTCGCGCCCGGCAAAGCCGCTATGCTGCGCAGCGACCGTCCGGGCGTTCGCCCGACCGTCACAGGCCCGCGTGGTGGAACGGTAGACACAGGGGACTTAAAATCCCTCGGCTGCAAGGCTATGCCGGTTCAAATCCGGCCGCGGGCACCATTTCCCCTTTTGGAAACAAGCTGCTGTCTGAAACCTGAGGCGACAGAAGTGGCCCTGCTTCGTCGCCGTTGCTTTGCCCACTGTCCTGCGAACGCGGACATTCTTGTCTGAAATGCCGATCTGTGGCACCATCCTCATATATTGGTTTTAGAATCTCTTTGTCTTTGTGTGACCGACCGTCTCTTCAATCAAGGGGTCGCTTTATGCTTGGAAATTTGTCTCGTCCTTTGTTTGTGATCGCCAGCCTGACTTTGATGGCGGCCTGTGTTGAACCCGCCCCGATGGCCGAAAAGAAACCTGCACCGAAAGCCGCGGTTGCGGCGCCGACGGTCAAGAAACCGGTGGCTGCCGCGACGGTGGTGAAAAAGCCGGCCCCAGTCATCGATTTTGATGATCGAGGCGAGGGTGGTGGAGGTGGCGGCAGTGGCGGCGGCGGCGGCGGCTGGACCGGTTAGATGGTCAGCCATCGAAAATGGGCATGTGGCACACTGGCAATGCTGGTCATGGCCGCAATAGCCTTGCCAGCGGCATCGCAGGAAGATGGCTCCAGCCCAAGCCCATTTCCTGACGGCTATGTTTCGTCCAATGTGCGAAAACTGGAAGTGGACGCCAAAGGTCCGCGCCAGAAATATGCCATTGTGATCGGCAACCAAAGCTATGCCCACGCCCCAAAATTACCGAATGCGTGGAACGATGCCGAGGATGTCGCCGATGCGCTGGCCGGGCAGGGTTATGACGTCACTCTGCTGAAAGACGCGTCGAAGCGGGATTTCGAAGGGCTGATGCAGCGCATCCTTTTCGATGTCGACCGCGAGACCGAGGTCTTGTTCTACTACGCGGGCCATGGCGTGCAGGTCGGGTCAGAGAACTACCTGATTCCGACCGACGCCCAGCTTGACCAGATCGACGATTTGCCGTTCGAGACCGTGTCTGTCGGCAGTTTGGTGTCGATCATCGGCGCGCGTGCGCGGCTGCAGATCGTCATCCTTGACAGTTGCCGGAACAACCCTTTCGCCGGGCTGCAGGTGCAGAACTCCCTTGGCCCGGATGTGCGCGAAATTGAAACCGGCTTTGCGTCACTGGCGGCACCGGTGAATTCCTACCTCGTCTTCTCAACCTCGCCCGGTGAAGTGGCGCTGGATGGCGCGGGCGAAAACAGCCCCTTCGCCACCGCCTTCCTGCAGGCTGCGGCCTTGGGGTCGGTGCCCGTGACCGACGTTTTCGAAGAAGTGCGGCGGAGCGTCTTTATCGAGACCGAGGGCGTTCAGGTGCCTTGGGACAGCTCCACCATGGTGGAAGAGGCGACCATCGCCTCGGCCGGGGCCAGCTTGGCTGCGGCAGATGCCCCAGAGGGAGACGGTGCCTCAGTCGGGCGGGGCCTGACGCTTTTCGCCAGCTCCGCCGAGTTCCTGCCGATGGATGCAGAGCTTCCCACCCCGGATGTGCAGATCACGGCGCCGCTTGCCCCGGCTGTCCCCATCGGCGCGACCCTGATGGCCGAGCTGAACCTTGCCCCCACCGACCGGATTGATCTGACCGAACCGCCCCGTGGCGGACGGCTTGTGCTGCTGGATGACCGGGGCGTTCAATCGGCCCCGCTGTTCCCCTTGTCCGCCCCGGATGCGGCGCGACTTGCCTTCGCCTATGTCAACGGTCCCGTGGGGCAGGCGGGCCAGGGCCCGGTGCTGAAGGCGCAGTTCAAAATCGACCTGAACGGCAGCCCGAAGATCATTCAGGTCGACCTGTCGCCCGACCCCTGCGATATGGCGGCAGCGGATCATCTTGACCCCGAAGGCGCAGGCTTTGCCCGCTTCGCCAACGAGATCGAGCCAGAGGCAGCGCTTGAGGCCTGCAAGGCCGCCGTCGCGCGTGATCCGGCAAACGCCCGGTTCCAGTATCAGCTTGGTCGCGCCTACAATGCGCTGCGGCTTTACGACGAAGCCCGCGCTGCATGGGACAAGGCGCGCGAAATGGGCCATTCCCGCGCGTCCTATGCCATTGGAAACGCCATCCTGAACGAGGCCCGCACGACCGGCGGCTCGGCCATCGAGGCAGCCCCGGAGGAAGCGCTGGCCTATTACCGCGAGGGCGTGCAGCTGGGTGACCCCTACGCCTTCTACGCCCTTGGCCGGCAACTGGTGCGCTTTGGACAGACCGATCAGGACCGGCTTCGCGGCTATGACCTTTTGATGCGCGCGCTTGAGGTTGGCCATACCTACGCGATGAACGAACTGGGGTATTTCTACCTTGATGACACAAGCGAATATTACGACCCCACCCGTGGCCTGCGCTACCTGAACGAAAGTGCCGCGCGGGGCGATATCTACGGCTACAACAACCTTGGCCTTGTCTACATGAACGGGCTAGGCGGCCAGAAGGAAGACGCGGCCCTTGCGCTTGACTGGTTCACCAAGGCGGCGGACGGCGGTCATCCGAACGCGCCGGGCAATATCGGTCGGCTGATCGCAACTGGCGCGCTTGGCAAGAAGGCTGATCTTGGCGAAGCGGTTGACTGGTTCGACAAGGGCCTTGAACGGGGCGACGCGAATGCCGGGGCCTATGGTGCCTACCTGATCCTGTCTGAAAACGCAGGTGGTCTAAGCCTTGTCGATGCCGCCTATCGCGCTGGCCGCGCCGCCGCCTTGCGCGACAAGGTGTCAGTCGAGCGGGCCCGTCAGGTGCTTGATGCCATCCCGGCCGAGCAGATCGATGAGGCGGCACAACGGCTTTTGCAGGCGCTTGGTGCCGATATCACCCCGGATGGCGCGTTCGGAGCGGGCAGCGAAGCGGCCTACAAGGCCATTGCCGACCAGCAGGGCGACACCACGCTTGAAACCGACCCGGTGGAGCGCCTTGTCGACATCGCGCGGCTTCATTGGTCGACCACGCCGTTCCGCGTCGACCTTTACTGAATAACGCGCACTGTGTGGTCAGGCTATTCCGCCGGGTGTTGCCGGCCCGTCAGGCCGCGCAATTCCGACTCCAGCATTTCCGTCTCGGCCGCGCGGGACCGTGCAAGCCCGGCGAGCAGCAGGTAGGCAACCGGGGTGATGTAAAGCGTGGCAATCGTCGCCAGACCCAGACCGCCGACGATGATCCAGCCAAGGACAGCGCGCGCCTCGGCTCCGGCGCCTTGTGCCAGAACCAGCGGCAGACCGCCCAGAACCGTCGCGACCATGGTCATCATCACTGGCCGCAGGCGGACAATGGCAGATTCTTCAATGGCTTCCCGGACCGTCGCGCCACGCTCGCGCAGTTGGTCGGCAAATTCGACGATCAGGATACCGTTCTTGGCCATGATGCCCACCAGCAGCACCAAGCCGATCTGCGAATAGACGTTCAGGCTGCCACCTGTGAGGAGCAGCGCGAAGATCGCGCAGGCCAGACCCAGCGGCACTGTTGCCATCACGATGACGGCGGAGACAAAGCTTTCGAACTGTGCCGACAGCACCAGAAAGACGACCGCAAGCGCAATGCCGAAGGTGATGATCAAGCCCGACGAGGTTTCGCCAAGCGTTGCGGCTTCGGCCAGCGGGACCAGCTGCATATCCTCGCCCAGCAGGTCGTCTGCCATGGCCTGCAATTCGCCAAAGGCATCGCCCAAAGCCAGTTCTGGCGTCAGGCCCGCGGTGATCGGCACCGACCGGCGCTGCGATTCACGGCCAAGTTCCGGTGCCACGGCGCGTTCGGTCAGGGTGGCGAAGGACGACACCGGCACCATCTGCCCATTGCTGGACGGCACAAAGATCCGCTCAAGATCGCCGGGATCGTTCACCGGGTCCGAGGTGGAGACAAGGCGGATGTCGAAACTGTCATCCTCAAGGAACAGGGTGCCCACAGTGCGGCCGTCAAGCACGGCCTGAAACGCCTCGCCTAGACCGTCGATCGCGACGCCAAGGTCTTCGGCGCGGGTGCGGTCAATCTCCACGAACAGCTGGGGCTGGGTAGTGTCATAGCCCAGCCGCACCTGACCAAAGCGCGGGTCCTGTTCCATCTGCTCGACAAGGGTGCGGGCCACATCGGCCAGTCGGCCATAGTCATCGCCGACCAGCGCCACGGACAGGCCCTGTCCCGCCCCGCGAATACCAAGCGAGTTTGGCTGGATCGCAAAGGTTCGCACACCAATAACCCCGCGCAGGCCCGCGTTCAGTTCGGCGGCAATTTCTTGCTGGCTGCGCGTCCGGTCAGCCCAGTCGGCCAATGTCACGACGATGAAGCCGCGATTGTCCTGCCCGCCCGACCCGGCGATGGCAAAGACGCTTTTGACCTCGCCCGAGGCGCGCAGCGGTTCGACCAGCGCCTCGATCTCGCGCATCTTGCCGTCGGTATAGTCCAGCGACACGCCCTGCGGGGCCTGCACCGACAAAAGGACAACGGCGCGGTCTTCGGCCGGTGTCAGCTCTTGCCGCAGCGATGTGGCACTGGCCACCGCAAGGGCGGCAAACAGCACCGCGACGGCGACTGAAATCAGCGGCGCGCCCAGACACAGGCGCAGGGTCGCCCGATAGAAGCCGGCGAGGAGATCGCCGATCCGGGTCATGGCCCCACGGGTTTCATCCTTGGTATGGGGCCGCAGCAGGCGCGCGGCCAGCACCGGGCACAGCGTCAGCGCGGTGATCGACGACAGCAGCACGGCAATCGCCAGAGTGAAGCCGAATTCGCGGAACAGCCCCCCGGTCTGGCCGGGCAGGAACGACAGCGGGATGAACACGGCCGCCAGCGTCGAGGTGGTGGCCAGCACGGCGAAGAACACCTGCTCGGTCCCCAGAACGGCGGCGGCGCGGGCGCCCATCCCCTCGGACCGGCGGCGGACGATGTTTTCCAGCACGACGATGGCATCGTCGACCACAAGGCCCGTCGCCAGAACCAGTGCCAGCAAGGTCATGATGTTGATGGAAAACCCGACCAGCCAGATGGCCGCCAGCGTGCCGACCAGCGCCACCGGCATCGCAATGACCGGGATCAGCGTGGCACGGACATCGCGCAGGAAGATGTAGATCACCGCCGTCACGATCAGCACTGACAAGCCAAGCGCAATCTCGACTTCGTGGATGGCGCCTTCGATGAAATCGGCACTGTCCGAGGTGACGTACATGTCGACATCGTCCGGCAGCAGCGGTTGCAGGTCGTCCACCACCTGTCGGACGGCCTCGGATATGGCGAGGGTGTTGCCGTTGGCCTGGCGGATGATGCCCAGCCCGATGCCGGTCTGACCGTTCGCCCGCAGGATCGACGCGCCGGTTTCAGGCCCAAGGGTGACTTGCGCCACGTCGCCCAGCCGCACATCGCCGGCGACAGTCAGCGCTTCGATCTGTTCCGTCGTGCGGATTGCGGCGGTGGTGCGCACTTGCAGGCTTTGCCGGTCTGAACTCAGCGCGCCGGCGGGGCTGTCAAGGGCCGCATCGCCAAGGACGTTCCGCAGGTCGGCCAGGGTCAGGCCCCGTGCCGCCAATTGCATCAGGTCGACATCGACCCGGAAGGACAGTTCCCTGTCCCCAAAGATTTGCAGGTCAGCCACCCCGGGAGCCGACAGAAGCCGGCTTTCGGCAAGGTCGCGCACAAGGGTCGTCAGCTCGTCTGCCGTCCGCCGCGACGATGTGACAGCGATACGCAGGATCGCTTCGGAGTCGGCGTCGGACTTTACCACCCTTGGCGGGTCGACATCGTCAGGCAGGTTGTTGCTGACCCGCGCCACGGCATCGCGCAGGTCGGTTGCGGCAACGTCAAGATCGACGTCATCACGAAATTCTACCGTGACCCGGCTTGATCCGAACCGCGATGTGGACGAGATCGACTTGACCCCGGCGATCCGACCCACGGCGCCTTCAATCACCGCTGTCACTTCACGGTCGATGGTTTCGGGTGCTGCCCCCGGATAATCGGTGGATACCGACACCACAGGCCGGTCGACATCCGGCAGTTCCCGCACATCCGCGCCCAACAGCCCGGCGAGCCCAGCAATCACGATCAGGGCGTTCAGCACAAAGGCCAGAATGGGGCGGCGCACGAAGAGGGCTGTGCCGTGGCCTCCGCTTTTGGGTTCGGTCGGCGGCGTTTCGGGGGAGTGGTCCATCCGTCAGCTCCTTGGTGCGGTGACGGACACCTCGGCGCCCGGGCGCAGGGCCTGAACCCCTTCGGTCACGACCATATCATCAGGTTCCAAGGTCGCTTCGATCAGCACAGCCTCGGCGCTGCGCTGCAGGATGCGGATCGGCAGGCGGGCGGCCTTGCCATCGCGCACCACCCAAACAAAGGCCCCGTCCGCGCCCCACTGGATCGCCAGCGGGTCAACGGCAGGGTATTCGGCCCCCGTGAAGACCAGATTGATCTGGAACGCCATCCCGGCGCGCAGCCGGTCGTCAGCATTGCCGACGGTGGCCTGAACCCGCAAGGTCCGGCTGGCCTCGTCCACCCGGTTGTCGATGGCCACGATCTGGCCTTCGATCACCTCACCGGGGGTCGAGATGGCGGTCGCCCGCACGGGATCGCCCACGGCAACCATGGCTGCCAGCCGTTCGGGCACGCGGAAGTCGACGATCAGGCTGGACCGGTCCTCGATCCGGGTGATCGCGGTTGTGGGGGACACCAGATCCCCGACCTGCGGTTCCACAAGGCCGACATAGCCCGCAATCGGCGCCAGCAGGCGGTGGTCGGCCAGATCGCGTTCCGCCGACTGCAGGCCCAGTTCGGCCGTGCGCAGCGCCAGTTCGGCATCCTGACGCTGCAGCGCCGTCGCAGTGCCGGACTGGGCAAGCTGTTCCAGCCGGTCGACGGTCTTTTGCGCGTCTTCCAGCACAAGGCGCGCCCGGTCCACCATAAGCTGCGCCGCTTCGGCATCCAGTGCGGCAATCACCTCGCCGACCGCCACGCGGTCACCGGGGGCCACCATGATGGACGCAAGCCGCCCCGTGACCTCGAACGATAGCTCGACTGCCTGCACCCCCCGCGCCGATCCGATGGCTGACACGATGTCGCGCAGCACTTCGGTCTGCACGTCGCTTGCCACCACCGTCACCCCGCCGCCCCGCTGGCTTCCCTGACCTTGGCCAGCTTCAGCCGCCGCTTCGGCCGGGATAATCCCCGCTGCGGTGAGGGGCTGAAGCAGTCCGACATTGTCCAGCCATGGTCGTGTTCCCGGAACAAACCGGCCAGCCAAAGGAATGGCCGCCGCGCCGATCAACACGATTGCAATAAGCTGGGGAATAGCCTTCATCCGGAGCGCCTGCTTTCTGGGTTGACGAAACCTAACTTCTGCATTGCATCGGGTGCCCTGCCAACCGGCTTGTGCGGATTGGACGGCAAACCAACAACTTGTTGATCATGTTTGCCGGTTTCTGCACGCGATCTGCGCCGGTCCAGCGGTTTCGACCGTGGCGAAGGTATTGCGACCCGGGATGAATTCAACCTGCCGGGTGGATCAAGCCTTCGGCGCACAGCCGCGCCATCAGGCCTTGCAGGTCCGATGCCAGCCGTTCTGGCGTCTCGTCAGGAAAGAGTTCGCCCAGGACTTCGACCAGCAAGGTCGCAGGGGCTGGCTCGTCCAGCATGGCCCAGATTGCCCGCGCCACCGGGTTGAGATGCCACAGCATCACATCCCCGGGCCGCCAGATGAAGGCGGCGTCACCGACACGGCGGACGGCGGCATCGCTGGCGCGCACAAAGGGCATCGTCTGGTCGATTTCTGCGGGAGTCTCCGGACTTTCGGGCGCTGTTGGTGCAAGGGGTGGGGATACGGGGCCAAAGTCCTGCCTGTCCTCACCCAATCGGCCAAAGTGCCGCAAGAGCAGCGTCGTTGCCTCTTCCAGATCAGAATAGACCAGCCGCAAACCGGTCAAGCGCTTGGCAAGGTCGTGGGCCGCGGCAAAGCTGGGCTCGGGTCCGGCGGGGCCTGCGATGCTGCGTTCCAGCAGGCGGCACAGGGTTTCATCTTCGGTCAGCCCATGCAGACGGGCCGGCCCCTCGTCGCGCCGGTCAAGCAGCAGAAAGACATGGGCGGGCACGGTCTTGCCATGCGACAGCAGGTTGGGCGTCGGCAGATAGCCGTAGCGGTCATCCGCTGGGCCCAGCCACCGCGTCACATGCTGGCGGAACGCGGGGGAGGCCCCTTCCGGCAGGGGCAGCCGAAGCCGGGGGGCAAGGCCAAGGGCCACGGCCCTGCCATCTGCCGCAATGGGCAGCACGTCGTCGCACAGGATGTCGACCTCGGGAAAAGCGGAAAGGCGGGCGACCAGCGTGGATTTTCCCGCCCGGCGCGCACCGGCAAGGACCAGCGTCGTCCCGCAAATGGTGACCGCCCCGCAATGGAGGCCAAAGACATGGTCGCCCGGTGTCTCGCTGTAGGCCTGCGAAAGGTCCGCCAGCAAAGTGCAGATCGCCGTTGCCGCAGGCAGTTTGTCGAACGGGCGGTCCAGATACCGGGAATGGGTCCGGTAGATCCCGGGTCCTCGCGGTTCGATCACACACAGCGGGGCAAGCGCGGAAGGGTCGGGTGTGGCAAGGGTGGCGGGGTCCAGTGGCTGCAGGTCCGAAGGCCAGCCATGGATGCAGCTGGACAGGGCTTCGACCAGTTCAGGATCGTCCGGCAGGACGATGGTCCGGTCGATCCCCTTCAGCCGCAGGGTGCAAAGTCGCGGGACCGAGGGCGCGATCGCCTCGGTCCCGGGAACGGCATGATACGTATGCCGGTTCAAAGTCAGCCGCCCTTCAGCACGCCGCTGAGCCAGGTCGGCAGCTCGCCTTTGTTGGTCCCGCTGGTGTTGGTGGGACGCGAGTCATTCGACGGGCTCGACGTTCCCGACGGGGCCGAAGTTCCCGACGGGGCCGAATTCCCGGAGTTCCCCGAACTTCCCGAGCTTCCGGAGCCCCCACCCGAACCGCCCGAACCACCAGAACCGCCGCTGCTGGCGTGGGCCGCGTTGAAGCCGACGAGGGCCGGGGCCATATAGGCCGCACCTGCGGTCAGTCCAACGCGCATCAGAAGATTGCGGCGGGTCAGCAGGGTTGGGCCTTTGCGATCATCCGTCATGTCAAGTTCTCCTTTTCTGACCGGGCAGTGCGACCCGGCATGCAAGGAAGAACGGGGGCGATGGAGAGTTATTCCCCCGGTTGCAGAAATTTCTTTGCCGCCGTGAAAAATCTTCCGTCCATCCTGCAATCGTTAGTCCGCTGGTGCCAAAAGTCCGTTGGTCAGTTTAAACCGCGCTGCGGTCTGCCCGTCGGATGTGGGCCCCAGCCGCGACAAGGCAAGCGGGATGGCGGCGTTGCTTGATGCAGATCAATCAGCGGTAGCCAAACTTCGCTATTCTTCACCAGACCCCACCGCAAACCGCCCGTGCCGCACGGTCAGTATCAGACTGTCAAGGAAGCGGCGGACCGCAGTGGCCCGGGGGCGTCGTCGGCATCGGCCGCGCTTGCGTGGAGCGCATCGCAGAAGCAGGCGACCAGAAAGGACAGGCTCTGACAGCCTCGATTTCCACCAAGGGGCATAGGGCAGCGCCGTGGCCCCCCCTGCGCGCCCCCGCTGCTGATGTCGCGGCGGCAGGGGCGCGCATCCGACTGGCACGAGGGGAGGGCGCGATGACATGATGCTGACAAACCCGCACGCACGATCCGCTGCCGACTGCCTTGCTGTCCTTGCGGCAACTCCCGAAGGCCTGACCGCGCCAGAAGCCGCTCAACGGCGGGCCGAACATGGCCCGAACCGGCTGCCCGAGGCGCGGACGCGGGGGCCGGTGCTGCGGTTCCTGCGGCAGTTCAACAATGTGCTGATCTATGTCCTGCTTGGCGCAGCGGCGGTCACCGGGGCCTTGCAGCATTGGGTCGACACCGGGGTGATCCTTGCGGTCGTTCTGGCAAACGCGGTGATCGGCTTTCTGCAAGAGGGCAAGGCCGAGGCGGCGATGACGGCGATCCGGGGGATGCTGGCACCAAGGGCGGCCGTCTTGCGGGATCGGCGGCGGGTCAGTCTGGATGCGGCAGATCTGGTGCCCGGCGATATCGTCTTGCTGGAGGCGGGCGACAAGGTTCCAGCCGACCTGAGGGTGCTGGAGGCGCGGGGACTGGCCGCACAGGAAGCGATCCTGACCGGAGAGTCGGTGCCGGTCGGCAAAGGCACCGAGCCTGTCGCCGTCGATGCCGCCCTTGGCGACCGCCACGCGATGCTGTGGTCAGGCACGCTGGTGACCCAAGGCACCGCGCGGGGGCTGGTGGTGGCGACGGGCCCGGCAACCGAAATCGGGCGGATCGGCGGGCTTCTGGCGGCGGTGGAAGAACTGACGACACCGCTTGTCGCGCAGATGGACCACTTCGCGCGCTGGCTCTCGTTCTTGATCCTGCTCGCGTCGGGGCTGTTGCTGGTCTACGGCTACTTTGTCGGCCACCGGGACTTTTCTGAAGTGTTCATGGTCGTCGTTGGCGTGGCTGTCGCCGCGATCCCCGAAGGTTTGCCCGCCGTGATGACCATCACGCTGGCCATCGGCGTTCAGGCCATGGCGCGACGCCATGCCATCGTGCGCCGCCTGCCCGCGATCGAGGCGATCGGTTCGGTCTCGGTCATCTGTACCGACAAGACCGGCACCCTGACCCGAAACGAGATGGTGGCGACCGCCGCAGTGACGCCGGCAGGCAGCTTTGCGATCGGGGGGGAAGGCTATGCCCCGGAAGGCTCCATCACCCCGGCCGGCGATCTGGGGCGGTTGGCCTTGGCTGCGGCGCTTTGCAACGATGCCAGCCTGCACTGCAAGGATGGGATCTGGAGCGTCGAGGGCGACCCGATGGAGGGCGCGCTTCTGGCCTTTGCGGGCAAGGTCGCGGGCGACCACGGCGGGCGGCGGCTGGATGCGATCCCGTTCGACAGCCGCCACCGGTTCATGGCCGTCCTGACCGACGGCCCATCAGGCCGCCTGACCCATGTAAAGGGCGCACCCGAGCGCGTGTTGGGGATGTGCCGTGGCATTGATCTGCACGACTGGCACAACCGGGCCGATGCTCTTGCCCGGCGCGGGCTCAGGGTGCTGGCCCTGGCCGAAATGCCCCAGACGGCCAACCGGATCGACCCCGGGGCGCTGGAGGGGGGGCTGGCCTTCCTTGGCCTTGTCGGCCTGATTGATCCGCCGCGCCCCGAAGCGGTTGCTGCCGTCGCGGAATGTCGGGCGGCCGGAATCCGGGTGAAGATGATTACGGGCGATCATGCCGGAACCGCCGCAGCCATCGCCGCGCAGATCGGGCTGGCCAACCCGCACCGCGTGCTGACGGGGGTTGACCTTGACACGCTGGACGACGCGCAGCTGGCGCTTGAGGTGGCGGATGTCGACATTTTCGCCCGTACCAGCCCTGAACACAAACTGCGCCTTGTGACGGCATTGCAGGCGGGCGGCCTGTCTGTCGCCATGACCGGTGACGGGGTGAACGATGCCCCGGCGCTCAAGCGTGCGGATGCGGGGATTGCCATGGGTCTGAAGGGCTCCGAAGCCGCGAAGGAGGCTACCGATCTGGTCCTTGCCGACGACAATTTCGCCACCATCGCGGCAGCCGTCCGCGAAGGGCGCACGGTCTATGACAACCTGAGGAAGGTGATCAGCTGGACCCTGCCCACCAACGCGGGCGAGGCACTTGTGGTCGTGCTGGCGCTGCTGTTGGGTCTGTCGCTGCCGATGACGGCGGTCCAGATCCTGTGGATCAACCTGATTACCGAATTGACCTTGGGCCTTGCCCTTGCATTCGAGCCGACCGAGCCGGGCACCATGGACCGCCCACCGCGCCCGCGCAACGCGCCCATCCTGTCGGGCGGGCTGGTCTGGCATGTCGTGCTGGTCGCCGGGCTGTTTCTGGCCGCGATCTTCGGGGTCTTCAGCTATGCCATTGACAGGGGCTATCCGCTGGCGCTGGCGCAGACCATGGCGATGAACACCTTGGTGGTGCTGGAAATCTTCCATCTGTTCTTCATCCGCAACATCCACAGCACCTCGCTGACCTGGGCCGCCGCGCGGGGCACCCCGGTTGTGTGGGCCGTTGTCATCGTCATCACCGCCGCGCAGTTTGCGGTGACGTACCTGCCGCCATTGCAAGCAGTGCTGGGCACCCGACCGGTTCCGATGCTGGATGGCTTCCTGATCGTAGGGGTCGGGGCCGCGTTCTTCGCGATCATCGAAATCGAGAAACAGATCAGACTTGGGTTCAAGGGATGACCTGCCGCAAGGCCGCGATGCTCCGCCTGTTGTAAGATATGCAGAATGGATTGCGGCACCCCACGTCCAGAAGGATCAAGGCCAAGATGAACCGCACGCGGAAAAAGCCTGAACTCCCCGCCGTCCCGCCGATGAACGCCGGGCTTGGGACAGCGGTCGATCCGCCGCATCCGCCAGAGCATCCGCATGGCAACCTTGACCGCGCCGCAGGTGCGACCATGGCCCGGCTTGCGGGCGGTGTGTCCGCGCATGCCTTCCTTGAAGCCTGGAGCGATTGGGCCCAGCACCTGGCCCGCGCCCCAGGTCGGCAACTGGAACTGGCCGAGCATGCGCAGCGCAACATGCTGAAAGTGGCGGCACTGGCGGCCAACCCGGCAAACGCCCCGCCCTTTGCCCCAAAGCCCTACGACCACCGCTTCGATCACGCTGGCTGGCAGACCTGGCCGTTCCAGCTGTGGCAGCAGGGGTTCCTTGCCATGCAGGACTGGTGGGACCAAGCCACCGAACCGATGCGCGGCCTGCGCCCCGAAGATGCTGAACGCACGCGCTTTCTGGCCCGCCAGACGCTTGATGTCCTGTCACCGTCCAACGCGCCGCTCATCAACCCCGAGATCATCACCGAAACGGTCAAGACCGGCGGCCGAAACCTGACAGAAGGTGCGGCGCATTTCGCGCATGACGCCATGCAGACCCTGACTGGTCAGCGCGACCCGGCCCCCGAAGGCTACCGGATCGGTGTGGATCTGGCCTGCACCCCCGGTCAGGTCGTCTATCGCAATGATTTGATGGAGCTGATCCAGTACACGCCTCAGACCCCGCAGGTGCATGCCCGCCCGATCCTGATCGTCCCGGCATGGATCATGAAATACTACATCCTTGATCTGTCGCCCGAAAACTCGATGGTGCGCTATCTGGTCGGGCAGGGCTTTACCGTTTTCATGATCTCATGGACCAACCCGACCGCCGCTCAGCGCGACTTGTCGCTGGAAGATTACCGCAAGCGTGGCGTGATGGCGGCCTTGGATGCGGTGACCGCAATCGTGCCCGACACGCCGGTGCAGGCGGTCGGCTACTGCCTTGGCGGCACAATTCTGGCCATTGCGGCGGCAACGATGGCCCGGGATGGCGACACGCGCCTCGCCTCGGTCACGCTGATGGCGGCGCAGGTGGATTTCGCCGAAGCGGGTGAGCTGCTGCTGTTTCTGGATGAAAGTCAGGTCGCCTTTCTGGAAGACATGATGTGGGAGCAGGGCTATCTTGATCGCCCGCAAATGGCCCGTGCCTTTGCCGCGATCCGTGCGGAAGACCTGATCTGGACCCGCGCGGTCCAGCGCTATTTCCTTGGGCGCGAGGATGTGCCCACCGATATCGGCGTCTGGCTGTCGGACACCACACGGATGCCGGCTTTGATGCATTCGCAATATCTGCGTGGGCTGTTTCTGGAAAACCGACTGACGGCCGGCCGCTTTGCCGTCGAGGGCCGGGTGATCGCGCTGAAGGACCTTTCGGTGCCCCTGTTCGTGATCGGGACGGAAACCGACCACATCGCGCCTTGGCGATCGGTCTACAAGACGCAGCTTTTCACCGACGGTGACCTGACCTTTGTCCTGACCAAAGGCGGCCACAACAGCGGGATCTTAAGCGAGCCTGGCCACAAGGGGCGGCATTATCGGATGTCGCACCGACCGGCCCGGGCGCTGTATGTCGGCCCCGATGCCTGGCTGGCTGAGGCCAAGGCCAAGTCCGGGTCATGGTGGCCAGACTGGGCGGGCTGGCTGGCCGCGCAGGGTGGCGGTCTGATGGACGCCCCGTCCGTGGGCGCAGCCGACAAAGGGCTTGCCCCGATTTGCCCCGCCCCCGGCACCTATGTCCTGCAGCCCTAAGCCTGTCGCCTGCCTGTCGTAAGGGCAGCTGCCGACGGTTAGTCATTGACTCCTGCGCCGCGCTTTCATCCAATCGGGTCAGGAACTGGCAATTGTCGGCTCCTCAAAGAACAATCACAGGGAGATGGACAATGCATCTGAAGCATGGATTTGGCCGTGCGGCAGCACTCGCGGTTCTGATGGCCGGCACTGCACCCATGGCACTGATGGCCGAAACGCCCGCTGACACGCTGGTTCTGGCGGATGCGATCGACGACATCGTGTCGATCGACCCGCATGAGGCGTTCGAGTTTTCGGGCACCGACCTGAACAACAACGTCTACGACACGCTGATCGAGCTTGATCCGACCAAGCCCGGTGAACTGGTTCCGGGCCTCGCGGAAAGCTGGGCCGTGGCCGAGGACGGCATGACCTATACATTCAAGGTCAAGTCCGGCATCACCTTTTCCAGCGGCAACCCGATGACGGCGGAAGATGCTGCAGGCAGCCTGCGCCGGGTGGTGAAGCTGAACAAGACGCCAGCCTTCATCCTGACCCAGTTCGGCCTGACCCCCGAAAACGTGGATGAGATGATCACCTTCGAGGGCGACACCGTCACCCTCAAGACCGACAAGGCCTATGCGCCGTCCTTCGTGTTCAACTGCCTGACGGCCGGGGTGGCCAACATCGTTGACATGAAGACCGTCATGGCGAACGAGGTTGAGGGCGACATGGGCAATGCCTGGCTCAAGGCCAACAGTGCCGGGACCGGGGCCTATGTCCTGCGGTCGTTCAAGCCGAACGAAGGCTATGTGCTTGAAGCCCGCGCTGGGCATTGGCGCGGCGACGCGCCGATCAAGAACGTGTTCATGCAGCACGTCCCGGAAGGTGCCACCCAGCGCCTGCTGCTGGAAAAGGGCGACATCGACATTGGCCGCGAGATGACGCCGACCGATATCGAAGGCGTGTCTGGCAACGCCGACATCAAAGTGCAGAACGATGTGGGCGGCCAGCTATACTATCTGGCGTTAAACCAGAAGAAGGCCGAACTCGCCAATCCCAAGGTTCAAGAGGCGATGCGCTGGGCCGTGGACTATACTGGCATGACCGACAGCATCCTGAAGGGACAGTGGGTCGTCCATCAGGCCTTCCTGCCAACTGGCTTTCTTGGCGCGCTGACCGAAACGCCTTACAGCCTTGATATCGAGAAGGCCAAAGCGCTTCTGGCGGAATCCGGTGTCACCCTGCCGCTGGAGGTCAGCCTGACGGTTCGCAACAACCAGGAGCGGCTGGACATCGCCACCTCACTGCAGAATACCTTCGCGCAGGCCGGGATCAACCTGACCCTGGACGTCGGCGATGGCGCCCGGGTGCTGGAGAAGTATCGCGCCCGTCAGCATGACATTACCGTGCAGACCTGGGGCCCGGACTATCCCGACCCGCACACCAACGCCTCGACCTTCGCGATGAACCCCGACAACTCGGACGAGGCGGGGAACACCGGCTACCTCGCCTGGCGCACGGCGTGGGATCCGGGTGAGCTGCATGCGATGACCGAAGCGGCCGTGGTGGAAAAGGACACCGCCGCGCGCACGGCGATGTATGAGGACATCCAGCGCAAGCACCGCGACGGATCGGCCTTCGTGATGATGTTCCAGCAGGCACGGCAGGATGCGATGCGTGCCAACGTGACAGGCTTCTATGCCGGTGGGGCGACCGACTCGGCGACCTACTGGACCGTCACCAAGTAATCGATCGGGCCGCCGCCCTGACTGGCGGCGGCCCATATGCCGCATGACCGGAATTCCCGCATCGCCCCCTGCAAAGCGTTTTCCGTCCCTTCTGGGGCAGATCCTGTTTGGGATGGCCACCCTTGCAATCACCCTGCTTGGTCTTTTGCTGGTCACCTTCGTGATCGCGCGCATCGTGCCGACCGATCCGGTGCTGTCGATTGTCGGTGAACGCGCAACCCCGGCCCAGATCGCGGCCATCCGCGACAAGCTGGGGCTGGACCTGCCGATGTGGCAGCAGTTCTTCATCTATGTCCGCGATGCGGTGCAAGGCGACCTTGGCAATTCGATCCGCACAGGTCAAAGCGTCACCTCCGAAATCGCCCGCTACTTCCCCGCCACGCTGGAGCTTGCGACGCTTGGCACGATCTTCGGCACCCTCGTAGGCGTACCCGCCGGGGTTCTGGCCGCCACCCGGCCCGGCAGCATCGCCGACCAGATCGTGCGCGTCGTGGGGCTGATGGGCTACTCCATGCCAGTCTTCTGGCTTGGGCTGATCGGCCTTTTGGTGTTCTACGGCCAGCTGGACTGGGTCGCGGGGCCGGGGCGCCTCGACCCGACCTATGACATGATGATGGAATTTACCCTGACCTCCTACACCGGGATGATCCTGATCGACGCCGCCCTGAACGGGGCCTGGGACGTGTTTGCCAATGCGGTCAGCCACATCATCCTGCCAGCCGGCCTTCTGGGCTATGTCTCGATGGCCTACATCAGCCGGATGACCCGCAGTTTCATGATGAACGAACTGGGGCAGGAATACATCACCACGGCCCGCGTGAAGGGGATGCCGGAATGGCGGGTGATCTGGGTGCATGCGATGAAGAACGTGCTGGTGCCGCTGATCACCGTCATCGCGCTCAGCTACGCCTATCTCCTTGAAGGGTCCGTCCTGACCGAGACGATCTTTGCCTGGCCGGGGCTGGGCAGCTACATCACCGACGCGCTTTTCGCCAATGACATGCCCGCCGTTCTTGGGGGGACCGTGGTCGTGGGCGTGGTCTTCGTCACCTTGAACATGGCGTCCGACATCCTCTACCGGCTGGTCGACCCAAGGGCGCGCGCATGACCGCCTTGCGTGAATGGCTCAGCGACCCCAATCCCGCATCACGGCGGCAGGCGCGACTGGGGCAGCTGTGGCTGGCCTGGCAGCGCATCCGGCGCAACCGGCTGGCGATGGCGGGGCTGGTCATCGTTGCCGTGCTGCTGATCGTCGCCGCTCTCGCCCCGTGGATTGCCCCGCATGACCCGCTGACGCAGGACCTGTCGCGCCGCCTGTTGCCACCTGGAACCCCCGGCAACCTTCTGGGCACGGACGATTTCGGTCGCGATATCCTAAGCCGCATCATCTTCGGCGCGCGGATCACGCTTTACATCATCGCGCTGGTGGCTGTGACCGCCCCGGTTCTGGGCCTGCTGATCGGCACCATGGCTGGGTATTTTGGTGGCTGGATAGATGCCACCCTGATGCGCCTGACCGACATCTTCCTGGCCTTCCCCCGGCTGATCCTGGCTTTGGCGCTGGTGGCCGTGCTTGGCCCGGGGATCGAGAATGCCGTCCTTGCCATCGCCTTGACCGCATGGCCGCCCTATGCCCGTGTCGCGCGGGCTGAAACGCTGACTGTCCGGTCCTCGGACTACATCGCCGCGATCCGCCTGCAGGGGGCCAGCGCCCCGCGCATCATCGCGGGGCATGTGGTGCCGATGTGCCTCCCGTCGGTCGTCATCCGCGTTACGCTGGACATGGCGGGGGTGATCCTGATTGCCGCGGGCCTTGGGTTCCTTGGCCTTGGTGTCCTGCCCCCCGCGCCGGAATGGGGGTTGATGATCAGCTCTGGCCGCAAGTTCCTGTTCGAACAGTGGTGGGTCGCAACCATGCCCGGGCTGGCAATCTTCATCGTCAGCCTTGGCTTCAACCTTCTGGGCGACGGCTTGCGCGATGTCCTTGACCCGAGGAGCGCCAGCCGATGAGCCTTCTGGACGTCAGGAACCTCCGCGTGACCTTCGACACCGAAACCGGCCCGGTGCAGGCGGTGCGGGGCGTGTCGTTCTCGCTTGGCCATGAACGGCTGGGGATCGTGGGTGAATCCGGGTCTGGCAAGACGATGACCGGGCGCGCCGTCCTGCGCCTGATCCGCCCACCCGGTCGGATCGAGGCCGAGGCGATGACCTTTGATGGGCAGGACATTCTTAACGCCTCGGAACGCGACATGCGGGCGTTGCGCGGCAAGCGGATCGGCATGGTGATGCAGGATCCGAAGTATTCGTTGAACCCGGTGATGTCCGTGGGCCGCCAGCTGACCGAAGGGCTGCGCCTGCGCGACGGTCTGGGCCGCGCTGATGCCACGGCCAAGGCGATTGCCGCGCTGGAAGCCGTGCAGATCCGCGACCCCGCCCGCGTCATGGACGCCTACCCGCACGAACTGTCCGGCGGGATGGGCCAGCGGGTGATGATCGCGATGATGCTGATCCCCGAACCCGACCTCCTGATTGCCGATGAACCCACCAGCGCCCTTGACGTGACCGTGCAGGCCGAGGTGCTGTCGATCCTTGACGCGCTGGTGCGCGACCGGGGCATGGGCCTGATCTTCATCAGCCACGATCTGCGGCTGGTGGCGCGGTTCTGTGACCGAGTGCTGGTGATGTACAAGGGCCTTGTGGTCGAAGAACTCGCCGCCTCAAACCTGCTTGCGGCCCAGCATCCCTATACCCGCGGCCTGCTGAATTGCCTGCCCCGGATTGGCGGCCAGCGTGGGCCGTTGCCGGGGTTGGACCGGACAGGCTCATGGGCTTCCGAGGGCGCAGAATGACCGCTCGCCACACCCTCGCCAGCGCATGCCGGAGTTTTCGAAAACTCCGGTCCGGACCCTTCAAAGGGTCCGCTGCGATGTCTTCGAAGACATCGCTGTCCCCATCGGCAAAGGGTGCCCCATGGGCCTGATCGAGGTTGAAAACCTGTCCGTCACCTTCCGCGCAAAGGGCCGCGATGTGCGCGCTGTGGAAGGCGTCAGCTTTTCGGTCGATGCGCGCGAAAGCTATGGACTGGTCGGTGAAAGCGGGTCGGGCAAATCCACCATCCTGCGCGCGATCTGCGGCATGGCCCCGGTCACCGGCGGCACGATCCGCATCGGTGGGGATCTTTTGCCCACCCCGCGCGGCCGGGCGTTTTCAACGCAGGTGCAGATGGTGTTTCAAGACCCCTATGCCAGCCTGCACCCCCGCCACACCATCGACCGCACCCTGGCCGAACCCCTCACCATCCATGGCCTGCCGGACCGCGACACCCGCGTGGTCGAGGCGTTGACGGATGTCGGCCTGCCCCCCGCCTTCCGGTTTCGCTACCCGCACCAGCTGTCCGGTGGCCAACGCCAGCGCGTGGCCATCGCGCGCGCCTTGATGCTGAAGCCCAAGATCCTGCTGCTGGATGAACCGACAAGCGCACTTGACGCCTCGGTTCAGGCCGAAGTGCTGAACCTTCTCAACCGGCTGCGCGCTGAACAGGGGCTGACCTTCCTGATGGTGTCACATGATCTGGCGGTGATCGACCACATGTGCGACCGCATCATGGTCCTGCAGAATGGCCGCACGGTGGAAGAGATCACCCGCGACGACCTTGCCAACGCCCGAATGACAACCGCCTATGCCCGCAGCCTGTTCGACGCCAGCGCCGACCGGATGCTGGGCGCGACACCGGAGCCTTCCACATGATCCCTGTCTTCGACGGCCACAACGACATCCTCTTGCGCCTGCTGCTGGACCCCGCCCGGCGGCAGGAGATCTTCCTGACGGGTGAGGGCAAGGGTCACCTAGACCTGCCCCGGATGAAAGCCGCAGGCTTTGCCGGTGGGTTCTTTGCCATCTACCTGCCATCCCCCATCGCGCATGACGATCAGGACTATCAGACCCTGATGCAGAACCCGCCCTACGCGCTGCCGCTGCCCGACCTGATCCCCTTCGCCGCTGCGATCGAACCCGCCGTCCAGACGGCAGGCCATCTGTTGTGGATGGAGCGGGCCTCCGAAGGCGCCCTGAAGATCTGCCGCACGGCGGCGGACGTGCGGGGCTGCCTCGCCTCGGGGACCATCGCGGCCATCCTGCATATGGAGGGCGCCGAGGCGATTGATGACAGCCTTGATGCCCTGCACCTGTTCCACGCCATGGGCCTGCGGTCGCTTGGGCCGGTCTGGTCCCGGCCCACGATCTTCGGCCACGGCGTGCCCTTCGCCTTTCCGTCCAGCCCCGACACCGGGCCGGGTTTGACCGACGCGGGCAAGCGGCTGGTGGCCGAATGCAACCGGCTGCGGATCATGCTGGACCTCAGCCACATGAACGAGGCCGGGTTCAATGATGTGGCACGCCTGTCCGATGCCCCCTTGGTGGCCACCCATTCCAATGCCCATGCCATCTGCCCGTCGTCGCGCAACCTGACGGACCGGCAACTGGACATGATCCGCGACAGTGGTGGCATGGTGGGGCTGAACTTTTCCGTCTCGTTCCTGCGGCCCGATGGGCGGCAAATGGCGGATACAGGCTGGGACCCTATCCTGCGCCAGATGGATTATCTGCTGGAAAAGCTGAGGGAAGATCACCTCGGCTTCGGCTCGGACTATGACGGCTGCACCACGCCGGACGTGATCGGCGATGTGATGGGCCTGCCAAAGCTGGTGCAGGCGCTGTCCGACCATGGCTATGACCGCCCGCTGCTGGAACGGCTGGCCCATTCCAACTGGCTGGCCCTCCTGGACCGGACGCTTTAGCCCCGGATCGGGAACGCCGTCGCCTTTTGCCGATGCATCCGCGGGCAGTCTTCTGACACCCGGCCCTTGCAACCCTGCCGTCCTGCGTGTCTGCTTGCCCCGACACAGTTCAGGACACATCCCGGATGACCTTCAGATACGCGCAGCGCATGGCCAGGGTCCAACCTTCGGCCATTCGTGAGTTGCTGGCCCTTGGGGCCGATCCGTCCATCATCTCCTTCGGCGGCGGCTATCCGGATGCGACGCTGTTCCCGGTGGACAAACTGGATGCCGTCTTTCACGAGGTGATCCGCGCCCCCGGCGGTGCCGCGCTGCAATACGCGCCTTCAAACGGTCTGCCGCGCCTGCGCGAACAGATCGCCAGCCTGATGCGCGCCGATGGCACGGATTGCACCGCTGACGATGTCCTTGTTCTGCAAGGCTCACAGCAGGGGCTCGACTTCGCCGCGCGGATGCTGATCGACCCGGATGATGTGATCATCACCGAAGACCCGACGTTTCTTGGCGCGCTGATCGCCTTTGATCCCAGCCAGCCCCGCTATGCCACCGTGCCGGTGGATGCCGATGGGATGCAGACCGACCAGCTTGAGGCGGTTCTGCGCGCCAATCCCCGGGCGCGGATGATCTACACGGTTCCGGATTTCCAGAACCCCACGGGTGTCACCCTGTCGCTGGAACGGCGCAAGGCGCTGATCGCGCTGGCCAATGCGCATGACGTGATCGTGCTGGAAGATACGCCCTATCGCCACATCAGGTTTACCGGGCAAAGCCTGCCCACGCTCAAATCGCTCGATACAGAAGGGCGGGTCATCCACCTTGGCAGCTTTTCCAAAGTGCTGGTCCCTGCGCTGCGCATCGGCTGGGCCGTTGCGTCGCCGGACCTGCTGGAGCGGATGGGGCTCCTCAAGGTAGCGGCAGACACGCAGACCTCGACCTTGAACATGGCGGCGGCCAGCCTGTTTCTGGACCGCTACGATCTGGACGACCATATCGCCACCCTGCGCAGCGCGTACCGGCACAAGAAGGAAACCATGCTGGACGCGATCCGGCAGCATTTCCCGCAAGACATCCATGTGACCGACCCGGAAGGTGGCCTTTTCACCTGGGCGACCTTCCCCGAAGGTTTTGACGCCACGACCTTCATGCGCGATGTCGCCCTGCCGCAGGCGCGGGTGGCCTATGTGCCGGGGGCGACATTCTTTCCCGTGACCCCGCGCCCCAACTACGCCCGCATCAACTTTTCCGCCCCGTCCGAAGCCAACATCCGTTCCGGGATTGCGGCTTTGGGCGAGGCGCTGAAATCGCATTTCCTGTCCTGAACTCGAAGGCCCCCATGCCCGTCACCATATACACCCCGCCCCCCGCAACCCTGACCCCGGACGATCTTGCGCGCTGGGCTGCGGTGCCCGTTGCCGTTGCCGTCGATCTGGGCCGTGACGCGGGCCAGATCGACCCCGCGATCCGCCCGCTGCGCCCGGTCGGCGCGCAACCCCGCCTGTTCGGTCAGGCCGTCACTGTCCGCTGCGAGGCGCCGGACTTCGGCGCGGTCCTGCATGCGTTGGACGTGATCCAGCCCGGGCAGGTGCTGATGATCGACGCGGGCGGACACCGCGACACCGCCATGATCGGCGATATCCTTTCCGGCCACTTGCGGGGCAGGGGGATTGCGGGCCTTGTCTGCGACGGGGCGGTGCGCGACACGGGTACGCTTGGCGGCTGGGATGATTTTCCGGTCTTTTCCCGCTGGATCACGCCGCGCGGTCCGACGGGGGCCGACCGGGGTGCTATCAACCTGCCAGTGGTGATCGGCGGCTGCCTCGTGTCGCCGGGTGATCTGGTGATCGGTGATGATGACGGCCTCGTCGCGTTGACGCCGCTGGTCGTCCGCACCCGCATTGCCGACGCCGAAGCCAAACTTGCGCGCGAGGCAGGCTGGATCAGCGCCCTCGCCTCGGGCAAGACGGCGGCCGAGGTTTTCGGCTTGTCGCCCGCCCTCCGGGCGTAGCTGGATCGGTCGTTGGACGGCCAGCCCATCGGCAGGTCGCAAACACCCCCCAAGGCGGCCCCCGCTGGCTTGGAAAGCCCGTGCCGCCCCGCTAGTCTTTGCCCGAAATCGAAGGAGACACCCATGCCGCGCGCCGAAACCCTTGCCCTTGTCCGCCGCTACTACGACGCCTTCAATGCGGGCGACGCGGCGGGGATGCTGGACTGCCTGACCGACGACATCGAACACCGGGTGAACGAAGGTGCCCACCGGATCGGCAAGGCCAAATTCGCCGAATTCTGCAGCCACATGGGTGTCAGCTACCGCGAGACCCTGAAGGACATGGTGATCTTCGCAACCGACGACGGTGCCCGCGCCGCGGCGGAGTTCGTGGTCCACGGGACCTATCTGCAAACCGACCCCGGCCTGCCCGAGGCCAAGGGCCAGACCTACATCCTGCCGGCTGGCGGCTTTTTCGACGTGAAGGATGGCAAGATTTCCCGCATCACCACCTTCTACAACCTCAACGACTGGATCGCCCAGGTCAGCGCATGATCCCGGCCGATATCGATCTTCGCCCCCTGCGCGGCCCCGAGCTTGAGGCGGCGCTCGACCAGGTGGCCCAGCTTCGGATCACGGTCTTCCGCGAGTGGCCCTATCTTTATGACGGCACGCTCGACTATGAACGCCGGTATCTGGAGACCTACCGCGACAATCCTGACGCCCTCCTGGTGGGGGCGTTCCATGATGGCAGGCTGGTCGGCGCGTCGACCTCGACCCCGATGGAGGACCACGCGCCGGAGTTTGCCGCCCCGTTTCAGACCCTCGGCATCCCGTTGGAGAAGATCCTGTACGGTGCCGAGTCCGTCCTCCTCCGCCCGTACCGGGGCATCGGGTTGGGCCACCGCTTCATCGACCTGCGGGAGGGTCATGCCCGCGCCCTTGGCCGCAGCCATGTTGCCTTCTGTTCGGTGATCCGGTCCGAGGACCACCCTGCAAGGCCCGCCTCCTATCGGGGCAACGATGCCTTCTGGACGGGTCGGGGGTATGCCCCCTTGCCGGGCGTGGAGGCGCGGTTCAGTTGGAAGGATCTGGGCGAGGCGGAGGAGACGGAGAAGGCCCTTCAGTTCTGGATGCGGGCGCTCTAGCGGGCACGTCCCGGGCAGGGACAATCTTTCGGACAAGCGATTTCAAGGGGTTGAGAGTGCGCGTTAAGCGTTTGTTGAGGGTTTGGGTGCCGGGGTGCCCAAGGTCTCACCGCTTGTGCAACTGGGGTCTGCGGCAAGGCCCAACCGGCCCGCAGACTGCGGCAACGCAGGCAGCCTGTTGCATGTATTGCACGAATCCACTTGAAAACCCGCAGCTTCGCGGGCATACGCCCGGGCGGAAGCCTGCGGACCAGCCGCGGGCCCACCCGCAATGGAGAGACCATGGCCAAGGAAGACATTCTCGAATTCCCCGGTGTCGTCAAGGAACTCTTGCCCAATGCGACATTCAGGGTCGAACTCGAGAACGGCCATGAACTGATCGCGGTGATGGCAGGCAAGATGCGCAAGAACCGCATCCGGGTTCTGGCTGGCGACAAGGTGCAGGTCGAAATGACCCCCTACGATCTGTCGAAGGGCCGCATCAACTATCGCTTCAAGTGAGCGTATCCCGAAACGTGGGCACCGGTTTTCGGGCCAAGATGTGCGGCAGACGCATATGAAACTGATCCTCGGATCGGCTTCCCCGCGCCGCAAGGAGTTGCTGGCGCAACTTGGGATCGTGCCAGATGCGATCCTGCCCCCCGACATTGACGAAGACCCAAGGAAAGCCGAACTCCCCCGCCCCTACGCCGAACGTCTGGCGCGGGAGAAGGCCTTGGCCGTGGCAAGCGACCCGGACGATGTGGTCATCTGCGCCGATACGACCGTGGCGCTGGGCCGCCGCATCCTGGGCAAGCCTGCCAATGCGGGAGAGGCTGCGGCTTTCCTGACTGCCCTTGGCGGGCGGCGGCATCAGGTGATAACCGCCGTGGCCGTGCGGCGGGGCGCGCAAGTGCTGACCCGGACAAGCGAAAGCGTGGTAAAGATGAAGCGGCTGTCAGACGCAGAGCTGAACGCCTATCTTGCCAGCGGTGAATGGCAGGGCAAGGCCGGCGGCTATGGCATTCAAGGGCTGGCGGGGGGCTTCATCCCGTGGATTTCCGGCAGTTTTACCGGGATCATGGGGCTGCCTGTGGCCGAGACGGCGGCAATGCTGACTGCGGTGGGCTACCCCGTCTGGAGGCAGGCATGATCGGCCGGGTGCTGGTGCTGGACGAAATCGCGGGCCGTCAGGCGGCCGCCCTTCTGGTGGACGGGCGGCTGGAGGAGTTGGCGGTCGATCCGGTCGATGACACGCCGCTGCCGGGGGCGATCTACCGGGCCGTGGCCGACCGGCCCGTCAAGGGGCAGGGCGGCATCTTCGTGAAGCTGCCGCAGGGATCGGGGTTCCTGCGCCAGATTTCGGGCGTGGCACCCGGACAGCGGTTGCTGGTCCAGGTTTCCGGTCCGGCGGAACCCGGGAAAGCCTTGCCGGTCACGACCCGGCTGTTGTTCAAGTCGCGCTTTGCGATCATCACGCCGGACGCGCCGGGGCTGAATATCAGCCGCCGGATCAAGGATGAGGATGTGCGCGCGGGGCTTGCGGCCTTGGCCGAAGCGGGGATGGCAGGGGCCAGCCCGGCGCTGGGGCTGATCCTGCGCTCCGGCTGCGCCGAGGCCGAAGATGACGCGATTGCCGAGGACATCGCCGCGATGCGTGGTTTGGCCGAGGCGGTGCTGGCCGATGTGACGGGCGGGCCGGAACTGCTGGTCGAAGGCGCTGGCGCGCATGAACTGGCGTTCCGCGACTGGCTGGACCCGGCGGTGGATGAGGCCGACACCGAGGAAGGCAGCTTTGACCGCCATGGCGTGGCCGAAGCGATCGAGGCGCTGCTGAGCCCCCGGATCGCGCTGGAGGCGGGCGGGCACATGATGCTGGAACCCACCCGCGCGCTGGTGGCGGTGGATGTGAACACCGGCCCCGACACCTCGCCCGCTGCCAGCCTGAAGGCCAATATCGCCGCCGCCCGCGACCTGCCGCGCCAGTTGCGGCTGCGGGGCCTTGGCGGTCAGGTGGTGGTGGACTTCGCGCCGATGCCGAAACGCGACCGCCATATCCTGGATCAGGTGATGAAGGCCGCCTTCAAGGCCGAGGGCGAGACCAACCTTGCTGGCTGGACGACGCTTGGCCTTTACGAGCTGACGCGCAAGCGCGACCGTCTGCCCTTGGCCGACCTTCTGGCCGGAGCGCTGGAATGAGCTGCCCGATCTGCGGCAAACCGGTGGACCCGGCCTACCGGCCGTTCTGCTCACGCCGCTGCGCCGATGTGGATCTGGGCCGCTGGCTGACCGAAAGCTACCGCATCCCGGCCACGGAGGACGATGCCGAGGACAGCGCGGAAGAGGACGGCGAGGCCCCGCCCCGATCAGCACCGCACTAGGGCGTTTTCCCTCTGGACAGCCCCGCAGCCCTTGGGTATCACGCGCCCACCAAAGCGTGCCCAGATAGCTCAGTTGGTAGAGCAGCGGATTGAAAATCCGCGTGTCGCTGGTTCGATTCCGGCTCTGGGCACCACTTAAATCCCTGAAATCTCCAGGTTTTGTTTTCATTCCGATTACCCTTTCGGTTCGGGTTTGACGCTTTTGGCGGAAGGTTTGACAATTCGCGCCCGCCGCGCGTTCTCGGTTTCGAGAGTCGCCATCGTCTCGCGGTTCTTCGCCGCAAGGTTGGCAGAGCGCGAATAGTGCCGCGCCATGGATAGGGTTTTCTGCCCCAGCAGGTCAGCAATGCGGCGTTCGTCGAGCCCCGCCTCGCGCAGCGTGGTCGCAACGGTGTGGCGCAGGCCTTTGAGTGTTAGGCCAGGCTGGATCAGTCCTTCGGCCTCCAACCCCGTCTTGAAGCGGTGCCAGACGGTGGAGAAGCCGTTGTAGGTCCATTGCTCGCCGCGTGAATTGGCCAGCAGGGCCGGTGCATCGTGCTGCGGGGCTTGCTTCAGGGCCGCGTGCAGCGTGGGGCCAATGGGAATCGCGACTTCAACCCCTGTCTTGCCCCGCACGCCCCAGATGGTTTCGCCATCGATCTGGTCGCGCCGCAGGTTCAGCGCGTCGGACGGATCAAGGCCAGTGTTCATCAGGACGGCCAGAACCACCCTTACATGCGGCGGCGCGTGTTCGAGGACGATGTCGCACTCCTCCCGCTCCCACGGGCGGTTGGCATAGGCGAGCTTGGCCGGGCGGGGCTTCGGGATCACGCCGGTGGCGAAGTTGGCCGAGATCAGCCCCTTTGGAATGGCAAAGCGGAAGACCTCGCTCAGGAAGGTCCGCAGCATGTTCGCACGCCGCCAGCCGATCTTTTGCGCGGCCTTGTCGTGGATACCCGCCACCAAGGGCGTGTCGATGGTGTGGATGGGCGTGTCGCGGATGGGTTCCAGGAAATCGGCGCACTGCCGGTAATCGCGCCGCGTAGCCGGTGCGAGGTTCTTGAAATGCTCGGTCTCGTAGTAAGATTGGATCAGTCCGCCCAGCGTGCCGACCTTCGGCGCCTTGGCCTTGTTCGCCTCGGCGATAGCCGTAATCTTCTCGCATTCGGTGAAAAAGGCGGCCGATCCGAGCGGGGCTTTCACAAGGTCGATCTTCTGGCTGGTCTCGCGGTGGTAGCAGCGCATCCGACCGTGGCGATCCTTGAAGATCTTGAAGCCCTTGATGCGCACCGTCGTCATCAGAGGCGCGCCAGAATCGCGTCGTGCGTGGTGGCCTGCGTGCCGGTCTTCACATCGTCGATCCAGAGATCGAGGTCGCGCTTGTCCCAAAGCAGCACGCCCTGGCGCAGTTGGATCGGCTGCACCGGGCAGGCGATCTTGAAATGCTTGACGGGCAGGCCCGCGTAGCTCGCCGCCTCCGTCTCCTTGAACATGCGCTTTTCGATCACGCTGATGTTGAGGTTGGTCGTGGACATGGGCCTCGCCTCATACTTTGCCGGTTTGCAGGTCTGCCTGCCTGACTGGATGACCGTCAGCATGGGCAGCAGACTGGTTGTCTGCATCGTTGCCTGTGTGCCCGGCTGCCCGTGTGGCAGTCTGCCGGAACCTCTCCCAGCCGCTCATGGTCAGAAGGCGGGTCTTCGAGGATATGGCCAGATATTCCAGCCGCCCTTCGTTCATCAGCGCACGAATTTGCGTGACACTGATGCCGACGGCCTGGCTGAGTTCTCTGGGCGAGAACAGCTTTTCCTGAGACAAAACCATCTCCTTTTCGTAAGGTGGCACGAATCTTCATGTGCCGTCCTAAGGGCGACACTTGAGAGCGATGAGAAGCAAATAACGTTCAAATGTGCGTTTAGCATCCATTTGAACGCAGCCGCAAGTGGTCTTGAACGAAAGATGGCACAACGCCCCTACGACTATCTGACGGCGCTTGGGGCGCGGCTTGCGATCACACGCAACGAACTCGGCATATCGCAGGCGAAGATGGCCGAATCCCTAGGGATGTCGCTGCGGGCCTATCAAAGCTACGAACTGGGCAAGCGCTCGATCCCCGTCGAGGCGCTGGTTGAGCTGCATCGGCAGTTCCAGGTCGACTTGTCGTGGGTGCTTCTGGGGATGGAGGCTGCCCGTCCGGGACATGATCTTGCTGCGCTTGAGCGGTTCGAGGTCGCCTTGGACAAGTTCCTGACCACATCCGACATTCGCCTTAAGAGCGAAAAGCGCGGGGCCATCGTGGCCCGCTGGTATCGGTCTGTCCTCGAAGGAAAACCGATCGACATGGACGACGTCCGTACCTGGATAGAATTACTCACGGAGTGACACGAGTGCTGGAAGCCTCCCCGCGGTGGAACCGCCAACGACTGGCGGTTCTGGAAGCCGTCGAATTTGACCTGAAGCGTATGTTTTCGGTTTTGTATCTTTCTTCAGTAGCTTGCGCTGCGGTCTACATGGGGGGCTGGCTTAGGTTTAATCTTCTGGACCTTCCAGTGGCCCCTCTGTCTTTTCATGCATCCCTCACCATTGGGCTGACCGCTCTTGCGGGCCTACTCTTCGCTCTGCTGCTACCAACGATTGTCGTCGCCGCTGGCATTGAACGCAGGTTGCAGCGCCGGATAGGTCGATTGGACCTGAAAGCTAGCGCGACCGGCAAGCATCGCTTGATAGCATTGCAAACATTGCCAAACTTGCGGGACGGCAAGGGAGAGACGCTAGGGAAGCAGCATGATCATCCGCATCCTAGATGCGGACCTTGAGAGTCGCCTTCGAGTGAGGGAGAAGGCAAGCGGCCGAACGATAGGGATCGAGGCAGAAGAAATCCTCCGCAAAGCTCTCTCTGAACCAATCATCAGGGTCAACTCGCTTGACCTCGGTCAGTCAATCCACGCTCGGTTTGCAGCAAGTCGGGGGCTTCGATATGCAGCAGCCAAGATCTTCCGCGATGAGTCGTCCCATGCTGTTCGCGTAGCCGAGGGGCGTACTTCCTATGCTATCCAACACATAGACCCGACGCGCCAAAGGCCCTCTCTCCCAGCCCTTCGCTCGTCCCAACCACCTTCGCCCTACACCTCTCAACCGACAGAATTGGGGATCGTGGTGACGCCGGGCCATGTAGCCAGACAAAGAACCAGCAGACCATTATTCTGGAGGACGGCTTCGGGAGGAAAGCGGACGACCGTCTAATTCGGTCGCACGAAATGCAGTCAAACTTTCATACTATCGTCGATTGCGCTGTTAATCTGACCGATCAGACGAAATAACTGCGCACTAAGCGCCTCCAGGTCAACAGCGGCCGCAGGCAGGACCACTAGATACCCCTGCGCGGTTCGGGCAACCCATTTTCGTGCCATCAGATCAAGGACCTTGCGGCGAACAGACTCGCGGGGGATACCAGTGAAAAGTGCAATTGACTCAATATTGATCGGTCGTGGCTCCAAAGCGGTCGCATTAGGACTCAAAAGATCGTCGTAACTGTGCGGAGCAGGGTCACGAAGAGGAAAGCCTTTGTCCTGCAGCGACATCGCGCCAATCACGGCAAGTACAAGCATCTTGTCCATGTCTCCGTCGAAAGCTGACCGAGCGGCAATTAGGTACTGCGTCCAAGGATCGAGGATCTTTGGCCAGATCTCAACATAGCGCTCCCGCATGAGGGTGGATGCGTCTTTTGATCGGGTGACACCCATGATCGCTCAGCTCCCAACTGCAGGCACAGTGTGCAGTGACTCTAGTATAGAAGCCATCAGATCTGAAACCCAAAATAGGTGAAAGAATGGTTGCAACCCATTTTGGGTGATTCTGCCGATTCCCCGGGGCGATTATATGTGGAGAAGAGTCAGGATGGCACCATAACTGCGGATGCATGGCATTTGCAGTGTGGGGGAGTAGGATGTCCGACAAAATCCGGCGCGGGGGTCGATGCGGCGGCCCACGCTCAGCCTTGTTCCTGGCACTTCTTACCTCAGGCCTTTGGAACGCCTCGGCGCCAGTTGGACTTGCACAGGTCGTCGCTGTCGAGGATTCCGCAAGCAGGGTCGAGGCTGTTGACGTCACGATTGTGAACCCGAGTGCTGATACGGCTCTTAATGCCCGTATCATTGACCTCATCCGCCGGGAACTGCGGGCGTTTCCGGATGGCACCTTCTCTCGAGCGGCGGCTGAGCTCGCGTTGGCTCGGGTACGCCGGACCTCGCCTGTGACAGAGACAACGATCGACGTGACGCCGGGAGCAACCGGTGGCGTGATCGTCACAATAGGGGCAATACTTTCGGATGCGCGGGCCGCTGCTACCGAGCGCGGCTATATGCTGACCGGCGATCGCTCCGATCTGCCGGTACTGTATGACCGCAACGGAACTTACATCGTCGGCAAGCTGGAGCTGCTGTCGATGGCGTACGCAAACAACAACGCGTGGTATGGCCGGCCAGACCTCTTCCTCAACGGCAATCCTTTGGTTTCAGGTGATCCTGCGGGTGCAGGTACTGACGCCTGGGTGGAAGGATTCATCCACGCCGGGATCTATGGCATCACGCCGCTGGGCGGGTCGGCGCAGCTTTACGGCGGCCTGAGCGGCATCCTGAGCGGATCGACCGGCACTGAACTTTTCACGGATGCGACGCGGCTGCATTTCGGGATCGAGGACGCCTACATCGGAATCGTGGGCGGCGACACCTCGGCCGAGGGGAACCGACTGGTCTGGAACCTGACAGCCGGGCGCAAGCGCTTTGCGATCGGCGAAGGCTTCCTGATCGCAAACTCTGCCTCGAACGGGCAGGATCGTGCGGCGCTCCAGTCCAATCCCCGCTGGGCCGCCGACATGCTGGTTCTGGGGCAGGTTCGCTACAACGATACGTTAGTCGAGGCGTTCTATCTTGATCCGGATGAACTGCCCGTCGTGGACTCCCGGACCAAGATCGCCGGTCTGAACGCGGAAACACGGCTGGAAGGCGGCTGGCAGCTTGGTGCCACTTACCTCAGTGTGCTTGAAAGCGACTTCGGGTATTTTGCCACCACTCCGCCCGATCCGGCGACGGCGACCCTTGGTCGTGACGGGCTTGAGGTCTTCGACCTGCGGTTCCGCTGGCAGCCCGAGCAAAGCGGCCTGTTCGTGGTGGGCGAAGCCGCGTTGCAGCGCAACGACCGTTTCGACATGAAGGCTACGGGCATCATGGGAGAGGTCGGGTACAGCTTTGCGGACGCCAAGTGGCAACCGACCGTCAGCTATCGTCTCGCCCGGTTCTCTGGCGACGATCCTGCCACCGCCCGGTTCGAGCGGTGGGATCCGCTGCTGTCGGGCGGGAATGGTGAGCAATGGGTGCAGGGCATCAACCATTTCAAGGTGTTCCAGGACAGCAACCTGATTGCTCACCGGCTTCAGTTCCGCCTGCGCCCCAGCCCCAAGATCGAGCTTGTGCCTCAGCTCTGGGTGTTCAAGGCGGACAGCACGACGAACCTCGGCGGCAATCCGGCCTTGTCCTTCCTCGGCGGGGCGGATCTGGCGACGGAAGTCAACCTGACGGCCAAGTGGTTCGTCTCAAAGAACACAATGTTGCAGGGACATGTCGCGGCGACATTCCCGTCATCAGACCTGAACGCAGCATCGGGTGTGACCGGTGATATCGACCCGTGGGTCAGCGCGATGGTTTTCCTGCGCGTTGCCTTTTGAGCCGACTTCCAAAAATTAGGAGAATATCATGGAAAGACGTGACGTACTTAAGGGAATGACCCTCGCGGCGGGCGCCGTCGTGGCAGCAAAGGAAGTTCTGACGCCAACACCGGCTGAGGCTCAGGTCTCGGGCGGAAGACCGGAAGGTAACGCTGCGCTCGGCATCACCCCGGTTGACGCCGACTACTTCATTCCGGGCCGCTTTGCCGGCAAGACGTTCATCGTAACTGGATCGGCCCGGGGGATGGGTGCTGCCGCCGCGATCCGGCTGGCCCGTGAGGGGGCCAATGTCATCGGCGTGGACTGGATCAAGGACCTGGGCGAGGCAACCCACCAAGCGATCCTCGCGGCGGGCGGCAAGTCGGTCTTTGTCTATGGCGACGTCGCCGAACCAGCCGTGGCGCAGGCCGCGGTGGATCGGGCGGTTTCGGCCTTCGGGGGGCTGGACGGGGCCATCAACAACGCCGGTGTGATGGACGGTGTCTTCTCGGGCGATGAGCCCGACTATGCCACGCAGAAGCCGCTGGTCTTTGCGCGGATTCACGAAGCGACCGACGAGTATTGGAACAACGTCTTCCGGACCAATGCGACCGGTGTCTTCATGTGCATGCGCGCCCAGTTGCGCCAGATGGTCGCACAGGCCCGCGGCGGCGCGATCGTCAACGTCGGCTCGATCGCCGGGATGACCGGGCTTTCCGGAAACCCGGCCTATGTCGCATCAAAACATGCCGTGAGCGGCCTTACAAGGAACGCGGCAATCGACTATGCGCCCTATGGCATCCGGGTGAACTCGGTCAACATGGCGGCCACCGATACGCCGATGGTCGCACGTGCCGGGGTGCTGGTTGCAGCGTCCGCCGCAGATGCGATCGGCCCGACCATGGGGCGGATCAAGATCGACAGCATTCTTGCCTATACAGACAAGACCCACCGTTCTGCCACCGTGGGCGAACAGGTGTCGATGATGCTGTTCCTGCTGTCGCCAGAGGCTTCGAACTTCACCGGCGGCATCTATGCGACCGATGGCGGCTGGACGGCCTACTGACCTGAAAAGGGGGGCGCCGACAGAAACCGACGCCCCCACTTCGCCCTACAGACGGAGGCCTTAGGTAGAAACGATGCAAACACGACGCAGTTTCCTCGGCTTTGGCTGCATGGCTCTCTTGGCCTCGCCTGCCTTGGCAAAAAGGGGAGACTGGGTGCTCCTTGGCATGCGCCGGATCAACCTCTTGAAGGAACGGGATCTGATTTATGTCGGGCTGAACGCGGGCCTTTTCACGGGACTCAAGTTGCAAGTCGCGGCAAGCGGCGTTTTCATGGAAAGCCTTTCGGTCCGCTTTGTGAATGACGACAAGGTGGATCTTCCAGTGCGCGACTTCATCAAGGCGGGCGGAGAGACCCGCGAGATCCTTTTGCCTGGTCTGGTCCGCGCTATTCGCGTGGTAGATATGAGGTATCGGAAGATACCGACGGGAGGAGTGGCAGAGGTGAGCGTTCTTGGGCGCCAAGCCTGACACTGGCGGGGCGACCCGTCCCTTCTTCGCCTGGATCTGGGCACGGGTTCGGACCCTATCAGGATTGGGTCTGGTCATCGCTGCGCTCTTCATGGCGGCGGCGCTGACACCCAGCCTGATCCCCCGCAGCGCAGTCCTCCAGGGCGTTCTCTGCGGTCTCAGCCTGATCGCGGGCTATGCGATTGGGGGCCTTGCAAGGCTTGTCTGGCAGGGGCTGGGGCTGCCGCAATTTTCTGACCGGGTAAAGCGCTTGCTGTTGCTGGGTTCGGGCCTGTTTGCGGCGGGGCTCGTTCTTGCCAGCTTGTGGCTATCGCTCGGTTGGCAGAATGACATCCGCCTGTCGATGGGCCTTGCCCCCGAACAGTCGGGGCGGCTGATCCTTGTGCTGGCCATTGCCCTTGCCGTGGCTTCGGTCCTGTTGCTTCTGTCGCGGCTTTTCCTGAAAGTGGCGCGTCTGGTGGAAGGCCGCGCAAACCGGTTCCTGTCGCGGCGTCTCGCCTGGATGTTGGGCGTGGGAACCGCAGCCTTTTTGTTCTGGTCGATCGGCAACGGTATCCTAGTGTCGCGGGTTCTGGCAGTCATGGACAGCGCCTATGCCGCAATTGATGCCACGATTCAAACTGACATCGCCCCGCCAGCCGATCCCATCAAGACCGGCAGCGCCGCTTCGTTGGTCGATTGGCAAGGGATCGGCCACGAGGGCCGGAACACCGTTGCGGCATGGCCGACGGCTGCCGATATCACGGCCCTTTCAGGCGCTGCGGCGCTGGAGCCGATCCGGGTCTATGTCGGCCTGAATTCGGCTGCCGATGTCGAGGTGCGCGCCGAAATGGCGCTCGCCGAACTGCTGCGTGTGGGGGCGTTCGACCGCAGCCTTCTGGTTATTGCCACACCGACAGGCACCGGCTGGGTCGACCAGGCCGGAATGGCGCCGCTTGAGATTCTGCATGGCGGCGACGTCGCATCGGTTTCGGTCCAGTACTCCTACCTGCCCAGTTGGCTTTCCCTGCTTGTCGCGCCCGAATACGGCAGGAGTACCGCACGCGCTGTCTTCCGGAAGGTCTATGGCCATTGGGCCAGTCTTCCAGCTGATGAGCGCCCCCGACTGTTTCTGTTCGGGCTCAGCCTTGGCGCCCTGAACTCCAGCCTGTCGGCAGATCTTCTGGACGTCATCGAGGATCCCTTCGACGGCGCCTTGTGGGTGGGCCCGCCGTTCGCCAGCCAAGCATGGCGCGATGCGACCGCTGGCCGCGATCCTGTAAGCCCAGTGTGGCGGCCGGTGTTCCGGGACGGGCGCATCCTACGTTTTGCCAATCAGGGCACAGGCTTTTTGCAGCCCGACGAAGATCCCGAAGACTGGGGACGGCTTCGTATCGGCTATTTGCAGTATCCGGGGGACCCGATAACCTTTTTTGCTCCAGACAGCCTGCTGCACGAACCTGAATGGCTTAAAGAGCCGCGTGGGCCCAACCTGCCGCCGGGCCTGCGCTGGTATCCCATCGTGACCACACTTCAGGGCCTGCTGGACGTTGTTACTGCCACACAACCCCCTCCCGGACATGGCCACGTCTATGCCGCGTCAGACTACTTGAAAGCATGGACGGACCTGACCGCACCAGTGGGCTGGCAGGCCGACGGCATGGCCAGGATCGGCTACGCCCTCCGTGAGCGCGGGCTCTAAGGGGCAGCAGAAACACATGAAGGAACCGATACAATGACAAACCGCATCGTCCTGTTCGTCGCCGGCGCGATCTGTCTTCTGGGGGGGCTGATCGCAGTATTCAATCCGCTGGCGGCCAGTTTTACCGCGGAACAGATCGCAGGCTGGCTGTTCCTGTTCGCGGGCGTGGTCCAGGCCTTTGCCGCGTTTCGCGAGGGCTGGTCCCTCCGCGCGTTGCTGACCGGGCTTCTTGGAGCTTTCGGCATTCTGGTCGGCCTGTCGCTTGTGGCCCGGCCACTGGAAGGCATCATCGCGCTGACCTGGCTGGTCGCGATCTTCTTCTTGGTTTCTGGCGTGGTCAAAGTCTTGCTGTCATGGCCGCTGCGCAGCACACAGTTCTTCTGGCTCTTGCTTGGATCCGGGGCCCTGTCAGCGATCCTTGGCGTCATGATCCTGGCGGGATTGCCTGCGTCGGCTGGGATCGTTCTGGGAACAATGCTTGCGATTGATCTGATCTCCAGCGGTGTCGCGCTGATTGCGCTTGGCATTGCAACGGGGCGCTCCACCTGAGGTTCGCGTCGTGATGGGGTTTGGCCGCAGCCTTTCGGGCGTGACTGTCGGTCTGGTTCGCGGTCTGCGCGAACCTGGAGTGCGGGCCCTGCTCGCATTGACACTTGCGCTGATCGGCTGCGCCACAATCGCCTATCGCCTCCTGGAAGGTTGGCGCTGGATTGATGCGCTCTACTTCTCGGTCGTGACCATCGCGACCGTCGGCTATGGCGACCTTGCGCCCAAGACCGACGGAGGAAAACTCTTCACCGTGTTCTACATCATGGGTGGCATAGGACTTTTCGTATCCTTCGCCAGCGCGCTGTCCCGTCAGATCATCGAGAATGCAAGAAGAGAAAAGTGATTAGAACCGATGGCTCTGATGATTTGGTCCCTCACCGACAGAACATATGCGTCGCCTAGCAGCGCGTTCGCGGCCAGAATCAGTCTTGCGGCGGGCAGACCCAAGGGCAACGGGGCTGGCTCGGCAGAAAACCGTCCCCGGCATCATCATCTCCTCGGATCAAGTTCCGGAAATCGCCATGGCTGACCAGAACACCTCTCTCGTGAACGACGTGAAAAGGCCGGGCGGAGTGGTTTTATCCGCGCCGTCACCGGCACATCAGCCTGGAGTCTTGACAGACATGGCAACAGCGCATGGCCTACCCGAACGTAACCCCTTCCTGTCGTCCGACATCTACGGTGTTACGCATGTCAACCCGGCACAGCAAAACAGCATTCCTTACAGAATCCCCCTCAGGGTCCGCATTGTCGATCTGGGCGCGTTGAACCCAGTCTGGGGTGGGCCGGTCAACAACGCCACCTACTCCTCGGCTATGCCTGGATACTTCTGGTCGGTCGCAACGGATCGTGTCGCGCTGATTGATGCCCGCGACGGTCGATGGGAGATGGTAGCGGACATCGACCTGCCGGGGGCAGCCCGACGGTCACAAGAGGCGCTTCGGCAGATCGTGGACTTCGAGTATCGCGACATTGATTCTGCCGAAGCCCATCTGAAGACGATCCTTGGCAATGAGCCCGGGACTGTGCTGCCCGCAGGAGTCTATTCGCTGGTCAGCAACAAGGACCTTGTCTACTGCAATGCCGACACGACGGTTTCGGCCATCGGACTTGTGGACCGCGCTGATGTGTCCAGAGGGCTGGAAGTAAAGGCGCAATTCGATACGGCGACCATCATTCCGCCCTCCAGCGTCATGGGTGAGGAACCGCGTGTCGGATTGGTGGGCATGAACATGACCTATGACGGCCATGTCGTGGTCGGGGCGCTGAACGGTGTCTCCGTGATCGACGCTGCACTGACCAAAGGCCAGTTCGTCAGCTTCGGTGACGACAATCAGATGGCCACTAACTCGCTGGCAGTCGATGCGGGTGGAGGCATCTATGTCGCAACTGGCTCGAAAACACCGCGGCGACCCGGCGTGATGCGAAAGCTAGTCTGGACTGGCGAGCGCTTGTCTGCCGATCCCGTCGATGGGGCTTGGACGGCAGAGTATGATGGTGGCGATTGGCCTCCTGCGATCAAAGCCGGGACCGGAACCGGATCGACGCCTACACTGATGGGTTTTGGCGAAGGTGAGGACAAGCTCGTCCTGATCACCGATGGATCGAACCGGATGAAACTTGTCGCGTTCTGGCGCGACGAGATCCCTACTGATGCACGGGCGGTCGAGGGCGCCCTGTCGCCTCGGATCGCCCATCAAATCCCAGTCCGCGCCGGAATTTCCGAGGAACGCCCATGGCTGCAGTCGGAGCAGACAATCATTGTCTTGGGCACAGGGGCCTTCGTGGTGAACAACCTGATCGAGGAAGGCCACCCCGACCGCATCATCGATGTCTTGACAGTTGGTCCGGTGCACGCGCCACCGCGAGGCGTCGAAAAGATCGTCTGGAACCAGACCGACAGGCGGTTCTATTCGGCCTGGGCGCGTGGCGACGTAGTTTCGGTCAGCATGGTGCCTTTGGCAAGCTCCGGAGCCGGAGCCGTCTTTGTGAACGGATACAGCCCCGAGGACGGATGGGAAGTCACCGGGTTGGACTGGGAAACCGGAAAGACAGTCGCGCGCACCATTTTTGGACAGGACAACAAGGGCAACGGCGCATATGCGATCCTTCAGTTCCTGGCAAACGGTGACATGCTCTTCAACTCCATAGTCGGGCCATTCCGCATTCCGGCTGTTTAGGTTCCGGACACATGCACAGACCACGACCTGAATACGCGCGGCCTATCGGTCCGGGAAAAGTCCCGGCATCCAGTCGCTTGCCAGCCTCGCCGGAAAGCTCAGCCGCAACGGCGCGCGTTGGGTGAATGACTTCAGCGCCCCCACCGCCAGCAGTTCCGCCGTGACCTTTCGCGCCTGGCGGTCGCTGACGGCGAGAAGGCCGGGCAGTGCCCCGCGTTCAACTTCGCCGGACATCAGCGCTTCGCGCATGACGATATCTGCGCCCTTAGTCAGCGTGCCCTTGGCCATCTCGGTTTTGCACCAAGTCATGATCCGCTCTCGCAGGCGTTGTGGTTGCATCAAGGTTTCCATGAAGCGGACTTGGTCGATGCAGGCTTCAAGGAAGAAGCTTGCGAATTCGGCCAGGCGCTGTTCGGATAGGTTTCCTCGGCCATCAGCGCCGCCATGGCGGGGTTCGTCGGCGGCCATAAGGCGCTGCTTGTATTCTGCATCCCGGCGGGCGAGGCCTCGCGCAGCGGACCAGAGGCCATCGGAGCCGACGGTGTCGCGCAGCATGGCATGGGCGACCATTCGCGAGACGCGGCCGTTCAGGTCAACGAACGGGTGAACCCAGACAAGGCGATGATGGGCACAGGCGGTGGCGATGATCGCGCCGCTTCGGCCCTGAAGCCCGTACATCTTGCGCATGTGCGCCAGAAGGCGCGGCACAGCGCCAGGGCTGGGGGCGACGTGCTTGCCGACCTGGACAAAGTCCGTGCGAAATTCGCTGGGGACAATAGGAAGCTCTGTGCCGTCCGGCCTGTGCACGACGAGCAATTCCGGCGGCAGGTTCCGGCAGAAGCGACGGTGGATTTCGCGCAAGCTGTCCGGGGCAAGCGGGTGGTCGGTCAGGCCGCCCGTGTCGATCCAGCGCTGCACCTCGATGTGGGCAACGGCCTCGAGCTGCAGGTTCCGTTTCTCGGCGTCGGCGCTGAAATCCTTGTTCAGGGCGCGCTCGATGTCGATCGGGTGGGTGTTGTGACCCTCGATCAGGTTCGAGTAGTAGCAGTTCATCGATCTGACGAGATCGGCCAGCGGCGCGCGGATGCCTTCGGGTAGAGACGACCGCAGCCCTGACGACTGGCTCGCCAGTTCAACGGCTAGGTCGTTCAGTGGCGCCCGATACTTTGACGCTTCTTCAGGGATCAGCGGTTCGACGATGGTTATCGCCTCGCCCTTGTCTGCTATGGTGTCGGTCGACATGGTGCCCCTTGATGCACTGCTTACTGGCCCTGTTCGAGTTCCGGTTCATGTTCCGGATTCGGCGAGGAGCTTAGCGCACTTAACATCAATAAAATAGAGAAAAAAGCTGCGGTCAGATCGCAGAGAAAGCCCGTTCTCTTCCGCTAAAAGTTCCGTTTCGAGTTCCGGTTCTGGGGTGGCCCTACAGTTCATGCCCCCAGTCCCGCCCCTTCAGCGCCGCCTCAGCCGTTCTTCGGCGGCCTTCGCTTGCTTCAAGCTCTCGCTCAGCTGCCTGTCGATCGCCCCTAAGTTCGCGGCTTCGCTCAGCAAGCCACGCAAGGCCGTCATGGAGTCGATCTGCGACTGAATGAGCAGCGAGACGCAGTCGGCCAAGCCATCCATCCTCAGCCCCATCTGGTTGGTCGAGCGCGCTTCCAAGGCGCGCAAGGCCTGTGCTGAGGTTTCGGAGGCTGTCGCCAACCGTTCGACGTAGCCAAGCAATTCGCGCTCCAGCGCTGTCAGCGGCGTCTGCATTCATTTCTCCTTTATCTGAATGCACAACACCGATCTCTGATCGCTGATCGCGCATGTCTGAATACTCGCCCGTTCCGGGTCGGTCAGAAGGTAGATCACCCCGCCCTGGTCGATCCGCTGCAGGCCAAGGCGCGTCAGTTCCGACTTCGACAGCATCGCGCTCCAGAACCAGCTCAGCACGAGCAGCGCCGTGATCCCGGCGGTCGCGGTCGCCAGCAGGATAACCGGCGCCAAGGTCAGCCAGCGCGTGATCCGGTGCTGGAAGCTCTGCATCGTGCCCGAGGTCGCGTGCAGAAACATGCGGGTATCGGCCTCGATTGTATCGTGCACGTGCGTCGCAATAGCCGTCAAATCGTTCCTGAAGCTCTGCAACTGGGATGCCATCAAGGCGGCGTTCTCTTGCCGCAGGGCTTCCAGATCCGCGTTCAGCCTCTCGCTGAGCCGCGGGGTCGGCTTTCCAGTCGTCATGGAAAATGTCTCCTTTCAGTCGCCAGCGTTCGCCCGTGTCGGGGTCCTTGACGGTGAGGTACTCCTTGCCCGCGCGCGGGACGGTGAAGCCGACTTCGGTCATCAGGGCGACCATGCTGGCGCGGTCAGTGATGGTGCCGACGGAAATTTCGTCGAGGATCCAGGATTGGACCTCATCGCGGGTCTTGGCGCGCTGCGGGGTCTCGAGCACAGGTTGAACCTCCTGCGCGCGGTGGGAGTCCATCGGGTCGGCCCAGCCGTGGGCTTGGTTCATCAGGTCGCGAAAGGAATCGAAGGCTGTCTGATAGCCGGGTGGGGCGATGTTCAGGCTGCGGCCAGAGGAAAGGTCGAGGCGCGGGGTGCAGAAGTGCAGCTCGACGCGGCCTTCGTGGCTGTGACGGACCCAGAGGATGTCGAACTGCTCGGGGTCGAGGCCCGCGAAGGCGAGCTTTTCGAAGCCGTCCATGACCTCGGCCTGCTGCGTCTCGGTCGGGGCGTCGTCGGCGGCGAAGCTGATGACCCCGGCGCGGTAGGTCCAGGCATGGGGGCTGGCGTCGATCAGCGCCTCGGTCCGGTCGGGATTGCCGCGCAGGACCTCGGGGCGCGGGTTGCGGATCGTCTGCGTGGGTTGGCCAGCCGCATCGCGGATCAGGTCGCGGTTGGTATCGTAGGCCAGCACCTGATCGGCGATCAGGTAGCCAACGGGGCCGGACCCGCGCCCTTGGCCGTTGGGGAAGCACTTGATCAGCATTCGCGGCCCTGCGCGAGAAGCTGGGCAAGCTGGCGTTCAAAAGACAGAAGGTGGCGCGCGACCTCGACCGCGTCGATGGTGGGCGTGAGGCCCGCGGCATGGGCGCGGTTCAGCCAGCGGGCGATCTGGTTGAGGTTGCCGCCGATGCGCCCGACAGCCAGCACCAGGGCTGGATCGACGCGCGGGGCGGGTTTGCGGCGGCGAGAATCTGCGCGGCCAAGGGCCTCGCGCAGAAGGGTCGCGACCGGGACACCCGCCGCTTCGGCCTTTTTCCGAAGCTCGGCCTTCTCGGCTGCCGTACAGCGGAACACGAAAGTGTCCGTCAGCGCGGGCTTCTCGCGGGCAGCGCCCGCGCCGGTGGGGTTCGAAGGGGAGGCTTGCCACCCCTCGCAAGGCCCCGTGTCAGCAGCGCCAGCGTATGACACGGGTCGCCTTGCTCTCTGCTCATCCCGCATGACGCTGCTCCAACTTCCCGGCTTCCTTCCCGGCAAGACAGCGCAGCTGTCGCACCTGCTCGCGCCATTCCGGGCTTCCCCTCGGCGCAGGACTTCGGGCCGGAACCCAGAACCCGCGATGAGGACCGTTCACCGCCAGGGGCAAGCTTCGGTCGAGTGTCGCCAGCCCCTCCTGCGCCAGCCTATCGTTCCAGTCGCGGGCAAAGCAGATGCCTTGCGGGACGAAGACCAGCGGCGATGGCGGGGCACTTCTGGCCGGGGCTGTGCCGGATTGCCCCTTCCCGGGCAAATCCGGCGCGGCAGCGGTCGTTCTTGGTTTAAGTTCCTTTTCTCTGTTCGGGGGGCGTTCCTGTCCCCCTTTTCCGGACAGATGTGTCCCCTCGGGCGGACAGGATTGTCCCTCTTTCACCCGGGAAAGGGGGACGATCTTGTCCCCCTCCCGCCGCCGCTGCGTGGCGCGCCGCAGGGCATCTTCGGTGGGACGGTAGCGCGAGGCGTTGCCGCGATTGGTGCCGCGCACAACGGTCAGGTGGCGCGCCATCTCGGGTTTGTTCAGGGCGCGCTTCACCGATTTCGCATGCCGCCCGAGCGCCGTGCCGATCGTCTCGAAGGAAGGATGGCATTCGCCGGTGTCATGATCGGCATGGGTCAGCGCCAGATAGGCGGCGACGCGGAAGGCGTTGTCATCCAGCGACTGGTCGAGGACGAGGTCGAGAAGATACTGCAGCTTGACCTGGCAGAAGGGCAGAATGTCAGACATGCAGGCCCCCGGTGATTGCGCCGGAGTCCGCGCTTTGGTATCCTGTCAGCACAGTGACTTCGTATGCGCCGTCGAGGTGGGTGGCCGCCCCCTCGACGGTTTTTCTTTGGTCCGGGTCGCCCGAAAACCGGTTTGACAATCGCCCCTTAAGTGCTTGATTTCCCGTAGGGGGTTTGACAGGAAAACGCCGCGCAACCGGTTGATTTCCCGCGCCAGTGGACGGCTTGAAAATCCGCGTGTCGCTGGTTCGATTCCGGCTCTGGGCACCACTTAAGCCAACAAAAACAGATACTTACGCGTAAAGCGGCACGCTGACTGGTAATCCGCTTGTCATCAGGCAGAAGCGTTGCACATCAACAGCTTAGTGTTTGATTCTGTTGAGACATCGGGTGCCACCGCGGGCGTCCAAAGAGACATGGGAGAGACACGGAGATGTCCCCGTCAGTCGCTCGACAGAACTGCCTCCCGTGGTATCCTGTAAATGTACCTCACGGTACTTACTAGCCTTGCGACCGAGACCCTGGCCACTCGCAAGGCGGCTAGGGTTTTGGTTTGCTAACAAATATAAACATGAGAGAAATTAAGTTTAGGGCATGGGGAAACGCTTACACCGAAGAAAATAAAATTGAAATGAGGTACTCTGACAAATATCCTGATTTGTCATGCTTTTGGAATTTGGCAGTGAATCATAGCTATGCCATTGATGTAATGCAATACACAGGTCTACATGATGCAAATGGAAAAGAAATATACGAGGGTGACTTAATCGAATGTCAATATTGCAAAAATGAACACGGGCAAGTAATTTGGAATAAAGAGATGCTTCGATTCCAACTTAGATGGCATGATACGTGTTGCGGCAATGCTCGTCTAACATCTATTGATAGCTGGTCCAAAATCAACGGCAACTTCTACGAAAATCCAAAACTTCTGGAGAAGTCATAGTTGGAAGAAAAGAAGGCTACCGCCATCGGGCTATTCAACTACGCCCACTCATATGCGCAGTCCGCAGTGACACTGCAAGACAACCAGACCGACGCGACCCACTGGAACGCGCCAATCCACTTCCTCTACTTCCATGCCATTGAGCTGTACTTGAAGTCCTACCTGGTTGCTCACGGAGCTGACCTTGAGGTTCTCCGGAAGAAGTTCGGCCACAAGGTCTGTTGCTTGTCCAACGAGGCTCAAGCGCTTGGTCTGGAGTTCGACGATCAAGCGCGTTCGGTGCTGAGATTGATGTTCGACACCGACAACGTGATCACTTCACGCTACCTCCGCATCGGCATCCATACTCGCCTTCCGTTCACTGCGCATTTCGACACTTGCGACGGTCTACACGAGCAGATCATGCCAAAGGTCTACGAAGGGGTGCCAAGTGGACGCCGACCAATTCTAAGAGACACAAAAGAGACATAACCACCGCAACGTGTTGAAAGGGCACACAATCTCCTTTGATTGAAAATCCGCGTGTCGCTGGTCCGATTCCGGCTCTGGGCACCACTTAATCTCCCAAGTATTTGCTTTTGAATTCCTTTGTAGGGATTAGATTTTTTGGTCCACCCTTGCGCCCACCTCGGCACATGCAGCACAAACCGCTTGGTTCAATAAAAAAATCCGCTACGCTATAGCCACCTGGGAAAGTCGCAACCTGGGCATCGCGATGCTCTTCACCATGGAGAGATCGTGATGAGAATACTTTCAAAGCGCCAGCTCAAGAAGTTGGTCCTGTACTCGCCGCAACACGTCGCGAGGCTGGAGAAGGCCGGAGCATTCCCCAAGCGGGTCAACCTCGGGCCGAACCGGGTCGGATGGGTCGAAAGCGAAGTGCAGGACTGGCTCCAAGAGCGGATCACGCGCCGCGAGACCTGACGACACTCCCCTTGTGGGAGCGCGGGTGGCCGGGTCTGCAGAATCCGGTCACCCGTTCCCTTGGCCTCGCTGCACTCAATCCTCCGTAACGGTGTCCACGAAATTAGCTAGATTTCACAAGGATGATTGTGCCGCAATATGTCCCGCAAACTCAGTGACGAAGCGCTTGAGGTCAGTTAGCTCACTCAGGCACCGGAAATTTCCATCGGCCTCTGCATCCTTTGAGGACAGAAGAAACGCTGCACTTGAGTATAGGCGCTCCTGTACTAAGCGACGGCACAGCAAATCGTACCTCTGTGAGTAAGATGCACCTTTGAATTCTGGAAAGACCGGAAAGTGTGGTTGTTGATCTCTGACCGATGAGCTCGATGCTGGGCAGTCTTCGACCAACATAACCAAGCCCAAAAATGGCCTTGGTGCATCCTTGCCAAGCGCGCCCTCTCGATAGGCAGTCCATAGATCGTGTGCGGTCCCGATCGACTCCTCGGTGCGATTGTTGAAGTTGTTTCCGAAGGAGGGCCCTACTTGGGACTTAAACTCTAGAGCTGCAATAAGACGTCCCTCGTTGATAACCAACATATCCCAAAGCTTGGTAGGTCTAAAGAATCCCGGAAGCGTTAGTACGCTGCGTTGCACGCAGACTTGGGCGTTCGGCATTCCGTTGTTCCGGATCAGCGACTCCGCCAGTGCGAGAAAGCCGTCCATATTCTTTCCCGCTGTTACCGCCCCCCGTGCGCCGACATCAAGCTTTCCGCTTGCTTCTTGCTGTCGAATAGCGGCATTGCGGTTTCCCCAAAAGAGCTTAACGGCTTCGCGTGCTTGTACTTCATAATTTTCAAGGTTGAGCATAATATCAAATGAACTTTCTAAGTGTCGTTACTTCGTCTTTAGTTAGCTGGTAGATGCTAGAAACCGCGTCCAATGTACGACTGGATGATGTCGGCTTCTTTCCTTCATTTGTAAGTAACTGTTGCAAATCCATTGGGATATCGTGCCAAGCCGGAAGGCGTATTCTTCGAAGATTCTGCGCTTGGAAACGGAGATATCCTCCACGCATCTTGGTGGAGTACAGAGATACAAACATCTTGGCTATGCCGCATTGAAGTAATGCTCTTAGCGCATGGAGGTCCCATGTTTCAGAGACGATGTAATACAAGTTGTGGTGCGGATAGTAGTGTCCGGCTTCGTGTACAAACTCGGCGGTCCCTCGGATGTCGGGAATCAAGAGTTTTTCGCGGACATATAGATCAGAATATATTCTATCGATAGTTCGATACCATGAATTTGGGTTTTTGGCTGCAACATGCCGTTTTCGAAGAGTCTCGGACCTTTCATACAAGTACTCTGCGAGCTTAGGAAAGTCAGATAGATTCACCAACTTTCCATCTTCACCGAACGGATTGACTACTCCGTATCCTCTCCAAGAGATCGATCCATTGAAAAGATCTTTCGTCATCACTAGTCGAAGTTTTCTCGATGGTTCTACATTTATTGCGTCATAGGCTCCAATGAATGCTTGATCTGCGCCAGTTGCAACGCCTATGCCGATGCGGCAACCCGCAGCTTCTATTTGCGGGAAATTTGCTTCGATCCGGCGTACCACAGTGAGATCGTGATCTGCACTAAGTAGCCATGGCTCGTTTGCTTTGTAGCCTTTCCTGGCGCCAGCACTAGGGGTGGCGGCGCTTATCCCGGTAAGTGTGAGGTCTGCACACAGCTTTGCAAGAGAAGTCTTATCTAAGTCAGGATTCGCGGCAACACGCGTGGCACCTGGTTTCCCGCGTCTAAGGACAGTGATCGCTGGATAAGCAGAAACCTCACTCAGAAAAGCGTTCGTATTGGTCATGTCGATATAAACATCTAATGAAAAGTTGTTGGCTACTTTTTCACGAAGTTTTTGACCATACTTGTTCTTCATCCATCGATCTGCGCAGATGAAGCCGCATTTTCCTTCTTTTTGTAGGAGATCGAGGGATCTCTCAATAAACGGGACATAGAGATCTGCACGATCGTAGATCGTCGAATAGCGAGACCGATACTCAGCTATGAGCGAGTCGGGAATCTGATCTTGGCGAACATAGGGTGGATTGCCTACGATATGCGTGTAATCATCCGCGAACTCCAGAAGGAGAAAGTCTCCCTGTCGAAGCCAACTACTTACAATGGTTGACGCATCTTGTGAGGAAATCCCTTCTCCTTGCAACACTGAGACGATTTCATCGCATGTTGAGGAATAGGCCGTCTTATATAGTTCGACTGCGGATATTGCTGGGGCAAGACGTTTGACAGTAAGTCCATCGGGTTCGAGTCTTGCAGAGGCAAGGAGTCTCCTTACAATTGGTCGGAGGAAGCCGCCGGCACCGAATGATGGCTCCAGAATGCGGTAGGTTAACAATGGGGCGTCCGCTGTGTAACCTACAAGATCAAGAATAAACTCCGCCACTTCGGGACGCGTATAGATTGCGCCAAGCTCCACTTCGTTGCCAAAATTTGCTAGTTTTTCGACTTCCACAGTTGCCGGTTTGCGCCGTCCGTTTGCGGGTGCTGCGTTGGTCGAGTAGGTCAACTGTTTGATCTCCTGCGAACAATGAGGGAACATACCCATAGTGTAGCACACTGGGAAGAGGTTTCTTGTGAGGCGCCTTTTTCCGATTTACGTGAAAAGGAGAAGCTAGTCGGAGCTTCCCCAGGTGGGTTACAGTATCTCAGCACACACACCATCGATGACATTGTGCAGAACTCTGGTTGTGGTCGGGTTCTCCGCCACCTTTCCCGCAAGCGTGAAGGTTGCAGCGTTGAAGAGCCGCCATGGTGTCTTGTCGCCCCAGTCATGCGGCGGCTCTTCGTAGGTGGTCAATACATTTGCGATTCGGGTCAGATTGATCACTCCACGCCTGTACATTGCCATGATGGCTTGATCCGCCAGATGATCTGGTAGCGGGCGGGCCTTGTACTGCTCGATTTTCTCGGTTTAACCTCGCCGTGCCAGATGCAGCGGTTCGATCACTTCGCTCACAAGGCCAGGAAGGTCTCGTTTGGCGTTGGCCGTATGCTTCAGCCGGATCACGTGGTCCGCGTGGAAAGCCAAGTTGTCATACACAAAGACGCGACTGCCAATGGCGATGTCAATCGGAAACTGCTTCTTGTGACTGTTCCGGAGGCCTACCATGTCGGTATAGTCGGCGTAGGGCGACCTCAGAGACAGCACCCCGAAGTAGTTCATGCCATCCGGCGTGACGGCATGGTGCTCTTCGAGAAGTTCGTGACCAAAGAAGCCGAGGGCATTGCGGACCATATCTACCACCGAATGATGGGGAAGCGGGACATGGCTTGCGGTCGGGTCGGGAGTTGGAAGGTTGCGGAGTTCATCAAAATCGATGGCTTCACCGCCCATGTGCAGCATCAGGGTCATGGGTATCTCCATTGAGGTGGGGAAGGACGCATGCCGACTGATCAGGCTGCTTGCTGCAGCCCTAGAAGGAACGGTCCGAACACAGGATACCGCCGTGCTCTAGAAGGCCATAGACAGCGGAACTTCTACCTCGGCGAAGTTCCGCGTTCACCTAAGGGCAAAACAATTCGAACGAGCCGCCAGATGCGCGTTGCCACGGCCCTGCGACGACTGCGCTGGCGCGCAATAGCAGTGGATCGTGCGGGTCGAGGACCGCGACGACCATGGAGGACATAAGCACAACCTGCGTGATTGGTCGGTGATCACTGAACTGCCAGACGCCGGTGTCGACGTTCATATCGCCACCGAAAACCGCTGACGCTTTCGAGTGTAGCAGCCACACTGAGTAACCCATTCTACACCAGCATCATCGAAATCAAACGTACGGGAAAGACCTGGCAGGGCGTCCATCCTCCGATCATCTCGATGCGGGTCTTCCAACAGGTGCAGGACCGAAAGGCCGGTCGCGTCGGGAAGAAGGTTACCGGCCACAACCATCTTTATCGTGGACTATTCCGTTGCGGCCACTGCGGTGGTGCAATGGTTCCCGAGCGGCAGAAGGGACATGTCTACTCCCACCCATTGAGTAGAAGCACTCTCCACCATCTCTGCGAGCGTTGTGTCGGGGATTCAGCTATACTAGATGTTGAGAATCCACAAAGAAGACACCCCACATCATGCCAACTAAGCATATTCCGATAGAAAGACGTTTCGCAAGGCCTTCGAAGGATGAGCTGGCAGACCCATACCTGCAGAACGAGCTGAGCAGATACTTCCCGTCGCAGGCAACGGGCTGGAAGGAGCTTATTTCCAAGTCACGTGTTGTTGTACTTGGAGAGGGCAAGTGCGGAAAAACTTATGAGTTCCAAGATCAGGTTGGCAGGCTGAAAGAGGAAGGGAAACAAGCCTTCTTTTTCAGACTTGAGCGTCTCGCGGACGCTGACCTGATGGACACCTTGGCTCCAGACGAAGAGCGGCAGCTTCAGCTTTGGCTAGACAGTTCAGATGAACAGCATGCTTGGTTCTTTCTCGATGCAGTTGACGAGTTGAAGTTACGCGATGGCAGCCTTCGAGTTGCGCTGAGAAAGATACAACGCGTCATTGGGAACAAGACTGATCGTGCTCATATTTTTGTCTCGTGTCGTCCAGCTGACTGGAACAATCAAATCGATATGTCTGATATCTCAGAGATGTTCCCGTTTGAGCAAGATGCCAAGGTAACCAGAGCAGAAGAACCCGAAGACCTATTTGTCAGTGTACTCAAGAAGGATGCGCCCGGCGATCAAAAGCAGGAGGTTAAGGAGGAAACAGTAAGTGATGGTCCAGAAGTATACGTTTTGCTGCCCTTAGCTGAGGATGAGATTTCTGCTTTTGCGACCAAACTTGATCCATTGCGAGCATCGCAGTTCCTGGAAGAACTCGCCAAGAATGATGCTTGGGCACTCTTTCAGTCTCCATCCGACATAATAGACGGAATGGCTCTGCTCGGCGAAGTCGGTCACCTTGGCTCGCTCGAAGAGCAAGTCGAAGCGGGCATTCGCATAAAGCTTAGCGAGAACGGCGTACGTGCGCGACTTACAACCTTGTCTCTAGCGAAGGCTCGCGAAGGTGCCGAACGCCTGGCGCTAGCCCTTCTCATGACAAAACGCCGCTCATTGTTGGTAACGAAGAACACTGATGAAGGAAATTCCCTCTTTGTAGGAGACGTCTTGGCTGACTGGAGACCTAAGGAGTTTGCCGAATTGCTCAGCCGTGGGTTGTTCGACCCATCAGGTGTAAATGCCGTAAGGTTTCATCATCGGGCCACTCAAGAGTATCTCGCAGCTCGACGGATTGAGGGACTCCATAGTCGAGGCTTGCCTGTCCGCGAACTGTTGCAACTGTTGTTTGCTGATACTTGGGGCCACGGAGTAGTCATTCCCTCAATGGAACCCGTCGCTGCTTGGCTGTCACTGTGGAATCAGAGTGTCGCAACCGAGCTACGGAAGCGAAAGCCAGACGTTCTGTTTAGGCAGGGGATACCGGGGTCGATGCCCGTTTCACTCCGGTCGACGCTGCTGCAAGACTTTGTCATAGCATACAAGGACAGTGACTGGCGCGGTATCAGCATCGATGCCAATGACGTTAGACGGTTGGCCCATGGGGAACTTGCTTCCACCGTTCGAGACCTCTGGGAGACAGCTTACAAGGGGCACGAAACTAGGGAGCTTCTCCTTGAGCTCATTCTCTACACCCCCTTAAATTCTTGCACTGATCTGGCCGCCCAAGCTGCAGTGGACGCAACAATAGCTGAGCACCATCGGGTATACGCGATACGAGCACTGTTGTCCGGTGGTGGACCCGAAGAGAAGCGGTTGGTATCTGAACTTCTTATATCAAAACAACTTTCGGCGAGAATCGTAAGCGCAGTTCTTGAGGAGGCATATCCTGATCCACTAACTCTGCCGGAAGTTGTGTCGATTGCCAAAGAGACAAGTCAAACGGTCAATTCTGTTCATGGCATAAACTACGCGCTGTACAATCTCGTTCAACACAGAAATCTCCAGACGCATGAAATCAGGGAGATCCGTGAAGCGCTGGTTGGCATACTTTGGGAGCATCGGACCGCAGAATCTAGAATCTATCAAGCCCACTCCAGGTACGATCATTTCGTTGATGCAATCTTCGCGGGGTGCTCTCGTGACACTAACCTTGAGGACTTGAATGCAGTTAAGACGTGGGCGCGGGATGTTGCAATTGCCTTTCATTTCGGTGAGAGGCATGGATCGATAATTGGGGAGAGAGACTGTAATAGCATTCGCGATCGGATATCCTCAGATCCGGATCTCCGTGAAGCTTATTACTGGGCGGTATTTGATTTGGATCGCGAACTTAAAAATGGAGGAGGCGAGCTCGACCGATTCTTCTTATGGGATGAGGGGCGCGTTTTTGGAGGCGTCACCGCAAGTGATACCCAATGGTTGCTCAGTTCTCTCGAAAACATAGAGATGGCCGAACGCCACAATGCGGCGTTCTATGCAATCATGGATTGGTGGCGCATCAGTAGAGATCCAGTCGTTTCTGCAAGAGTTCAGGATGCGGTGAAGGGTAGGATTGAGTTGTTGGCTGCCTTCAATGCGTATTTGAATCCGCCAGTCTCAGAAAAGCGGCAAAACTGGCAGATTAAGAATGAGAAGCGGGAGCGGAAGTACAAGCGAGGAGAAGAGAAGCGTATCGCCGAATGGATCGCGTGGCGAGATACCCTGAATGCTGACCCCGAAGCCGCTTTTGGCCCTGAAAAGGTGCAGAGTACCCTTTTCAATTTCTTTAACTGGCTCGACATGAGCGGGCAGTCTCAAAACACCTGGGGCGTGTGGATCGAACACATAGTTCGCGAAGCGTTTTCACCTAGATTCGTATCCTTATTGAAACTTGAGCTAGCAAAGTTCTGGCGTCAAGCAACTCCTGCGATGTGGAGCGAGAAGTCACCGGAGGCGCGGAATCAGACATCGAGTCAAACGATACATGCTCTCTCAGCCATCAAGAGCGAAGCGAATGATCACCAATGGGCGCGCCACATAGGCGCTGCCGAGGCCGCTCTTGCAGCAAGGCTGTCAACTGTGGAACTCAATGGGTTTGCGCCCTTCTACGCCTCGCTTGAGGCCGCATACCCCGTGGCAACTCAAGATGCCATACTGGCAGAATTGAACGCCCAGGTCCGACTACTTGGCCAGCACGACCAGTGTCCCATTATTCATGATATTTACTACCACGGAACTCTGTCCCTGAAGACGGCCGCATCTACAGGGCTCATACCTCTTCTCGAGACATGGCCGATAGACATGTCCGGCGAGGCACAGACTGCGCTTCGCTACGCAGTTGACATGATTTCACAGCACGTCCATGACGCCGATCGCAAGATTGTCGCTGATGTGGTGGCATCCCGCCTTACGGCGTCAGTACGGTTCACAAGTGATCATGTTTCTTGGCTGCGCGCGCTGTTTATGTTGGACCCTTCGTCTGGGGCCGATCAATGGATCGCGACCACAAACGACTTGAGCTCGCCGGAAGCACGAGACTTCGCAGTTACAACAATCGGCTCTCTCTTTGGAGACCGACATCATGGAGGTTCGAAGCCTGACCTCTCGGATTTGGCGATCCCAGAAAGGGCTCGACTGCTGGCTCGACTACTTCATCGAACTTACCAAGTGGCACACCCGTCAACTGACATCCCACACCACGGCGTTCACAGCCCCGGTGAGCGCGACCTGGCTGAAGAAGCACGGAGATTTCTGTTCGAAAGCTTGGTGAGCTTGGAGTCTCCCGAGGTGGACGAATGCCTTAGAAAGCTATCTGAGCTTGAAGCATTCTCGCACATGAAAGATCGGCTTCAACAGATACGCGTGGAGCAAGCGGCCAAATATTCAGAGCGCCCAGCTATGACTGTGAATCAGTTCACCCACTTCGATGCGCAGATCAATCTTCTGCCAACCGATACCCGAACAATGCATCTAGCGATGATGAATCGACTCGAGGACTTTCGTCACCACATTCTCGAGAGTGAGTTCTCAAACAGAAGGACACTTCAAGCCGTTACGTCTGAAATTGAGATGAGGAGAAACATCTCCGGATGGCTCAACACACACAGCCGAGGTGCCTATCACGTAAATCAAGAGGCCGTGAAGAAGGACGAGAAGCGGACTGACATCCGACTCACATCGGTTGCCGCCGACATAGAAGCAACCATCGAACTGAAGCTCGAAGACACGGGTCGCTGGACGTTCCCAGCACTCGAACAGGCACTTCGAGTGCAACTTGTCGGCCAATACCTCAGCCATCAGCGGTGTCAGGCGGGGTGCCTGCTCTTGGTGCTTCGCAAACATCATCAGTGGCGGGATCCAGTCTCAAGCTTGTTGCTGGATTTGAACCAAGTCGTCGCCAGGCTTCAGGATATCGCCCAAGAAATCATGCGACAGCGGCCCGAACTGCAGCTTTCGGTGTTCGGAATAGACATCTCAGCATAGTTTCGTCCTCATGGACGATATGACGAAGACCGCAAAGCTTGAGCGTGGAATACTCTGGCCGAACCGCCAGAGTTCGTTGTATCGCAACGTAGTTTCGGAATAGCCGCGGAAAATCGAATGAACGGTCTGTCCGAGCTGGCCGAACTCTCCGCAAAACACAAAATTCTGTTGTCTAAAGCCTCACCTTCAATCTTCATATGCGCGAAATGAACTGTATGTCCAGTTTGGTGCCCCAGCGCGAGTCACTTACCGAACCTAGATTGATACTCGGAACTGCGGCACAGAGGTAAGAATACATTTACTGTCGCTTCAATGCCGCATCAACCAATTGAAGCCCATTGCGACCATACGCGTCGATCAATCTGCGAACTGCTTCGAGATCGGCAATCCAGATTTCTCTTCCTTCTTCAGAAGTATTCTGAACTCTAGAAAAAGAACTCGCATCTTGTGCGTCCTTTATTTCTTCCTTTGCTGCCAACACCATTGATTCAATGGCGTTGAGATACTGCAATTGTATTTCCGCCGCTTCGACTTGGGTAAATGCTCGTCGCTCCAAAGAGATTAGTCGCGAAATAACAAAAAAAGCACCCTCATCGATTCCAAGAAACTCAGCAATTGCTCGCAGCCTTGTGAACTCAAGAGGTTTCTTCTGCGTGCCGATGTCCTCGAGGTAGGTGGCTACCTTGTTTCGCGTTGCTTCGTCATTGATCGGATTAAGACGACCTCGATCGGGCGATCCAGGATAACGCTCAAGCACGGACAGGAAGATGTCCAAAAAATTGCTGTGCTCTAAGAACTCTGCTGAAGTCCTCGCTGCAGTGGTACTTGTAGGCTGTTGACCGATAGGCCACTCACGAAAGACCGAGCGCACGATAGCCCCTATCGAGTTGGGGAACCGCTTGCCTTCCTCACAGTCTTTACGAACGCCATCGCGCAGATGCTTTCTAGCATCAACTTTTCGATTCTTCACAGCATCTCCGCAACGCTACTACATCTTGCGCTCGTTCATAAAAGACGCACAACCTGTCGGTTGTGCGCGCCGTTTCTTGCTTCAGAGAGCACAGATTGACTTCGGCAACGGCTCAGCTAAAGTTCGGAATCCCAGCAGGGTGGAAAACACCGCGCCAACGGTGCCACCTGAGAGCTGGGTTGTTGAGAAAATCGCAGGAGCGAGATATGCAACCTTCGCAATCGTCTACCCCTACTGGGATTCCTACATCGGCGCTACAGCAGCGCCGATCTAGGGTCCAATGTATCACTGATTCGCTCGCAGTCAAGGCGGGATGTGGTGACTGTTTTCAGCTGTGCGGTGAGCGTTTGAGGTCGTCATTTGACGATAGAGGCTACACGATCTTGGAACGGGCAGTGCCTAATGACCTTGAGTTCAGTGCCCTATATGATGACTACAAGGATGCCTTTCACTCCGAAAGTGGCAGCGACACTGCCAGAGAGTTGAACGATGAGGTATCTGCGTGGACGTCACTCGCGTCGAACGCCGTTGCCTACTCTGGGGCACCGTTTGGCTTCAGGGATCGACGCGAGCGAACCGACAAGGAAGAAAAGTCTTACTTTCAGTACGCGTCCCCGCTTGGAAGCTTTCTCAGGAGCGTACGCGGAGGTGTCTTTGATCGGTCGTTCGCCCTTCGCGCGCTAACCCGGAGACTGGACGAACTTGTAACACACGCAGACCGAGCGTTCGTCAGCGTACTTTCATCGTTAGCTTCGGTCTATCCAGAACTCAGGAACTTCCATCACTTGATCGATGCTAGGTCAGTGATGATCAAGGTCCTGGCATATTTCCCCAGTGAAGATTGGGCGACTGGCAAGCACTTTGACAAGTCGTTGCTCACCTTGGTGATGCATGCCACAGACGTCAAATCGGACAAGTTCGTGATTGGCCCGTTCAGTCAAGACGGGACTAGTAAGTTTCTTGAAACGCCTGATCGTTACGTTAGTGACCGGACAAAGCCCGGCAAGGCCCTCATCTTCCCGGGCATGATGTGGGAGAAGTTGGGTGTTCCTTCACTAAAGCCCTCGCCACACGCTGTTATGCCGCACCGAGGGCCTGGGATCAGGTTCAGCGTCATTGCGTTTCTTCTTGCTCCGAACCTGAACTTGAGAGATCTGTTTAGCCGCAGTGCTTAATCTATGCTTGAACGAAACAAGGCCCTTACCCACCGGTAAGGGCCTTGTCATGCGAATTTGGATCAAGAAAGCGACTGATTTACGCAGATGACAACTTCAGGAAGTCGGCCCAGCTTTTCAATAGCAGTCCACGTTTCTGCAGTCGATCAGAACGTAGATAGGCTCTCGCCACTTCGCCCTCCACCGAATGACCCAGAACAGCCTCAGCTACCTCAAATGGAGCGTCAGCAACATCCTCGGCCCATGTTCGAAAAGTCGCACGAAATCCATGTGGACGGTAGGGGAGGCCATCCCTCTCCATCAACCTGGACATGGTCGCATCCGACATTGCCAGGCCGTTCGGTGATGGGAAAAGCAGTTCGCTGACCTGAAGAGCCATGGCTTCAGCAATGAAGCGCTTTGCTTCATCTCCCAGCGGAACACGATGCTCACGGTTTGTCTTTGTGACCTCTGCAGGTATCGCCAGAACATCCTCAGTTATCATTGTATGGGTAGCGAAACGGATTTCGCTGGTGCGGAGAACTGTTACCATTGCGAAGCGAAGTGCCAGAACCGACATATGGCCTTCGCGTCCCACTAGGTAGGCATAGTAGGATGGCGCTTCGACATAGGGCATTGAAGGGATATGTGCGGACACATGCCGTTGCTTGCCTAGCAAGGCCCGGACTTTCATCGTCGCCTAGGGGTCTACCTCAAGACCGAGTGCCGCCGCATGCTTTAGGGTCAAGCTGAGGCGATTGAGTGCTTTTCGAACTGTATCAGCCTTCGCGTGCCAGATGGGCTCAAGCGCCTTCTTCAGAGTATGCTGATCAAGGTCTTCGATTGCCGTTTTCCCGATCACCGGCAGCACGTGGACTGAGAGTGGGGACATCCACCGACCGGCCTCGCCATCACCCTTCAGTTCTGCCTTTCGTGCTTCGAAGCACGAGTCCACAGCTTGTTGTACCGCTAGGCGTGCGACTTTCTTCCTGCCTTCGACACGCTGAGCTATCGGATCAATGCCCGCCCGGAGCTTTCGACGCGCTTCTGCGGCAAGTTCACGCGCTTCCGCTATGGAGACGTCAGGCCAACGGCCTAGCCCCATCTCCCGGCGTTTTCCTTGGATGACAACGCGGAGTACCCACTTTCCCCGCGAGCGCTCGCTCTTTACCAGCCAAAGCCCCTGGCCGTCAGCATACTTGCCTTCGTGAAGGTTCTTGGCCTTAAGTGGGTTTAGGCTGTTCAAGAGAACCATCAAATCCTACCGCAGTCCATCTTTTCTAGTCCACCTTTTAGTCCACCTCAAGTGCTGTGATTGTATGTTCAGCGATGTTCGGCGAGGTGTTGCCTGTGACGGCGGAGAGCAATCTAAGTAATTGAAAATGAAAATCTATGTGCTGGAATGTTCAACCAAACCCATTCCGGCTCTGGGCACCACTTAAATCCCCCGAAATCGCCAAGCTCTTTCCATTCCGATGTGTCTTTCGGCTTGGGTTGCAAGGTCGGCGATGCGGGCTGGTGATGCGCCCGCCGGGTCAGGCGAAGGGTGTCACCGCGACGGGTTTTTGCCGCTTTCGACTGTCTTGAGCCTGCGCCAGCGCGAACAGCATCACGAGTCCTGTCAGAATCAGCGCTGTATCAAGCAGTATCGAGGGCCCGTAGACCGACTTGATCACCTGCGCGCCAAAGGCCAGGACCGTGCTTGTGGCAAAGACCGGCAGCGAGTGGCGCCCCAGCATCACCAGCGGAGCAAGCACGGGCTGGGCCGCCAGCCGCCGCACGACGGGAAGCGCGCTCAGGACGTAGGCCAGCGCCAGGATGTGCAGGAGCCGCGGCAGGAAAAGAAAGCTTTTGTCAAAGGACGTCACGATTGCCGGAAAGCCCGCATATTCATGCAGGACCCATAGTCCGTGCCCACCCCAGGCGGCCACTGCCGGCATTTGCACCCAGATCGCCGACAGGATCAGGAACCCGATCGCCAACCACAGCGCCCAGGGTCGCACCGGCAGAAGCCGCCGCCCTTGGCGAATGAAGAGCCCGGTCACGATGCCGGTCACGAACAGCACTTGCCAGGCCAGCGGGTTGAAGAGCCAGCCATTCTCAAGCGGGTAGGTGGGCATCTTCAGCTTGGCCAGCCCGACCAGGAACCAAAGCAGCACTGCGCCGGCGATCACCGCGAAAGGCCAGCGCACCGCCAGAAACAGGATCGCCGGTGCGGCCAGCATCAGGACGATGTAAAGCGGCAGGATGTCGGCATAGGCGAACTGGTGCGCCACCAGGATCAGCGCTGGAAGAAACTCCGCCGGATCGTTCAGCACCGGCAGGATGTTTCGCTTTTCTGCCATCTCAAGGATGCCAGTCTGATCGCGGGTCAGCGAAAACAGCACCACGATCAGAATGACCACAAGGACATGCACCCACCAGAGCGTCAGCGCCCGCCGCCAGGGCCGCAGCGCCTGTGCCCAGGTGGGCTGCCCTTTCAGGAAGGGCACACCGTAGGCGAGCCCCGTGGCAATGCCTGACATGAGCACGAAGCCTTCGGCCGCGTCGGAGAAGCCGAAATTGCGCGAGGTTACGTTCTCCCAGATCGTGCCGGGGATGTGGTTGATGAAGATCATCACCAGCGCCAGTCCGCGCAGGAGGTCGATCCGGTGGTCGCGGACGTGAACGGGCTCAGGCAACCTTCAGCTCCGACGGGCTGGCGCTGGTCCATTCCGCAAGGATGGTGTCATGCAGCGCAACCACTGGCGGGGGCACGTCGGTCGGCACGGGGAAATGCGCGGGCGACGCGGGGCGCGATGTCCACCAGATCAACAGGGGCGCGGCCAGCATCGGCAGCGTCACCGGCAAAAGCCACAGCGTCAGGACCGGTGCCACCATCTGCGTGACGACCATTCCGACCAGACCCCAAAAGCTGATCCAGCCCCCGGCGGCCCAGCTTTCGGACAGGCTGAGCCCGCCATCGCCGCGGTTGTTGGGCGGCCAGCCGCCATCACGCCCTGACAGGACCTGCGTCACCGAACGGCTTTGAAACGCCAGCAGAATTGGTGCTACGACCGAGGACAGCGCGAGTTCGGACAGCACAGCGCGCAAGCTGCGCCCCATGCCACCAAAGCCGCGGGCGCGTCCCGTCGCCACGGCATCAAGGCCCACCAGCACCTTCGGCATCACCAGAAGCCCGAAGATGCCAACGGCTAGCCCCACGGCCTTTGGCGTCTGGTCATCGGGGAACACCGGGAAAGGCCAGTTGGCCTGCGGGAAGTAGTCCAGCTCTCCAGCCAGCGGGATCGCCGCGATCGACACCATGATGAAGGCCAGCCAGATCAGCGGCGCGATATAGGCGAAGATGCCCTGAAACAACACAAACCGGCTCCATGGCAGGAGACCGGGGGCGGCCAGCACCTTGGAATGCTGCAGGTTGCCCTGGCACCAGCGGCGGTCGCGCTTGGCGTGGTCAAGGATGTTCTCGGGGCCTTCCTCGAACGACCCTTCCAGATCGTCATCCAGACGCACCACCCAACCCGCGCGCGCCAGAAGCGCCGCCTCGACCGAATCGTGGCTGAGGATATGCCCGCCAAAGGGGGCGGGGCCGGGCAGTTCCGGAAGGCCACAGCTTTCGGCCCAGGCGCGGATGCGTACGATGGCGTTGTGGCCCCAGAATGGCCCGCTTTGGCCCTGCATCACCGCAAGTCCGCGGGCAAAGGCGGGTGAGTGAAAGGCCGCGGCAAACTGCATCGCGCGCCCAAAGCGGGACCGCGCGCGGATCACCTTGGGCAGCGTCTGCAGCAAGCCCAGACGAGGGTCGCCTTCAATCCGGCGGATCATCTCGATGATGGTCTCACCCTCCATCAGGCTGTCGGCGTCCAGGATCAGCGCGTAATCCCAGGCCCCGCCCGAGGTGGTGATGAACTCTTCGATGTTGCCGGCCTTGCGCCCGGTGTTCAGCGTGCGGCGGCGATAGAACATGCGCCCCACGCCGTTCTGTTCTGCCAAAAGCCGCGCGAACCACTGCTGCTCACGCGTGGCGACGGCATGGTTTGTGGTGTCGGAAAGCACGGCGAAGTCGACATGCGCAAGGCTGCCGGTGGCCTTGAGTGACGCATCCATCGCGGCGATCCGGGCGAATGTATCGACAGGATCTTCGTTGTAGACCGGGACGATCACCACGGTCTTCCCCCGGATCGGCCCGGTGGCGCGCAGCGGTGCCGCGCGGTGCCGCGAGGTCAGGCCCAGAAGTGCGGTCGCCGCCCCCCACGCCAGCCACCAGGTGGACAAAAGGATGAGCAGGCTGCGCAGCACGTCAAGCGACGACACGCCATCAGCCGCGCCATAGACCGAAAAAACCAGACCCGCTGCCAGCGCTGCCAGTACGCTGGCCAAAAGCGCAAGCGCCCGCGCCCCGCCCGATGGAGGCAGGACCGACGACCGTGGCTGCGACAGCTTCGACAAGGATCAGCCTGCGCGGCGCAGGCCGCTGCGCCCCAGTCCAAGCCATGACTGGATCTGACCCAATGACCGGCGAATTTGCCCCGGTTCTGGTGTCAGTACCTGCTTTGGCATCGCCAAAGGCGCGACGGGCGGACCGACAAGGTCCAGCTTGATCAGCATGGCTGACGCCGGTTCCGGGATATGTTTCATCTGAATCGTCATGCGGTAACCCATTGATACTGCCAGTTCTCTGACAACTTGCGTCCATAACCCGCAACATGGGCGACCAGTTCCACCGTCGCGCCAGTTTCGGGCAGGACATCGATCACGAGGCGCCAGATATTCACGCTGTCGATCTTCGACAAGGTCTGCACGCTGATCTCGCCGCCAGTGATCGTCACGACCGCTTCAACTTCGGCGTCTGTTGGAAGCGTGGCCAGCATGCCCCCCGCAAAATCCACCACGAACTTGCGGGTGCCTTCGGTGTTTTCCACCCCGGACACGCCGCCGGTCCCGGCGCGGGTTTCCTTGACATAGGCGACATCCGCGGCCGGATCGACCGGCAGCAGGCCCCAGTGCAGACGATAGGCGTATTCGACCATCGTGCCGGGAACCGGCTTTGCCTCGGGGACCCAGAAGGCGACGATGTTGTCGTTCACCTCAAGATCGGACGGAATCTCGACCAGACGCACTGCGCCGCGGCCCCAATCGGCCAAGGGTTCAACCAGCAGGGACGGGCGGCGTTCGTAATGCGACACGGCGTCCTGATAGCTTTCGAATTCGCGGTCGCGTTGCATCAGGCCGAAAGATTGCAGGTTTTCCTCGACGAACCAGGATTCGGTCAGCTTCACCGGATTGTTCAACGGTCTCCAGATCCGGTCGCCATCGCGGCGCAGGATCGCCAGCCCGTCGCTGTCATGCACGTTGGGACGGAAATCGTCGAAGTCGGCCCGGTTCTTTTCGGAAAACAGGAACATCGAGGTCAGGGGGGCAATGCCGAACTGGTCCACCTCGGTGCGGAAGAACAGCCGCGCGGTCACGTCCACTTCGGTGTTCGTGCCGGGGCGGATGACGAAGCGGTAGGCGCCGGTGCAGCTGGCGCTTTCCAGTGCTGCATAGACCGTCACTTCACGCGCGAAGGGCACCGGCTTTTCCACCCAGAACCGCGAGAAGCGGGGAAACTCCTCGGGCTGGTTCAGGCCCGAGTTGATGGCGAGCCCGCGCGCGGAAAGCCCATAGCCATTACCGCGTCCCACGGCCCGGAAATAGCTGGCGCCAAGGAAAGCGATCACTTCGTCAAAGAGGTCGGCACGGTTCAACGGCGCGTTCAGCCGGAAACCCGCCACGCCGGGCAGCGGTTCGTGCAGGGGGACCCGATCCTTGACCCGGTCGTAGTAAAGAAAATCGTCAGTGCTGAACACCATAGGTTGTGCGACGCCACCTTCAATCTCGAACAGATTGACCGGCTCGGCAAAGAGCCAGCCCATGTGGAAGGCATGCAGGTGGAACCCGGCCTCAGGCCCGGCCCAACGGGCACGCTTGGGGTTGAACTGCACCGAATTGTAATCGTCATAGGTGAAGTCCGAGAAGAAGCCGCTGGCACGCTCGGCGGCGACGGCTTCCGCTTGCGACAGCAGGCGCATCTCTTCGGTCAGGGTGTCGAAGTCGAAGGGCACACCGACCGGAGCAGCGTCTGGGGCGGCTTCGGGGGCAGGCGCGGTCTGGGCCCGTGCCATCGGCACCAGGCTGGTGCCGCAGTGCAGCAACACAAGTGTGCTGATGCCCGCAAGGACGCCACGGCGTGGCAGTGTTATGTGCAAACCCGGTTCGACCGGCATGGTAGCTCCCAACAACGATTCACGAAAAACTCAAGACGAGTCTCAGGTTATAAGGTCCGACGCCACATCAATCTCGATGCAGTGAACGCAATGCTGCCATGCAGCAAAAGCAACCCTGCCGTCGAATACTTGATGCTGCCGATAGGTCGGAATGCAGCAGCGCGGCGTCAATACCACGCCTTGGGAAAATGGGGGCGCGTGCCGTTGGAATAGGCATGTTTCCGCCGTTTGCCCAAGACAATGGCGGAAAGCCGTGGGTGGGCACGTTTGAGGGCCGAAGTTGGTGCTGAGACCCTCTGGTCAGAAGCTGTACCGCACCGCGCGAGTCTGATCTGCGGTGTTATCCAACCGGACAGGACGGCCCCACTTTGCCTTAACGTCCGCTTCCTGCGCGTCGCGGGGGGCGTCGGTCAGCATCCCTGCCAGCCGCAGGTAAAGGCATCGACATCTTCGAACCTGAACGCTGTGTCGGTCGCCGAAAGGTTGTGGCCCGACTCTGCCGGCATCGCGGTGCCATCGACAGGCTGCGGACCGGTCGCGACCGACCAGACCGCGCTTGAGCGGGTTCTCTTTACGCGGTCCTTACGCGATCCGCCCCCCTATCGAATAGAGCCTTTACGCGGTCTCACGGCAGTCTCCGGCCCAGCATCCCAAGGAGTCATGTCATGCTGGACCTTCTGTACGTTTCCCTCGGCCTTGCGGCGTTTGCGGTCTTCGCGCTTGGCATCCGCGCCGCTGAGCGGCTGTGAGGGTAGCACCATGTTCGATCTGATCTTGGGTCTTGGCGTCGCTGCGGGCCTGTTTGTCTACCTTGGCGCGGCGCTGCTGCGGCCGGACCGGTTCTGAGGGGGCGCATCATGGACCTGCTTTCCTATCTTCTCTACTTTGCCGCACTCGTTGGCCTTGCCTGGCTCCTCGCACTGTGGATGGTCCGGGTCTATTCCGCGGCCCTTCCGTCAGTACTGCTGCGGATTGAAGGTGCGCTTTGCCGGCTTAGTGGTGCTGCGCCCGACCGCGGCATGGGCTGGGGTGGCTATGCGCTGGCCGTTCTGGTGTTCAATGCGACCGGCTTTGTCGTGCTCTATGTCCTGCTGCGGGCGCAGGGTGCGCTGCCTTTGAACCCGGACGGCATCGGTGGCATGGCACCTGACCTTGCTTTCAACACTGCCGTCAGCTTTGTCACCAACACCAACTGGCAGGCCTATTCGGGCGAGGCGCAGCTGAGCTACCTGAGCCAGATGGCCGGGCTGACGGTGCAGAACTTCGTCAGTGCGGGCACTGGCATGGCCGTCGCCGTTGCGGTGATCCGGGGCTTCGTTTCGGCCAAGGGGGCGACGCTTGGCAATTTCTGGGTCGATCTGACCCGGTCGGTCCTGTGGATTCTGCTGCCACTCTCTGTCGTGCTGGCGCTGTTCCTTGGCTGGCAGGGCGTGCCGCAGACGCTGCAGGGCGCGGTCGTTGCGACGGGCGTCGAGGGGCAGGAACAGGTGATCGCCCGGGGCCCGGCAGCGGCGCAGATCGCCATCAAGCAGCTTGGCACCAACGGCGGGGGATTCTTCGGCGTGAACTCGGCCCATCCGTTCGAGAACCCGACCATCGCGTCGAACATGGCGCAGTCGCTGTCGATCCTGCTGATCCCGGTGGCCTTCTGCTTTCTTTTCGGGCGCATGGCGGGGGACCGGCGACAGGGCTGGGCAATCTTTGCCGCGATGGCGGTGATGTTCGTGGCGGGCCTTGCGGTAATCCATGTCTACGAGGTTGCAGGGAACCCCGCCCTGGGGCTGGGCGCGAACATGGAGGGCAAGGAGCAACGCTTTGGCGCGATGCTGTCGGCGCTTTGGGCGGCTTCCACGACCGCCGCGTCGAACGGGTCGGTCAACGCGATGCATGACAGCTTCATGCCGCTATCGGGCCTTGTGATGATGGTCAACATGCAGATTGGCGAGGTGATCTTCGGCGGGGTCGGTGCGGGGCTTTACGGGATGCTTCTTTACGTCGTCCTTGCCGTGTTTCTGGCCGGGCTGATGGTCGGGCGCACGCCCGAATACCTTGGCCGCAAGATCGAGGGGCGCGAAGTAACTCTGGCGGTGCTGGCCTTCCTGTCGATGCCGTTGGGCATTCTGGTTGGGGGCGCTGTCGCTGCCACCGTCCCGCAGGCGCTGGCGGCGGTGCAGGACCCCGGGCCGCATGGGATGAGCGAGATCCTTTACGCCTATTCGTCGGCCACCGGAAACAACGGGTCGGCGTTCGGCGGTTATGGCGCGGCGCTGCCCTGGCACACGACCACGCTGGGGATCATCATGCTGCTGGGACGCTATGCGATCATCATCCCGATGCTGGCAATTGCCGGGTCGATGGTGCGCAAGCCGCAGGCCCCTGTCACCTCGGGCACTTTCCCTACGCATGGGCCGCTGTTCGTGACGCTCTTGATCCTTACCGTGCTGATCCTTGGCGCGCTGACCTTCTTCCCTGTCCTCGCCCTTGGCCCGATCGCGGAAGAGACCGCGCGTGTGGCCGGGCAAAGCTTCTGAGGCACCCAAATGTCGAAACTGACCAAGACGGCCGATATGACCGGCCTTTACCCGGCCGCGATCCGGGCAAGCGTCACCAAGCTTGATCCCCGCAGCCTGTGGCGCAACCCGGTGATGTTCGTGACTGCCGTCGTGGCGGCGATGACCACGGTTCTTGGCCTGCGTGATCTTGTGACGGGCGTTCCGGGCGCGGGGACCAGCCTGCATATCGCGGCCTGGCTGTGGCTGTGCGTGATCTTCGCGAACTTTGCCGAAGCGCTCGCCGAAGGGCGGGGCAAGGCGCGGGCGGATACCCTGCGCGCGACGAAGTCTGAAACCAAGGTGCGGGTGCTGGGTGCTGTGGATGACGATCCGGCCACGGGGACAGAAACGCTGTCCACCGCGCTACGTGCAGGCCAGTTCGTGCATGTGGCGGCGGGTGAGATCATCCCGGCGGATGGCGAGGCCGTGCGCGGCGTCGCATCGGTCAACGAAAGCGCCATCACCGGCGAAAGCGCGCCCGTGATCCGCGAGGCGGGGGGCGACCGGTCCTCGGTCACCGGGGGCACCACGGTCGTTTCCGACTGGCTGGTGATCCGGGTGACGGCGGAACCGGGGAAAAGCTTCCTTGACCGCATGATCGCGCTGGTGGAAGGGGCCGAACGGCAAAAGACCCCGAACGAGATTGCGCTGAACATCCTGCTTGTGGGTCTGACGCTGATCTTCCTGTTTGTCGTCGTCACACTTCCGGCCTTCGCAAGCTATTCCGGCACCACGATCCCGGTGATCGTGCTGGGCGCGTTGTTCGTGACGCTGATCCCGACCACGATTGGCGGGCTGCTGAGTGCCATCGGCATCGCCGGGATGGACCGCCTCGTGAAGGCCAATGTCATCGCCAAATCCGGCCGGGCGGTTGAGGCGGCGGGGGATGTCGACACGCTGCTTCTGGACAAGACCGGCACGATCACCTTCGGCAACCGGATGGCGGATGCGCTGATCCCTGCACCGGGGGTGGACATGGCGCGACTGGCTGAGGCGGCGGCGCTGGCATCGCTGGCCGATGAGACGCCGGAGGGCAAATCCATCGTCGACAAGGCGCGCGAGGTTCTGGGATCGGTCCCGGCGATGCCAAGGGGTGCCGAGGCCGTTGCCTTCACGGCGCAGACGCGGCTTTCGGGGCTGGACCTTGAGGGCGGTCGCAGCTTTCGCAAGGGCGCGATTGACGCGGTGATCCGGTTGACCGGACGGACCCCGCCGCAGGCGCTGGCGGCCCAGGTGGATGCCATCGCGCGGTCAGGGGGCACGCCCTTGCTGGTGGCCGAAGGCGCAGAAATCCTTGGTGCGGTCCACCTCAAGGATATCGTCAAACCCGGCGTGCGAGAACGCTTTGCGGAACTCCGCGCGATGGGTATCCGCACGGTGATGATCACCGGCGACAACCCGCTGACCGCCGCCGCGATTGCCGCCGAGGCCGGGGTGGATGACTTTCTGGCCGAGGCGACACCCGAGATGAAGCTGGACCTGATCCGCCGCGAACAGGCGGGCGGGCGGCTGGTGGCCATGTGCGGCGACGGGTCGAACGACGCGCCCGCGCTGGCGCAGGCCGACGTGGGCGTGGCGATGAACGCGGGCACCCCGGCGGCGAAGGAGGCCGCGAACCTGATCGACCTAGACAGCGACCCGACCAAGCTGATCGAGGTGGTGCTGGTGGGCAAACAGCTGCTGATCTCGCGCGGGGCGCTGACGACATTCTCCATCGCCAATGACGTGGCGAAATACTTCGCCATCCTGCCCGCGATCTTTGTTGCGGCCTATCCCGGGCTGGGGGCGCTGAACATCATGGGGCTGGCCTCGCCCACCAGTGCCATCCTGTCGGCTGTGATCTTCAACGCGCTGATCCTTGTGGCGCTGGTGCCGCTGGCCCTGCGCGGGGTGTCTTACCGTCCGTCCAGCGCGGCGGCGCTTTTGCGGCGCAACCTGCTGATCTACGGGCTGGGCGGGCTGATCGTGCCCTTCTTCGGGATCAAGGCCATCGACGCTACCCTTGTCGCCCTGAACCTTGCCTGACGCCCCCCCACCCCATCCCTTCCCCATGAGGGGGGAGGGAGGTACCCAATCGCAGAGGTTGACCCATGATAACCCACCTTCGCCCCGCCATTTCCCTGACCGTGGTCTTTACCCTGCTGACGGGTCTTGCCTACCCGCTGGCGATGACCGGCGCTGCGCAGACGCTGTTTCCGATGGCCGCCAATGGCAGCCTGATCGAGAGGGATGGAACCATCATCGGTTCATCCCTGATCGCGCAGCCCTTTGCTGGCGCGGGCTATCTGCACCCCCGTCCCTCGGCCAGTGGCTGGAACGCCGCCGGGACCGGGGCTTCTAACCTTGGGCCGACCTCGGCGGCGTTGATAGCCACAGTCGCCGAACGTCGCACCGCTTGGGAGGCAGAGAAAGGAACCGAGGCCCCGATCGACGCCGTCACCGCCTCTGGTTCGGGGTTGGACCCGGATATCAGCCCTGAAAACGCGCTGGCGCAGGCGGGCCGCATAGCAGCCTTGCGCGGTGCGGATGCGGGTGCGGTGCGGGGATTGATCGAAGCCGCCGTCGAGAAACCGTTCCTTGGCCTTTATGGCGAACCGCGCGTGAACGTGCTTCTGACCAACATCGCCCTTGACGAAGCCTTCCCGATGCCGCCCGCTGGAGGGGAAGGATACACCACCGAATGACCCCGGATTCCGAAATTCGCCCCTCTCCTGAGGCACTTCTCGTGCAGGCCGCGCGGGAAGGGCGGGGGCGGCTTAAGGTCTTTCTGGGCGCGGCACCGGGGGTCGGCAAGACCTGGGCCATGCTGGACGACGCGCATCGCAAGCGGGCGGAAGGCGTCGATGTGGTGGCGGCCCTGATCGAGACGCATGGGCGGTCCGAAACGCAGGCCAAGCTGGCGGGCCTTCCGCAGCTTGCGCGCAAGCCTGTCATTCACAAGGGCCGGGCGTTGACCGAGATGGACCTTGACGGTTTGCTGGCGCGCAAACCCGCACTCGCCCTGATCGACGAACTGGCCCATACGAATGCCGACGGCAGCCGCCACGCCAAGCGCTGGCAGGATGTCGAGGAAGTGTTGGCCGCCGGGATCGACGTCTATACCACGCTGAACATCCAGCACATCGAGACGCTGAACGAAACGGTGGCGCGGATTACCGGCGTTCGGGTTCGGGAAACCGTCCCGGACGGCGCGCTGGAAATGGCGGATGAGATCGAGCTGATCGACCTGCCGCCGGATGAACTGGTGGACCGGCTGAAGCAGGGCAAGGTCTATCCGGCGGATCAGGCGGCCCGCGCGTTGGGGTCGTTCTTCGTCAAGGGCAACCTGACCGCGCTGCGCGAGCTTGCCATGCGCGCCGCCGCTGACCGGGTGGATGCGCAACTGCGTGAGCATATGGCCGCGAACGCCATCGCCGGGCCATGGCCCACGCAGGAACGCATCCTTGTGTGCATCAACGAAAGCCCCGCCGCGCGTGAGGCGATCCGGGTTGCCAAGCGCAGCGCCGACCGGGCGCGAGCGGAATGGATCGCGCTGAACGTGGCGCAGGCGCGGATGGAAGGCTTGCCCGAGGCCGACAAGGACCGGCTGGCGGGAAGCCTGCGATTGGCCGAACGGCTGGGCGCGGAACTGGCGACGCTGGAGGCCGAGCATGACGTGGCCGAGGCGATCCTGACCTATGCGCGGGACCGCAACGTGCGTCGCATCGTGATCGGTCGCCCGCGGCCCCGCCCGTTCTGGGCAAGGTTGACGTCCGAGGATGTTGCGACGGATGTTTTGCGCCGGTCTGGAGCATTCGAGGTCACCGTCGCCTCGGAACCTGACGAGAAACCGAAGGCCAGTGGCTTTCGCAGCCCGCGTCTGGGGGCGGAACCGAAGGCTTGGGGCGAAGCGGTGCTGGCCGTCGCCATCGCCTCGGCCTGTTCCTGGGGGGCCGAGCAGTTGTTTCCGGTGGCCAGCCTGAGCGTGATCTACATGACGGCGGTCGTTGTCGTGGCCAGCCGCCGCGGTCTGGGCCCTGCCCTTGCGGCCGCCGTGCTGGGCTTCATGGCGTACAACTTCCTGTTCACTCATCCGCGCTATACGTTCCATGTCTCTCGGCAGGGCGAGCTTCTGACGCTGGGGCTGTTCCTCGCCGCCTCGCTGGTGACGGGAAATCTTGCCGCCCGCCTGCGTGCCCGGGTAGAGGCGCAGGCCGCCATCGCCGACCGGACGAACAAGCTTTACGACTTCAGCCGCCGTGTCGCTGCCGCTGCCACGGCGGATGATGTGGTTTGGGCCTCGGTCAGCCATGTGGCGACGACGCTGCGCTGCGAGGCGGTGCTGCTGATGCCGCGTGGGGCAGAGTTGCGGGTTGTAGGTGGCTTCCCGCCGGAGGATCGGCTGGACGTGCGCGACCAGTCTGCCGCGCAGTTCGCCTGGGAAAAGGGGGAGCCTGCGGGCCGGGGATCGGACACCTTGCCCACAGCACGGTGGTTCTTTCTGCCGCTGGTGGCGGGCGACCGGCGGTTGGGCGTGCTTGGTATTGCATATGAAGATGATCGCCAGCTTGCCCGCACCGACCGCCGCCTGCTTGACGCGCTGATCGACCAGATCGCGCTGGCGCTGGAACGGCTGCGGCTGACCGAAGACCTTGCCGCCACCCAGCTTGCCACCGAGACCGAACGCCTGCGCACCGCGCTTTTGAACTCGGTCAGCCATGACCTTAGGACGCCGCTTGTGACGATCATCGGGGCAGCCGGTCATCTCGTGGATGCGGACCTGCCGCCGGACGCCCGGCGTGATCTGGCCGAGAACATCCGTGAGGAAGGCGAACGGCTCGACCGCTACGTCCAGAACCTGCTTGACATGACGCGTCTGGGTCACGGCGCGCTCAAGCCCAGACTGGCGCCGCAGGACGTGGCCGAGATTGTCGGGGGCGCGCGATCCCGGATGAAGGGCGTCCTGCGCGGGCATGACCTGCGGGTTGATCTTGCGCCGAACCTGCCGCTGATCCTTGCCGACGGGGTGCTGCTGGAGCAGGTGCTGGTCAACATCCTCGACAACGCGGCAAAGTATTCGCCCGAAAGAACCGCGATCACCATCGCGGCCCGTCTGCTGGGCGCCCGCGTCGAACTGTCGGTGACCGACCATGGTCCCGGCATCCCGGTGGAGGACACGGCCCGCGTCTTCGACATGTTCTATCGCGTGGCCGGGGGCGACCGTCAGAGGGCGGGCACCGGCCTTGGCCTTGCCATCTGCAAGGGGCTGATCGAGGCGATGGGCGGCACGATCAAGGCCGAGTCGGGCCGGGCCGAGACTGGCTGGCCTGATGGCACCGGGACGCGTATCGTGATGGCACTCCCCCTCCACAATCCCGAGGTCGCTGCGTGAGTGCCCCCGCCCGAATCCTTGTCGTCGATGACGAAGCCCCGATCCGCCGCTTTCTGCGGGTCGCGCTTGAGGCGGAGGGCTATGGCGTGATCGAGGCTGGCACCGCGCGCGAGGGACTGGCGATGGCGGCGCGGGAGACCCCGGCGCTGGTGGTGCTTGATCTTGGGCTGCCGGATGCGGATGGCCTGACCGTGCTGCGTGACCTGCGAGGCTGGAGCACGGTTCCCGTGCTGATCCTTTCCGTCCGCGCCGATGAAAGCGACAAGGTCGCAGCGCTGGACGCGGGCGCACAGGACTATGTGGTCAAGCCCTTTGGCGTGAAGGAATTCCTTGCCCGCGTTCGTGGCCTGCTTCGGGATCGCAGCACCGAGGCAGTCCCGTCAGTTCTGAGCATCGGCCCGTTGCGGATCGACGCGGCCGACCATTCCGCTGCGATGGACGGCGTTGCCTTGCACCTCACGCGCCGCGAGTTCGACCTGTTGTGGATGCTGGCCAGCCACCGCGGACGGCTGGTCACCCAAGAGATGATCCTGCGGGCGATCTGGGGTCCGGCCCATGCAGAAGACAGCCAGTACCTGCGTGTCTATGTGCGCCAATTGCGCCAGAAGCTTGGGGATGATGCAGCAAACCCACGCTTCATCGCGACGGAGCCGGGCATCGGGTACCGGTTTCTCGACCCATCGCTGACCTGACCAAGGTGGATCATCGGTCACTTGCGGGGACTGGGTCAGGCGTCGCTGTCGCGAAGGCCTCGCGGCGGATGGTGTCGACGAGTTCGCCTTCATCGGTGCAAGCCTCAAGCTTCGCGGCGCCGATGGCGCGCCAATGCGTCCGATTGCGCTGCCCATCGACTGATACGCTTTGCTTGAAAGGCAAGCTGCGGTGACCAACGTGTTTGTTCCAGGTGGCGTAGGTCGCGTTCCCGGCAGAAAGATGCGGCGGTTGCTTCTGCAGCCAGGTCAAACGGCCAAGCTTCCAAAGATGCTATCTGGCGGTCAGTCGCCCGATAACCATGCAGTGCCGCCTCGCCCAGGCGTGGTCCCAAATTGGCGATTTACATGTGGGCCCGTGCGAACGATCCTGTATCGGCGTTCTGACGATGACACGGCACGATGGACAAGCTTTCTACCATGCAAGCGTATTGCCGCATCGTCGATCGCGGCAGCTTTGCCCGGGCGGCCGAGGATCTGGGAGTCTCCGCCGCCCTTCTGAGCCGCGAGATCCGGCTGCTGGAGGATAGCCTTGGCACCACCCTGATCACCCGCACGACCCGCCGGATGTCGCTGACCGAGGCGGGCCGCGTCTATTACCACGAGGCATTGGGGATCCTTGATGCCGTGCACCGGGTGGAGGATCACATCCGCGATGGCGCAGGCGCGATCCGTGGCCATCTGAAGGTCAACGCCTCAAATTCTTTCGGCACACTGGTCATAGCGCCCGTTCTGCCCGCGTTCACAGCGGCCTTCCCCGATCTGCGCGTCACCCTGTCGCTGGATGACAGGGTCGTCGACATGGTCGAGGGCGGGTTCGATGTCTCGATCCGCATCCGGTCGGCCATGCGGGATTCCACCTTGATCGCCCGCAAGATCGGCACCGTTCACCAAGGCGTCTTTGCCGCCCCAAGCTATGTCGCACATGCGGGGCTTCCGACCAGACCGGATGATATTCCGCATCACAAGGTGATCGGTTTCCTGTTGTCCGACCACCTTACGTCTTGGGACATGGTCGGCCCGGACGGCCCCGTAAACCTAAGCGTTGACCCTGCGGTCAGGGTAGGCAGCAGCATCGTCCTGCGGGACCTTCTGGTTGCCGGGGCCGGGGTGGGCACGCTGCCCAGCTTTGTCTCGGACGGCCCCGTCGCGCGGGGCGAACTGGTCCGTCTGCTGCCCGACTACCGCTTTGCGCCGCGTGATATCTGCGCGGTCACCGCCGCGCGACTGGGCATGGACGCGCGGGTCATGGCTTTCCTTGATCACCTGCAGGCCGCGTTGAAGGGCTGATATTCTTCACTGGGCGTAAAGAGTGATTTGCGCCGGACCCGATTACTGACTCTCGCCCGATCCCTGATCTTCACGACATCGCAACCCGCTGTTGATGAGGATCAGATGACCCGCATACTCGTGCTTTATTACTCCAGCTACGGCCATGTCCGCACGCTGGCCAATGCTGTGGCCGAAGGCGTCCGGACTGTGCCGGGCACGCATGTTGAAATCCGCCGGGTCCCTGAAACTGTCCCGGAAGATGTCCGCGCAAGCGCGGGCTTCATCGAGGATGACACCGCGACCGCCGCACCGACCGACCTTGCCGACTACGACGCAATCCTGTTCGGCACGCCGACGCGGTTTGGTCTGATGGCCGGGCAGATGAAACAGTTCCTGGACCAGGCGGGTGGCCTTTGGGCCCGCAATGCGCTGGTTGGAAAGGTCGCCGGGGTCTTTGTCTCAACCGGGTCGCAGCATGGCGGGCATGAGGCGACGATGCTGTCGACCCAGATCGCGCTGCAGCACTTTGGCATGTTGATCGCAGGACTGCCCTACAGCTTTGCCGGCCAGACCTCGGGCGAGCGCATCATCGGCGGCGCGCCTTATGGCGCGGGCACGATTGCCGGGGCCGACGGCAGCTTTACGCCAAACGCGACAGAACTGGCCGGGGCCCGGTTTCTTGGGGCCCATGTCGCAAGCATCGCCACGCGGCTTGTCGCTGGGGCGGCCCGCCTGCAGGCCGCCTGAAGGGATATGGTGACAACATGCTGACCTCGCTACTGCGCGCCTGGCGCGCCCATCGCCATAGGGCCGAGGTGGATGCGCTGGCCAGACGGCTGGGCCCCCATATCGCCCGGGATATCGGGATCGGGGGGGCGGATATGTCTCGCGCCCTTCCGACGCTCTGCCCAGTTTGACCCGCCAACCTTTCTGTTCCGGAGCCCCGCCATGCACCGCACTGCCGACATTTCCCTGACCGCGCTTGCCCCGGTCGTCTGGGGCAGCACTTACCTTGTCACGACCGAAACCCTGCCAGATGGCTTTCCCCTGACCGTCGCGGCCTTGCGTGCGCTTCCGGCGGGGCTCTTGCTGCTTGTGATGACCCGGTCTTTGCCACCGCGCGCCCTGTTCGGTCGGCTGCTGGTTCTGGGAGCGTTGAACTTCGCGGTCTTCTGGGCCTGTCTGTTCGTGGCGGCCTACCGTCTGCCGGGCGGGGCCGCTGCGACTCTGGGGGCCTTGCAGGCGCTGATGGTGATCGGCTTTGCCCGCTGGTTTCTTGGGACCGCGATCCAGGCCGTGTCGGTGCTTGCGGCCATCTTCGGCGTATTGGGCGTGGCGCTGCTTCTGCTGGGGTCCGATACGGGATACGATCTGATCGGCATCCTCGCCGCCATTTGTGGCACAGTATCGATGGCCGCAGGCACCGTGCTGAGCCGCAAATGGCAGCCACAGGTGCCCGTGCTTTCCTTCACCGCATGGCAACTGACCGCGGGCGGACTGCTTCTGCTGCCGGTCGCCCTGCTTGCCGAGCCGTCTTTGCCGCCCCTGACCGCAACCAACCTGCTGGGCTTGGTGTGGCTTGGCCTGATCGGAGCCGCAGCGACCTACGGGCTTTGGTTGCGCGGTATAGCCCGCCTTGGGCCGAGCCCGGTTGCGATGCTGGGAATGCTGAGCCCCGTCACAGCGGTCGTCCTTGGGTGGGTTTGGCTAGGCGAGTCCCTGACCGCAGTCCAGCTTGCAGGTGCCGCCATCGTCCTGGCGTCGATCTGGGTTGGTCAGACCGCCGCACGCCGTGCAGAAATCGCGCCTGCAACTTTGCGAGGTCGACGCGGGCACCGCGCAGGAGGGCAGGGTCGTTGACCCTGTACTGCCCAGTGGCCGGGCTATCCTGAACAGGAACGGCCTTGCATCACGCCCCCTTCGGCCAGCGGCGGTGCAGGTCGTCGATGGCAACGGCGTGGGCGTGGTGCTGACCGTGTGCGGCCAGATGCGGGTGGTCGGGCGGCAGATCGGGGTGGTCGTGTCGCAGGATGTTCTGGTCATCGGCTGGCCAGAGCCGCAGAACGGCGGTCAGAGCCGCCGCGCCGATGACGGCAAGCGTGATCGCCGCAACGGAAAGTCCGGCGCCCGCGCCGATCCAGCCGGCGAGGGGATAGGTGACCAGCCAGCAGGCGTGCGACAAGGCAAACTGCGCGGCAAAGACCGCGCCCCGGTCGGTATCATGCGCGGAACGGTTGATGATCCGCCCGATGGGGGTCTGGGTCAGGGAGAACCCGAAACCGATTGCCGCCCAAAGCGCAATCAACATGCCAAGGCTGCCCACCATCGGCACCAGCGCCACGCCGGCGACCATCAGCGCCGCGCCCCCGATCATCACTGGCCGATCGTCCAGCCGGTCAAGAATGCGCGGCAGCAGAAACGCCGCCAGCATGGACCCCGCGCCGAAACCCGCGAAGGCCAGCGCCACGGCTTCTTCGCCCAGACCCAGTCGCGCCTGCACCAGAACGACCGTGTTCACGTAAACCATCGACCCTGCGGCTGCGACGGCGGCCTCCATCACCATCAACCCGCGCAGGCGGGGGGTGCGCGTGTAGATGCGGATGCCCTTGGTGACATCGGCCCAGAAGGGGCTGCCTTCCACTCTTGCCCGGTTGGGCAGGCGCGCCGTCACCACAAGCAGCGCCGACGCGACAAAGCCCAGAACCGTGCCCGCAAACAGCGCAGGGAAGCTGACAACCGTCAAAAGCAGCGCTGCCAGCATGGGCGAGGCCAATTGCTCCAGATCCTCGGTCAGCCGCAGCAGGGACAGGGCGTTGGTGTAGTCCCCCTCGTCTTTCAACACGTCAGGAACCACAGCCTGAAACGCCGGAGTGAACCCGGCCGAGGCGGCCTGCAGGAAGAAGATCAGCACATAGATCTGCCAGACCTCGGACACGAAGGGCAGGAAGGCGATGACGGCCGCACGGATCAGGTCCAGTCCGACAAGAAAGGCCCGGCGTGGCAGGCGTTCCGCGATAGCCGCCGCCAACGGGGCCAGCGTCACATAGGCCACCATCTTAATTGCTAGCGCCGTGCCCAGCACGGCACCCGCATTGTCACCTGCAAGCTGCCAGGCCAGCAGGCCAAGCGCTACGGTCGCAAGACCCGTTCCCAAAAGCGCAACAAGCTGTGCGGCGAAGAGATGACGGAAGGTCGGGTTCTTCAGCGTGCTGAGCATCTTACAGCAGCTTCGTCAGGGCCTTGATCTCGGCCAGATCGTGATCGCTGGCAGCCGAGACGCAGTGGTCAATGTGGTCATGGATCAGCGCGCGCTTCGCCTCGGCCACCGCGCGTTCGACCGCGTGCAGTTGCGTGGCCAGATCGACGCATGGCCGCCCCTCCTCGATCATGCCGATGATGCGGCGCAGATGCCCTTCGGCACGTTTCAGCCGGGTCGCAATGGCTGGGTGGCTGGCATGGATATGAGGTTCTGACATGGAGTGAGCCTATCCCCCCGGGGGGGATAAGGCAAGCGAAGGAACAGGGGAATGCGTCCGCGACGGAAAGGGCGATGCAAAGACGGCTGGCGGGATGCGGCGGGCTTTGGTCGCTTTGTGATGGGGGTCACCTTGATCGGGGGCGTCTGGCGGCCCATCTCGATCAACGCTGATGTCGTCAACCCGGGTCTCCTCTCGGGCCTTTGGGCTTGACCAGATGCCGCGCAACCGTGAGGATTCTGATCAGCTATGCGAACACGCCTGAGAGGACTATTTGATGATCGAATCTTTTGGTGACCGATACGGTTCGCGCCCTATGTGAGGACAATGGACGGTGCTTCCCTGATTGGATCGGGTTAGGACAAGCGCCCGTTGGGGTGGACATCTTGAGACGAATGTGGAATGGCCCCCGTGCCTCCGGCAGTTGGGGGCGCGGCTAAGGAGTAAGAGTAGGTGACAATTGTCGTTGCGAATGGTCTACCCAAATCTGGCAGTACCTGCATTGAGTATACTTGTGGTGCCGTTGCCGAGATGTTGAACGGCATGCCGGTGGCAGAGTTCAAGTCTTCGATTGGAATGCCAGATCTTGAGAGCTATATCGAAACGCCTGATGAAGAGCTGATCGTTCGCATCGAAACGGCTATGTCCGACCGTGACGGAATGATCATTCTCAAGTCACACACCTTATTGGATGCCTTCTTAAGCGAAAGCGTCACATCTGGGCGAATTTCTGTAGTGGCGTCGTTTCGTGACCCGCGTGATATTGCTCTTTCGATGCTGGATGCGGGTAAGATTGAACGAAAAACTGGCAGCTCACGTTTTTTCTACCAGTTTGAAAACATCGAGCAGGTCATCGGCCCGATAAAATGGTATTCCCACAACCTCTCCGTTCTCTCTCGCCTGCCAAATGTCTGTTTGATTCCCTTCCATCTGATCGCGAAAGATTTTCCGTTTGTAGTTGGCATGGTCACAGACCATTTGGGTGCTGGCCATATTCGAGATCAAGTATATGAAGACGTGTCCGGGAAAATCGCTGATCTGCCCGAGTTCAACAAAGGGATCGCAGACCGTTTTGTAACGGAGCTTTCGGATGAGGATCTGCGCATCGTCTGCGAAAGCCTGAAGGAAGAGGCCGCGCTTTATGACGTGTGTTTCCGTGACGTCTTTCAGCGTTACGGTCGCCTCAAAGAGGCGGAGGACATCATTGCCGAAAGAGATGCAAGAATAGCCAAACGACTTCAGCCATCAACCGCCAAGCCAGTAAAAACGGTTGAAGATCCTGACAGTCTCCAACAAATCGCTATGGAGATTTTGAAGAGGAAACCATTGGATTTCAGCCGCTTGTCGGCTGAAGTGGGCGGGTTGGATCGTGAGGCTGCGGCCAATAAGCTTCGTGCCGTCAAAGATCACATCCAAGCGAAAAGTCCGTCACAGTTCGCCATGGCACTGTCGGTTCCGCTTGCTATTCTGGGTGACCAGTTGGGTCGGGAAAAGCTTCGGCGACCTGCGCGCGTCAAGTTTCTGGTTCCTACGCTAAGCCTGGCAATCGGCTTGTTGGATGGATCGGCGAAAGATCGTGATTTTCGGGCCTTCGCTAGCGCGATGGTGGGCGCATCCTTCGCTGCGCGGCGCGAAGCTGTCACATTCATGATCGCCAATGTACAAAGCATTGACGCGCTGAAACGCCTGCTTGCGGCACTTAACTTTTCCGATGGCGCAACGAAAGACGCAGTGCGCAAGGCGGCAATGGCGTCTGAAGCTGCAGGTGATCCGCTGCACGCCGCCCATTTTTGGGAGGCGCTGGCACTTTCTGGCTCCGCACAGGTGTGGGCTCACCTTAGCGCAATCAGAAACTGGGTCGCCACTGGTGAGATTGAGCGGGCGCAGTTGATTTCGAAACTTCTTGTGCCGGCTGACGCGCGTGGTGATGCCCTTCTCTCAATGGCAAGGGCCATGCGCCTGTGCGGCAATTACGAGGGCGCAGTTGAGGCAGCGCGCGAAACAGTTCGTAGGGTAGAGGGTGGAACACTCGAACTGACACCACAGAACTGGCGTCCGCTGGTCAACCAACTTGCTATGGGTGGTGACTTCAAGTCTGCAGACAGGATCAGCCCGAAGGCCATGGTGCCCGATCAGGTTGCGCGTTGCGTGATATTTGACCCTGGGCACACTGACGGGCCCGGTCATCATGCGATTTACAACCATTTCTTTGCGGATGTTCTGGGGGAGTTAACAGGTGAGCCGCCTGAAATCATCGTTGGGCGGCAGTACTCGGGTATCAGCCTTGAGGGGCGCAGGGTCAGGAAATCAACGCTTTTCGCGCCATATGTTGACCCCAAGGACCTGATCGATCCACGCTCGGTTGAAGGAACGAACCGTTTTCTGAAGGGCGAACTGGACAGTCTTTTTGAAAATGGTGTTCCGGATGTTCTGGTGCTGCACTCGCTTTATGGGCGGATGTTGCCAGGGCTTGTGAGCTGTCTGAAGGACCTTGGGCAAGCACGACCACGTGTGTTGATCCTCGGGTTCCTGAACGCCGACCAGCCCCTTCTCGCCAGCCTTGAGGCTGCTTTTCCCGGGATGGTCGCGGATACGTTCAAGGCCCTGTCAGAGGTTTCGGGAGCAGACTCAATACTTTTTGCAGAAACATCAGCGACGATCGACTGGCTCGGCAGCGAAGCCCCATCAATCCCTGTGGAAAAATTCCCCTATTTGCCCTCTGAGCGCATGATGCGTTTGCCAAGGCGGGATGTGGACCATCCGACATTCGGCATTCTCGGCGGGACGCGGCAGGAACGCGGAATCGGTCCAATTCTGCAGGCGATCGAGATCGCTCCTGACGATATTCGATGGCTGGTGCAGGTGGACGGAGAGGTGGTTTCGCGTTGGAACAACGGCGCCCATGACAGACTGGAGCGTCTTCGCGCAGCAGACCGGGCTCAGGTTGAATTCCTTGACGGCATGCTGCCCGGGACGGGATATGAAGATGCTTTCGCGCGCCTTGATGTTCTTGTCCTGCCCTACACGGCGGAGTACGGCATGCGCGGATCGGGCGTGCTGTGGGAAGCAATCCACGGCCGCAAGGCCTTGATCTTAAGTATGGAATCTGGCCTTTGCAGTGAACTGGACGCAGTCGGTTATCCATACCTCGGCATCCCTGCCGGTGATCCTCAGTCGATCGCAAAGGCCGTTGCCGAGATGTCTGAAACCTGGCCTGGAACCAAAGCCGCCATTGCGGCATTCCATCAATCACAACCTCAGCTGCCGGCGGATGTCTTCCGAAGCTTGCTCAGTGAACGGCTGTCAAAGCTTGATCTGGCGCGCGACGGGTACCGGCGTCACCGTTCGACTGTACGTTCCGCCAACATGAGGTCCCGATGAGACCTGCGCACAAATGACATCCGAGGTGTCGGCACACTCACGCTGAAAAACCTCTCAAAAATCGCGCAGTTCGAGCAAAGGACAAAAGAGCACAATGAAAAAAGCGCTTATCACCGGAGTGACGGGACAGGATGGCTCCTACCTTGCTGAGTTTCTGCTGGAAAAAGGCTACGAGGTCCACGGTATCAAGCGTCGTGCCTCTTCCTTCAACACGCAGCGCATTGATCATATCTACGAGGATCCGCACACCGACAATTCGCGGTTCAGACTGCACTATGGCGACCTGACAGACAGTTCCAACCTCACGCGTATCCTGCAAGAGGTGCAGCCCGATGAGGTGTATAATCTGGGGGCGCAATCGCATGTCGCAGTCAGCTTTGAAGCACCCGAGTACACCGCCGATGTTGACGGGATCGGGACGTTGCGCCTGCTTGAGGCGATCCGGTTTCTCCGCCTGGAAAACAAGACCCGTTTCTATCAGGCCTCGACCTCCGAGCTTTACGGCCTGGTCCGGGAAACGCCACAGACGGAAACCACTCCGTTCCATCCGCGCAGCCCATATGCCGTCGCCAAACTGTACGCCTACTGGATTTTGGTGAACTATCGCGAGGCTTACGGAATGTATGCCTGCAATGGCATCCTGTTCAACCATGAGAGCCCAAGGAGAGGGGAGACCTTCGTGACCCGCAAGATTACGCGCGGTCTGGCCAATATCGCCCAGGGCCTTGATCAGTGCCTTTACATGGGAAACATCGACGCGCTGCGGGATTGGGGACACGCGAAGGACTATGTTCGCATGCAGTGGATGATGCTCCAGCAGGCTGAGCCGGAGGATTTCGTGATCGCGACAGGTCTGCAATACTCGGTGCGACAGTTCATCGCCTGGTCCGCTGCAGAATTGGGCGTCACGCTTGAGTTTTCTGGCGAGGGCCTTGGCGAAATCGCCACGGTTGCAGCCATCGAAGGTGACAATGCGCCGGCGCTTTCGGTGGGTGACGTGATCATGCGCATTGATCCGCGCTACTTTCGTCCGGCCGAGGTTGCATCACTGCTTGGAGACGCTACGAAAGCGCGGGAGAAGCTCGGCTGGGTCCCGGAGATTTCGGCGCAGGAGATGTGCGCGGAGATGGTCGCCGAGGATCTCAAAAGCGCGAAACGTCATGCTTTCCTGAAAGCAAACGGCTTGAATATTCCCATGTCCATCCAAGGGTGATCCCGATGAAGATCTATATTGCAGGCCATCGGGGCATGGTTGGCGGAGCAATCCTGCGCCAGCTTGAGGCGCGCAGAGATCGTGGTGATGATCTAACTCTGATCACCCGAACCCATGAGGCGCTGGACCTGACGGATCAGGCTGCCGTGAGGGTCTTCTTTCAGACCGAGAAACCCGATCAAGTTGTGCTGGCCGCGGCCAGGGTCGGGGGAATTCACGCCAACAATCATTATCCCGCACAGTTCATCTACGAAAACCTTATGATCGAGTGCAACGTGATCCATGAGGCCTATGCCGCTGGCGTCACAAAGCTGCTTCAGTTGGGATCAAGCTGCATCTACCCAAGGCTCGCTGTCCAGCCGATGCGGGAAGATGCTCTCTTGACCGGCCCGCTTGAGCCCACGAATGAGCCCTACGCGATTGCCAAGATTGCCGGGATCAAACTGTGTGAAAGCTACAACCGGCAGTATTCCACCGACTACCGCTCGGTTATGCCGACCAACCTCTATGGACCGGGCGACAATTTTCACCCTGATAACAGCCATGTGTTGCCAGCACTGCTTCGCCGTTTCCACGAGGCCGTGAGGAATGACAATGAGGAAGTCGTGATCTGGGGTACAGGAGCCCCGATGCGGGAGTTCCTGCACGTCGACGATATGGCGGCGGCATCCCTGTTTGTGATGGAACTGCCAGAGGACATCTACCAGCGCGAAACGTCCCCAATGCTAAGCCATATCAACGTCGGATCGGGGACTGACGTGACCATCCGGGAATTGGCAGAATTGGTCGCCGGGGTGGTCGGCTTCAAAGGGCAGATTGCTTTCGACACGACGAAACCAGATGGTGCACCAAGAAAGCTGATGGACGTCAGCCGGCTGGCGCGCCTTGGCTGGAAGAGTTCAATCTCGTTGGAGGACGGCATCAGGTCCACCTACGACTGGTTCCTGAAGCAGAGCGAGCAGGGCTTGCGGGCGAAATAGAGCCGAGAAGGTATTCAGGTTTCCGGCAATTTCTCTGACACCGACCCTGAGCCCGGTCTCGGTGCCTGGTCTGGCCGTTGCGATGCAGCACAATGCGGCCGTGAAGGATCACGGCGTGGTGCCTTGCGCCGCGGGTACTGGTCCGAAATGGCGCGGGTAAAGCGCGCTTAGCCCGGCAAAGACAGTATCCATGGCCTCTTGGACGGGGTAGGGCTCCACCAGCGTCATCATGTCCAGCCAAACGCCTTCGGTCATGATGCGTATCAGTCGGGCCGTGCGTCTGGGATCACTGGCATAGCCGTACTGGGCGTTCATCCGGGCGCAGATCTCTTCCAATGTCTGGTTGTAATGCGCATCGTTCGCGCCGCAGCGGGCCTGGTACAGCGGGCGGCTTTGGCTTTCCCCCCAGAACGCGCACCATGAGGACAGCCGATCCGGCGTGCAGACAGTGGGCGAGAAGTCTGCTTTGACGATGGCTGCCAATTGCGCCTCGGGGGCGGGTCCGGCCTCGGCCAGCGCAGCTTGCCAGTTGGTGCGGTATTCCTCGGACAGGTAGTCCAGGGTTTCGGACAGCAGGTTGTCCTTGGACTGGAAGTGAAACAGCACGAGGCCGTGGCTTAGCCCGGCGCGCCTTGCCACCTCGGTCAGCGTGGTGCGGGAAAAGCCGCGATCGGACAGTGTGGCAATCGTCGCTTCGATCAACTGCGTCCGCCTGGCATCACGGCTTTGCGTGCGGGGCAGAGGGGGCGCGGCAGTGGTTTGGGATGCGGTCACGTCGGCCTCTGGTTGTCTGAGGGTGAGTCTTAGCGTCCTGCGACCGGTGAACAATGCCAAAGTTCTGATTGACAATCCAGTCAGTCGAATGCCAGCCTTGGTGACCGCAACAATTCCGAGTCTGACATGACCAAACTTCCGACCCGCAACCTGACCAAGTCGAATGCCCAGTTTCAGCGCGCCGTGAAGCGGCTGCCGCTGGGGGTATCGTCGACATTCCGTTACTGGGGCGATGACCGGACGGTCTATGTCCATCACGGCAAAGGCGGGCGGACATGGGACATTGATGGGAACAATTACGTCGACTACCGCCTTGGCTATGGCCCAGCGATCCTTGGCTACGCCGATGATCGTGTGGACGCGGCCGCCCGCAAGGGGATGGAAGTGGGCGGTGTCTTTGCCCTGTCGACCGAGCGGGAACTGACCGTCGCGGACCGGATCGCCAAGATGGTGCCGGCGGCGGAACTGGTGCGCTTTTCCAATTCGGGCACCGAGGCGGTCATGGCCGCCTTGCGTCTGGCCCGCGCGCACACCGGGCGCGAGCAGTATCTGCTGGTTGAGGGCGGCTATCACGGGCTGTTCGACGCCGCGATGTGGATGTCGAATATGGATGAATGGGACCTCGGGTCGAACACGGACCCCGAGCTTGTGCCCTATGGCAAGGGCATTCCGCCCACGATCAAGCAGTTGGCGCATATCACGCCGATGAATGACTATGAGCGTCTGGAAGACATGTTCCGCAAACATGGCGACAGGCTGGCTGCCATGCTGATCGAGCCTATCCAGGGCAACTGCTGTTCGATCATGGCCGATCCGGCCTATGTCCGTCTGGCGCGCGAGCTGTGCACCAAACACGGCGTGATGCTGATCATCGACGAGGTGAAATCGGGCTTTCGTGTCGGCAAGGGCGGGATTCAAGGGTTGATGGGGGTGACCCCGGACATCACCACCTTCGCCAAGGCCGTCGCCAACGGCTATCCCATTGCGGTCATCGCCGGGCGCGAGGCGGTGATGCGCAACTTCCGCTATGGCGGGGCAAGTCATGGCGGCACCTATACCGCCCATTCCGTCAGCCTTGCCGCGGCCGAGGAATGCCTGCGCATCCTTGACGAAACCCCGGCGCTGGAGACGCTCGCCGCCTATGGCGAGAAGTTGAAAGCCGGGATCTCGGACATTCTGAACGCCCGCAAGATCGTGCATTCCTACACCGGGCATCCGTCAATGTTCGGGCTGTTCTTTGCGGAAACCCCGCCGGACAATTACCGGGCGTGGAAAACGTCGGACTATAGTTTCTATGACCAGATGGCCTATTTCCTGCATGACCTTGGCGTCATCGTGGAACCGGACAGCCGCGAACCATGGTTCATGTGCGAAGCGCATGGGCTGGACGCCACCTGCCTGACTGACACCCTGAAGGCCGTGGAAACCGCCGTCGACCTGACACTGGAACACGTCGAGGCCGAGGCGCGCGCATCGTGACCCTTGATGCGCTGATCATCGGGGCAGGGCACAACGGGCTGGTGACGGCCTGTTACCTTGCGCGGGCCGGGTTGAAGGTGCTGGTGGTCGAAAAGAACGACTGGATCGGGGGCGCCGCGGTCAGCCGTGAGCTGTTCCCGGGTTTCACCTATTCCAACTGCTCTTACGTCAGCAGCCTGTTCCGCCCCGAGATCATGCGCGATCTGGAACTGCCAAGGCATGGTCTGCAGATCCTGCCATATGAGGGTGGGGCGCTGTTCACCGGCGGCGGTGGCTATCTGGGCATGTTCCGCGACCATGAGGCGAACCGGCGCGAAATCGCCCGCCACTCCCCCCGCGATGCCGAGGCGTATGATCGCTATTCCCGCGACATCCTGCGCAACTGCCGCCTGATCCGCCCCATGCTGATGCGGCGGCCGCCGGATCTGGCCAGTGTCCGGCCACGCGATCTGGCGGAACTGGCTTGGCTTGGCAAGCAGATCACCGGCCAGTCTGAAACGCAGGTCTATGATATGCTGCGGTTCTGGACGATGTCGATTGCCGATTTTCTGGACGGCTACTTCGAAAATCCGGCTGTGAAGGCCTATCAGGCGGTGGGGTCGATCATCGGCACGGCGCTGGGACCGATGTCGCCGGGCACCGCCTACGTCCTCTTGCATCACGCGATGGGGGATGTGGATGGCAACGTCGGCTCATGGGGGTATTCCCGTGGGGGGATGGGGTCGATCACCAAGGCGCTGACCGACAGTCTGCGGGCCTCGGGTGGTGAGGTGCGGGTTGGGGCGGGGGTGCAGCAGATCGTCGTCAAGGGCGGGAAAGCCGTTGGCGTGGTGCTGGACACCGGCGAAGAAATCCGCGCTGCCCGCGTTGTGTCGAACATGGATGTGCGGCGGACCTTCCTCAAGCATGTCGAGGAAAAGGAACTGCCCGACCCGTTCCTGAAACGCGTGCGCGCCTTCAAGACTCGTGGATCGTCCGGCAAGCTGAACATCGCGCTGGACGGGGTGCCGCGTTTCCCAGCCCTTCCCGACGGCGCGCCGAACATCAAGGGCGATCTGCACTTCACCGACAGCATCGCGAAGATGGAAGCTGCCTATGACGACTGGAAGGCCGGCCATTTCAGCCGCGATCCGTTCCAGGATGTGATGATCCCCACGTTGATCGACCCGACCATGACACCTCCGGGCAAGCACTTCATGTCCTGCTTCGTGCAATACGCCCCGCCAAAGATCGAGGGGCGCGACTGGACCGACGCCGACCGCGACGGGTTCCGCGACGCCTGCCTCAACCAGATCGAGGCCTATGCGCCGGGCTTCAAGTCCCTGATCCTGCATGTCGAAGTCCGCACCCCGCGCGAGCTGGAGGCCGAGGTTGGGCTGACCGAAGGCAACATCTTCCAGGGCGAGCTGACCTTCGATCAGATGTTCTTCAACCGGCCCGTGCCGGGCTATGCGAACTACCGCAGCCCGATCCGCGACCTGTGGATCTGCGGGTCCTCCACCCATCCGGGCGGGGGCGTGATGGGCGCGCCGGGGCGCAACGCGGCGGCGGAAATCCTGCGCGACATGAAACGCCCGGCGAAGGACATGAGCGATGCCTATGCCATCGTATGATACCATCGTCATCGGCGCGGGGCTGAACGGGCTGGCGGCAGCGCATCGGCTGGCTGCGAAGGGCGCGTCCGTGCTGGTGCTTGAGGGGGCAGATACCCCCGGCGGTGGGGCGGCCCTGTCGCATCTGTCCTACAACCTTGACCCCCGGGTTGCGGCTGCGATGAACCTGTCGGCGCATGGGCTGGAATGGCTTGCCGCCAACCTTGCAACCACCGCCCTGTCACCGGATGGCAACCACCTGCGGCTGGAGGGCGCGCTGGGCGACCGGCTGACCGGTGACGTCCCGGCCCAAGACCGCGCCGCATGGGCCAGCTTGCGGGCAAGGCTTCTGCGCTTTGCCGCCGTCCTGTCGCCGCTGAACCAGATGACCCCGCCCCGCATCGCAAAGGGTGCGGGCAACCCGATGGTAAAGCTTGCGATGATCGGGCTGCGCGCCCGGCTGATGGGGGCCGCCGACTTCCGTGAACTTGGCCGGATATTGCTGACCAACGTGCATGACCTGCTGGATGACGAACTGACGTCACCGCTGCTCAAGGGCGCTTTGGCCTTCGATGCCACGCTGGGGGGCTGGCTTGGCCCCCGGTCGCCCAATTCGGTGCTGCCTTGGTTGGTCCGCCTGTCCGGGCAGACGGCGGGGGTGCAGGGTGCCTTGGGTCTGCCCAAGGGCGGAATGGCGGCACTGGGGACCGCCATGGCGCGGGCGGCTGCGGCACAAGGGGTGACCCTGCGCTGCGCCGCCCGCGTGTCCCGCATCCTCGTCGAGGGGGAGCGGGCGGTCGGTGTCGTCCTTGCCGGGGGGGAGGAGATCCGGGCTCCGCGCGTCGTGTCTGCCCTTGCGCCCAAGGTCACGCTCTTGGACCTGATCGGCCCAAGGCACATTGATGCCGGCCTGACCACGCGTGCGCGCCAGCAAAAGGCCCGGGGCGGTGCGGCCAAGCTGCACCTGACCCTGCGGTCCCTGCCGGATTTCCGCGGTGCCAACCCGAAGGACCGCCTGGTCATTGCGGCGTCGGAGCATGCCGTCGAACAGGCCTTCAACCCGGTCAAGTATGGCCAGACCCCCGAGGCCCCGGTGATGGAGATTGTGCTTCCCACCGCGCATGAACCCGCCCCCGATGGCCGCCACCGCCTGTCCGCCATCGTGCAGTTCGCCCCGCATGCGCCGCCAGATCGCGATGCCGCCCGAGCCGCGATGCTGCAAGCCTGCCTTGCCCAACTGGGGGCCTATGCCCCGGGCCTGCCAGACCTCGTCGAAGCCGCCGAACTGCTGATGCCCTACGACATCGAAGCGATGACCGGGCTACCCGGCGGGCAATGGCACGCGGGCGAGTTGAGCGTGGAGCAGATGCTGTTCCTGCGGCCGTTTCCCGGCCTGTCGCAGTACAAAGGACCGATCCCCGGCCTATGGCTGGCCTCGGCCGGATGCCACCCGGGTGGGGGAGTGTCCGGTTCGGCCGGCTGGAACGCCGCCGCGGCGATGGAGGCTGCCGGATGACCAGTCAGACGCCCAGCCTGCGCCACTATGAGACGCCGCTGCTTGCAACGCCCTTCCACGAACGGACCAGCGCCGCGAACAAACTTTGGGCATGGGGCAACTGGGGCGGCTATACCACCGCGCTGACCTTTGAAGACCTGTCGATGGAACATTCGGCCATCCGCAATGCGGCGACGGTTTACGATCTGTGCCCGATGATCAAATACCTGATCGAAGGGCCAGAGGCCGAGGCCTATCTCAACCGCCTGACGATCCGCAATGTCGCACGGCTGTCCGTGGGCGGGGTTCAGTACACGGCATGGGTCAATGACCAGGGCCATCTGCTGGATGACGGCACCCTGTTCCGGCTGGGGCCTGACAGCTACCGGCTCTGCTGTCAGGAGCGTCATCTGCCGTGGCTCTTGGACAGTGCGCATGGCTTTGACGTGACAATCACCGACGAAACCGAAGCGATTGCGGCCCTGTCGCTGCAAGGCCCCACCTCGGCCGAAGTGCTGCGCCTTGCGGGCTTTGCCATCGACGGGCTGAAGCCGTTCCGCATGGCCGATTTCCTTCAGGGGCAGGGTAGGGTGACGATCTCGCGCACCGGATTTACCGGCGATCTTGGCTATGAGCTTTGGACGACCCCAGATCAGGCTTTGCCGCTGTGGGATCGGCTGTTTGACGCGGGCCGCCTGCATGGCCTGCGCCCCATCGGCTCCGAAGCGCTGAACATCGCGCGGCTGGAGGCGGGGTTCATCATCACCGGAATGGACTTCACCCCGGCAGACATCTGCCTGCGCGAAGACCGGCTGCGCAGCCCGTTGGAAATGGGGCTGGGCTGGCTGATCGACTGGGACAAGGGTCATTTCACCGGCAAGGCGGCGCTGCTGCGGCAGCGGGACCGTGGCACCACATGGTCCTTCGTGGGGTTGGAGATTGACGGAAACATCCCGGCCGAAGGTGCGATCCTCTACCACGCCCAAAAGCATGAGGTGGGCGTCATCACCGGGGCTTGCTGGTCGCCCGCCTTGAAGAAAAACATCGCACTGGCGCAGATTTTGACGAAACATGCGGGGGGGGCCGATGTCTGGGCGGAAATCTACGCCCTGCGAGAGTTGCACTATGAAAAGCTGATGATGCGGGCGCGGGTGGTTGACCGGCCGTTCTTCACCCCCGACCGCCGCCGCGCCACGCCACCGGGGAGGTTTTGATGGGACAGGCTGATCGTCACCCCCTTTCGCCGCGCCTTGATCATTGCCCCGAAGGCCTGCCCCGCGCGGCCTATCTGGACCCCGGCTGGTTTGCCCGCGAAATGGCGACGGTCTTTGCCCGGCAGTGGGTCATGGTGGGCCGTGAAGCGGACTTTGCTGCCGGGACGATGCAACGCGTGACGCTTGGCGCGGCTGACGTGATCGTCGTGCACGATGCGGCCGGGACGCTCACCGCCTACCACAATTCCTGCCCGCATCGCGGATCCGAGCTGTGCCGCGAAGCGGTGGAGCCGGTCGGCAAGCTGATCCGCTGCCCCTATCACGCCTTTGCCTATGCCACCGCTGACGGTCGGCTGGTCTCTACCGCCCATGCCGTGCCGACTGCCGATTTCGACCCGCGCGCGCATGGGCTGAAGCCGGTGGCGTCGCGGGTCTGGAACGGGTTCCTGTTCCTGTCGCAAAGCGCCACCCCCGGTGAAATCTGGGCCGATGTGGGGCTGGACACGCTGCGAAACTGGCCGATGGCCGACCTTGTCACCGGGCACCGCTGGGAAACCGTGCTGGAGTGCAATTGGAAAGCCTTCTGGGAAAACTACTCGGAATGTCTGCACTGCCCCGGCATCCACCCCGAACTGTGTGACATGGTGCCGATCTACGGCACCGGCGTCATGGGCGCGTCCGAGGCACTGGGCTGGACGCCCGAGACCGCCGAACAGCCCAACCTGCGCCCGGGCGCGCAAAGCTGGACGCTGGATGGTGCGCTCTGTGGCCCGGTCTTTCCCGGGCTGACCAAGGCCGAACGGCAGGCGGGCTACAGCTTTGTCACGCTTTGGCCTTCGGCCTATGTGGTGGCGCACCCCGATTACGTCCGCGCCGTCCGGCTGGAGCCCCTTGGGCCGGAACAGACCCGGCTGATCGCGGAATGGTACTTCGCCCCCGAAACGCTGGCCCAGCCCGGCTTTGACGCGGAAAGCGTGGCCGCCTTCGCCAAGATCGTCATGGCGCAGGACGGGGCCGCGTCCGAAATGAACCATCGCGGCATGCGGTCCCCCGCCTTCACCGCGGCGCGGCTGATGCCCGAGGAATACGAGATCCACCGCTTTCAACAGTGGCTGCTGGCCGAGATGGAGAGACCCACATGACCGAACTTCCCTATCCAAGCCTGACCATTCCGAACGACTGGGACCGGCGCGGTCTGCCCGGCTGGACCTATCATTCCGACGCGATGTTCGCGCTGGAGCGTGACAAGCTGTTCCTGACCCATTGGCAGGTCGTGGGCCATGTCAGCGACATTCCCGATACCGGCGACTGGCTGGGCCATGACATGCTGGGCGAACGCGCTGTCGTGATGCGGGGAGCGGATGGCGTGGTGCGGGCCTTCCACAACCTCTGCCGCCACCGGGGCGCCCGCGTTGTCGAAGGCACGACCGGCCATTGTTCGGGGTCCATCGTCTGCCCGTTCCACGGCTGGGTCTACAACCTCGACGGCACCCTGCGCGGCGCGGCGCGGCCCACATCCTTTGGCGACCTCCCGCGTGAGAAATTCGGCCTGATGCCGATCGAGATGGAGGTTTTCCACGGCTTCATCTTTCTGCGCTTCAAGCCCGGCCCGCAGCCTTCGGTCGCCACGATCATGGCCCCGGTCGAGGCTGACTTGCTGGCCTATGGGGCCGAAAACCTGTTGCCGGTGCGGGAGCAGGAGTTTTCCGGCAGCTTGCCGGTCAACTGGAAATCCGTCCGCGATGTGGACAACGAAGGCTATCACGTCGCGATGGCCCATCCGGGCTTGCAGGACCTCTATGGCAGGACCTACCGCGATCTCAGCCTGTCAAACGGGTTGTCAGTCTCGCACGGGTTCTTTGGCGATGTGCCGGGACGGCTTTGGTCGGTGCGGAACTACGTCAAGTTCTCGCTCGACCGGCCGGACCTGCCCAAGCATCTGCAGAAGGCCTGGACCTATTACGGACTGTTTCCCAACATCGGGTTTGTCTTCACCCCGGAAGGGGCATTGTTCTACAAGGACACCCCGACTTCGGCGCGGAAGACGCATCAGTCCGGCCGCAGCTACCGCTGGCCGGGCGAAACCCGCCAGACCCGGCTGGCACGCTATCTGTCCTATCGGATCGACCGCGACACCTCGGCCGAGGATCGGCAGCTTTCGATCTGGTCGAACGAGTCGATGAAGTCGGATGCCTTTGAAGGATTTCACCTTTCCGACCTCGAATACGGGCTGCGCGCCCATCACGATGGGCTGCGCGCCGTGATGCCCGTGATGACCCTCGACAAGGCACCACCGGAAGACCGGATTGCCAGCCTGAACGAAGAAATGTCTTGCCAGACGAGTGTCGGGACGTAACCGTCAAAAGAAACACATTCAAAACACGGGGAGAAAACGCCATGAAACTCAACCGCCGTCAGACGTTGATCGGAACCGGGGCCATCCTGACTGCCCCTTGGGTGCGGCCCTCCTGGGCGCAGGCCGGGTCGCTGAATGTCTATAACTGGGCCGATTACATCGGCGAAACGACGGTGGCGGATTTCGCATCCGAGACTGGGATCGACGTGGTCTATGACCTTTACGCAAGCTCGGAAGAGATGCAGGCCAAGATGCTGGCAGGGTCGTCCGGCTATGATCTGGTGCTGCAGTCGGGGCTGTCCCTGCACCAGATGGTCAAGGCTGGGGTCTATCAGAAGATCGACCGCGCCAAGCTGACCGGTTTTGGCAATCTGGACCCGGACGTTCTCAAGATCGTGGACGGCTTTGATCCGGGCAACGAATACACGGTGCCTTACATGTGGGGCTCGGTCGGCATCACCTACAACCTGGATATGGTCCGCGAACGCCTGCCGGACGCCGATCTGGAAAGCCTCGACACGCTGTTCCTTCCGGAAAACGCCGCCAAGCTGGCCGATTGCGGGATTTCCATCCTCGATAGTCCGACTGACATCGGCTTTACCGTGCTGAAATGGCTGGGCATCGACCCCGATACCGCCGGCCCGGCCGAGTATGAGAAGATGGCCGCCGCCTTCGCCGAAATCCGCCCCTATATCGCGACCTTCGACAACGCGAACTACCTGACCGCGATCCCGAATGGCGAGGTCTGCGCCGTCAACAACTGGTCGGGCGACTATGGCGTGGCCAAGGCCCGCGCGGCCGAGGCCGGGATTGAGATGGACCTTGCCTATTATGTGCCAAGAACCGGCGCCCCGGCGTGGTTCGACCTTTGGGCCATCCCGTCCGATGCCAGAAACGTCGACAACGCCTACAAGTTCATCGACTACCTGCTGCGCCCCGAGGTGATCGCCGCCTGCACCAACTACACCGGCTATGCCAATGCCAACAAGGCGGCGCTGCCTTTGGTTGACCCCAGCATCGCTTCGGACCCGGCGATCTATCCCGACGCCGAAACACTGTCGCGGCTCTACACGCCCAAACCGCAGTCACCCGAGCAGGATGAGGCGATCACCCGGATCTGGACCGTGATCAAGACAGGCGGTTAAGACATGGCCGCTGCAGAGGAACCCTTTCTCAGGATCGAAGGGGTTTCCAAGACCTTTGGCACTTTCCAGGCGGTGAAAGACGTCAGCCTTGCGGTTGGCAAGGGTGAAATCTTCTCGCTGCTTGGGGGGTCGGGGTGTGGCAAGACCACCCTGCTGCGGATGCTGGCGGGGTTCGAAGAACCGACCTCGGGCCGCATTTTCCTTGAAGGTCGTGACATGGCGGGGGTGCCGCCTTGGGAACGGCCCGTCCACATGATGTTCCAGTCCTACGCGATCTTTCCGCATATGACGGTCGAGGCGAACGTGGCCTATGGCCTGAAGCACGAACAGGCGCTGGACAAGGCCGGTCGCGCCGCCCGCGTGGCCGAGATGCTGGATCTGGTGCAGCTGACCCCTTTCGCCAAGCGCAAGCCGCATCAGATTTCCGGCGGCCAGCGGCAGCGCGTGGCACTGGCCCGGGCGCTGGCCCGGCAGCCCAAGCTGCTGCTTCTGGATGAACCGCTGGCCGCGCTGGACAAGAAGCTGCGCGAACACACCCAGTTCGAGCTGATGTCGATCCAACAGCGCACCGGGGTGACCTTCATCGTCGTGACCCATGACCAGGAAGAAGCGATGACGCTTTCTGACCGGATCGCGGTGATGGACAAGGGCGAGGTCAAGCAGATCGGCAGCCCGACCGAGATCTACGAATTCCCCGCCAGCAAATTTGTCGCCGGCTTCATCGGGTCGGTCAACGCCTTCGAGGCGCGGGTCGTGGCGCGGGAGGCACCCTATCTGCGCCTGTCCGTTCCCGAACTGTCGACCGAGATTCTGGCGCGCGATGTCGCCGGCGTGAACAGCGGCCAGACCGTGTCGCTGGCGCTGCGGCCTGAAAAGCTGCTGATCACAAGGGAACGGCCCGAGGGCCCGAATGTGGTGGCGGGGCACGTCAAGGACCTTGCCTATTTTGGCAAGGACAGCCTTTACCGCATTGCGCTGGCAGGCGGCGGGCTGGTTCAGGCGCATGCGGTGAACGCACGGCGCGGGGATGAAGGCGCGCGGGTTGCCGACTGGGATGACGAAGTCTGGCTGTCCTTCGACCCCAATGCCGCCATCGTGCTGGTGAACTGACCATGAGCGCAGGTCGGTTCAGTCGCTGGTTTGATCGCAAGGGCTGGTCGGCGCTTCTGATCGGCGCGCCCTATCTGTGGCTGGTGGCGTTCTTCCTGCTGCCGTTCCTGATCGTCGTGGCGATGAGCGTGGCCACCAAATCCCCGACCGCCCCCCCGTTTTCGTTCGGCGGGGAGTATCCGGTCGTGAACCTTGAGGCCTATAGCCGGGTGCTGTCGGACGGGCTTTATCTGCGGGCCTTCCTCACCTCGATCACCAACGCCTTTGTCGCGATGGTTCTGTGTCTGCTGATCGGCTATCCCATGGCGCTGTGCCTGACGCGGGTGTCCAAGGGCTGGCGCAATGTCCTGCTGATGCTGGTGATCCTGCCGTTCTGGACGTCGTTCCTGCTGCGGGTCTATGCCTGGATGGGCATGATGGGCCGCAACTCGTGGTTCAACGGCCTGTTGACCGACGGCTGGAATTTCCTTGTTCCCTTGGATTGGGCGGTCAGGTCCGTGCCGATGATGAACACGAATTTCGCCGTCGTTCTGGTGATGGTCTACACCTATCTGCCGTTCATGATCCTGCCGCTTTACGCCAGCCTTGAACGTCTGGACCCGGCCCTTGACGAAGCGGCGATGGACCTTGGGTCGCGCCCTTGGCAGGTGTTTCGCGACATCACGCTGCCGCAGTCCATTCCCGGGATCATCGCGGGCGGGATGCTGGTGTTCATCCCCGCCGCGGGCGAACTGGTGATCCCGACGCTGGTTGGCGATGCCTCAAGCCCGATGATCGGGCGGCTGATTTCCGACGAATTCTCCTCCGCGCGGGATTGGCCGATGGCCTCGGCCGTTGCCGTGACGCTGCTGGTGCTGATGGTCGTGCCGACCATGCTTTACAGCCACTATCAGGCCAAGGCCGAGGGCAGCAAATGAAGCGCCGCCCCGTCTTTCTGATCACCATCCTCTGCTTCGGGTTCGCGTTCTTCTACATCCCGATCCTGTCGATGATCGTCTACAGCTTCAACGCCTCGCGGCTGGCGACGGTCTGGGGCGGCTTTTCGACCAAGTGGTATGTCTCGCTGTTCTCCAACGCCCAAGTGATCGACGCGCTGGTGCTGTCGCTGAAGATCGCCTTCGTCTCGGCCTCGATCGCGACAATCCTTGGCACCATGGCCGGGATCACCCTTGCCCGGTTCACGAAGTTCCGGGGGCGCATGGCGTTTTCCGGGCTGGTCACCGCCCCGCTGATCATGCCCGAGGTGATCACCGGCATTTCCAGCCTGATCTTCTTCATCATGATGGCGGACTGGATCGGCTGGCCCGGGCAGCGCGGCTTTACCACCATCACGCTGGCGCATATCACCTTTTCCATGGTCTTCGTGACCACCATCGTTCAGGCGAGGATGCTGCAGACCGACCGCACGATCGAAGAGGCCGCGATGGATCTGGGAAGCCGACCGTGGCAGGTGATGTTCGACATCACCCTTCCCGTGATCTCGCCCGCCATCGTTTCGGGCTGGCTGCTGGCCTTCACCATCTCGCTCGACGATGTGGTCATCACCTCCTTCACCACGGGGCCGGGGTCCACGACCTTGCCCTTGCTGATCTGGTCGAAGGTCAAGCTGGGGGTCACGCCCGACATCAATGCCCTGGCCACGCTCATGGTGCTGACAGTGGGGATCGGCGTGGTTCTGGCCGGGATCATCCTGAACCGGGCCGAACGCAAGCGTCTGGTCGAAGAGCGGATGGCGTATCAGTCAAATGCATGACTCCAAGACGATCGGGCTGTTGCAGGCGCCCTTGGGGCAGGCGGGGTCAGGCCGGGTGCGCTATGGCGCGGCGATGGCCCTGTGGCGCGCTGGCCTGATCAGTGCCGAAGTGCTTGAGGTGTACCGCGTGGCCGCAGCGCATGATGGCCGCGATCCGCTGGCCGTCCTGCGCGACCATGGGCTGCCGCTGCCACCCCTGTCTGCACCCGCCAGCGCAGTCCGCCAGCTATACGACGCCGCGCGCGCCTATCTCATGACCCTCGACCATCCCGGCGCGGCTGAGGTGCGGGCCGGGCTTCGCCTTGATCCCGGCCCGGAACGCCCGGTCGCCGGACGCAGGAATGCGATGGTCGACCAGTGGCTTGCACCGGCCTTGTCTGCTGTGGAGACGGACCGCCCCGGCCTTGCCGCCGCGATCAGGGCGGCGGCGGATCGGCTGGAATGGGTCACCTACGACGCCTATCCGGTTGAAAGAATCGGCAAGGCCTTTGCCAATGGCCATGCCTTCGCGTCGCTGGTCGGGGAAACCGGCGCCCCCTTTGCTGCCACGGATTTCGACATGGGGCTGTTCCTGATCGCCCCGGGTGTCCTTTACCGTGACCACCACCACCTTGCGCCCGAACTTTACGCCCCCCTCACCGGGCCGCATGGCTGGCGGTTCGGCGTGGGGCGGCCCCTGACGATCCGGCCTGCGCATCATCCGGTCTGGAACCCGCCCCACCAGCCGCATCTGACCAAGGTGGGCGATGTGCCGTTTCTCGCCCTCTTCGTCTGGACCCGTGATGTGAACGACCCGGCGCTGGTGCTTGACGCCGACGATTGGCAACGGCTGGAGGATGAAAGTCTTGCCTGACACCCTGATCCACAATGCCCGCATCCGGACGATGGACCCGACCGCCCCCGTCGCAGACTGGCTTGTGATCCGGGATGGCCAGATCGCCGCGCTTGGCCGGGGCGACCCGCCCGCCGTGGTGGACAGGATTGATGCGGGCGGCCGGCTGGTGCTGCCGGGGTTTCAGGATGCCCATATCCACCTTTTGTCCGGCGGCCTTGACCTTGCAACGGCGGCCTATCTTTACGACGTCACCGATGAAGCGGGCCTGCTGGCCACCCTTGGCGCCCATGCCCGGGCCAAGCCGGATTTGCCGATTGTCCTTGGATCGGGCTGGCAACCGGGGGTGTTCGGGGATGACACCCTGACGGCAGCGGTGCTGGACCGGGTTCAGACGGATCGGCCGATGGTCATCTATGACTCGTCCTTCCACAATGCCTGCCTGAACAGCCGGGCGCTCGACCTCGCGGCTGTGCGGGACATGCCGGACCCGCCGAACGGCCACATTGTCCGCGATGCACGGGGCCGCGCCACCGGCATGCTGCATGAAGAGGTGATCCCCGTCGTCACGGCGCGGCTGCCCGGCCTGACCGACGCGCATTGGATGGAGGGTCTGCTTGCCGGTCAGGCCCATGCCAACGCGCACGGGATCACCGGGGTGCTTGACCCTCGGGTGACCGACCAGGAAGCGCGGATCTACGCCCGTGCCGCCGCCGATAACCGCCTGTCGCTGCGCGTCGCAGGCGCAGCACTGGTGACCGAAGCGGATACGCCCGCCACAGCGGTTGCCCGCCTGACCGCCCTGCGTACCGCCCATCCGGGACCGGATTTCCATGTGCAGTCGGCCAAGTTCTTCATGGACGGCGTCTACGAAAACCGCACGGCGGCCAACCTGCATGCTTATGCCGACGCCCCGGGTGGCAATGCCCCCTGCATGTTCACCGACGATCAGACCCGTGCCCTCTACACCGCGCTTGATGCGGCCCGTTTCGCCATCCACACCCATGTGATCGGCGACGCCGCCGCCCGCCGCGCCGTTGACGGGCTGGCCGCCGCGCGCGCTGCGAATGGCCCTTGGCCCGCCCAGCACCAACTGGCCCATCTGCAACTGGTGGACAGCGCCGATCTTGCCCGGCTGCAGGGCCTTGCCACCGCCAATATCCAGCCGCTCTGGGCGCGGTTTGACCCCACGGTCCCGGACATCGCGCTTTACATGATCGGGCAGGACCGCTGGCCCGATGTCTATGCCTTCCGCCGGATGCTGGACGCTGGTGCCGACTGGTGCCTGTCCTCGGACTGGGCCGTCTCCACCCTCAACCCTTTCGAGATCATCGAGACCGCCATCACCCGGCAGGCCCGGCAATGCGATAGCCCGAAAGAGCCGTTCCAGCCGCAGGAGTCCCTGACCATCGCGGAATGTGTGAAGGGCTATACCGTCAACGCGGCCCGGGCCTGCTGGCGCGACCATTTCACCGGGATGCTGCGGCCCGGCTTTTCCGCCGACCTCATCCTTTTGGACCGCGACGTGTTCGCCATCCCGGCGTCACAGATTTCCGAAACCCGCGTCCTTCTGACCCTGTTCAAGGGGCGCGAAGTGTGGCGCGCGCCCGGCTTGTAGGGTCGCCCAGCCCCGCGCCTAGGGGGCGACGACTTCCCACAGGAACCGAAGGCAGACGGCCAGCAGGAACAGCCCGAAGGCCCGCTCAAGATGCTTGCGCGACAGCCGGTGCGCCAGTGCGACGCCAAAGCGCGTGGTCAAAAGCGATGTCGGAATGGTCAGCGCGAAGGTGGCCAGCGACACAAAGCCGATGGCGTCCGGCGGCAGGTCGGCGCGGCCCCAGCCCGCCGCCATGTAACCAAGCGTGCCCGGAATGGCGATCAACACGCCCACGCCAGCAGAGGTAGAGACCGCCCGATGGATCGGCACATTGTGCAAGGTCAGGATCAGGTTCGACACCGCCCCGCCGCCGATCCCCATCAGCGCCGACACCAACCCCACGCCCGCCCCGTATAGCGACAGGACAAAGCGTGACGGCAGACTGTCCCGCAGCCGCCACCCAGATCCGCCCGACAGCAGCTTCGCGGCGTTGATCGCCGCCACGCCAACGAAAACGATCTGGAACACCTCCGGCTGCGCAAAACGCGCGATGGCCGACCCTAGCAGAACCCCCAGCAGAACCGGCACGGCCCAAGCCCGCAGCAGGGCCATATCCACCGTCCCGCGCTTGAAATGCCCGAGGGATGACTGGATCGACGTCGGGATGATCACCGCCAGCGATGTGCCGACCGCCATCGGCATCGCCAGATCGGGCGCATGGCCAAGGGTCTGGAAGACTTCGTAGAACACCGGCACGGATATGGCACCGCCACCAATGCCGAAGATACCGGCCAGAAAGCCGATCAGCGCCCCGGCAAGGGCCAGCACAGCGACAAGCGGGATCAGCGTTGCCGGGTCCAGAAGGTCCATCATCCCTTTGCCGCCAGACGGGTCAGGCTGGCCCCGTCAAAGCCACCCAGCCCAGCCTCGACAGCGGCGCGATACCGGGGGGCGGCGGCTTCGGCCAGGGGCAGGGCGGCCCCCTCCGCCTCGGCAAGCTGCAGCGCAAGGGTCAGGTCCTTCAACAGCCCGGCGATGTCGAACGTGCCCGGCTGGTCGGTCCCGCCCAGCGTGTCCACCACCACTTGCGCGCGGTTCTTCAACACCGTGGGCCCGGCCGAGCTGTCGGCAATCAGGCTGATCGCCAGCTCATGCGGCACACCAGCGTCGCGGAGCAGGGCAAGGCTTTCGCCCAGCGTCTGCCAGTAGACCGCCAGCGGCAGGTTCACGGCCAGTTTCATCCGTGCCGCGGCCCCGGCGGTGCCCAGATGCTCCACCCGGCGGCAGAGCTGGCCCAGCACGGGTCTCGCCCGTTCAAATGCGGCGACAGTCCCCCCGGCCATCCCCAGAAGCTGGCCCTTCAGGGCCGGGGCCACCGTGCCGCCCACCGGGCAATGCACGAAATCCGCGCCCGCTCCCGTGACAAGACCGGCCAGCGCGTCAGCCTCGGCCGGAAGCAGGGTCGACATGTCGATGACCAGCCGACCGGCGATGCCCGCAGCAACAAGCCCCTGCACCACAGCGGTCGACGCTTCGGCATTGGTCAGCGACAGAAGGATGACATCGCACCCGGCAAGGCCGCCAAGATCGACCGCCGTCGCCCCAGCCGCCACGGCCTTGGCCAGTCCGGCCGGGCTACGATTCCAGACCCTGGCACTTGCGCCCATTTCGATCAGCCGCAGCGCAAAGGCCGTCCCCATCCGGCCCGTGCCTGCGATGCCTATGCTGGATGTCATGGCGCGTCTCCGTCTGTCAGGCCAAGAATAGCAAGAGTGGTTTCGCCCTGCCGCAGGCGCTCCATCGTCACGGCCTCGCGCGTCGCGCGGGCTTTGCTGGCGGCTAGGGCGGCGGCCAAGTCGTCCGGCGCAAGGGTCACGATGGCATCGGCATCCGCAAGCACAATATCGCCCGGGCTGACCCGAACGCCGCCAATCGTGACCGGAACGCCGATCTGGCCCCGGTCCCGTTTGGTTGTGCCGCGAATGTTCAGGCCCTTGGCAAAGACCGGGAACCTCAGCGCGGCGATCTGTTCGGAATCCCGGACTGAACCGTCGATCACCATCCCCACGATCCCGCGCAACTGGCAGGCCAGCGCCATGATCTCGCCAAACGGGCCGCTGTCCACACTGCCGCCATAGTCCACGACCAGCACCTCGCCGCCCTTGGCCATGGCGATGGCCCGGTGCAGCGCCAGATTGTCGCCCGGCTGGCAGCGCACCGTCAGCGCAGGGCCCGCCAGCGCCATGCCCGGCGCAATCGGCCGGGGTGGCGCGGTCAAGATGCATGCACCCGGCCACGCTTCGCCCAGCGTGGCCGTGCCAAGGGGCAACAGGTCAGCCGCGCTCACGCTGCCTTGCCGCCGATGCGGACCTGCATCGGCTCCACGCCGTCCATGCTGCAATCCAGCACATCGCCCGTCACGACCGCGCCCACACCCGCAGGCGTGCCGGTCATGATGATGTCACCCGGCATCAGCCGGTGCTGTTCGGACAGTTTCGAGATGATCTCATCCACCTTCCAGATCATCAGTGAGATATCCGCATCCTGCTTGACCACGCCGTTGACCTTCAGCCGGACATGGCCCGAGGTCAGGATGCCACAGGTGCTGACCGGGGTGATCGGGCCAACCGGCGCGGAATGGTCGAAACTCTTGGTCACCTCCCACGGCAGACCCTTGGCCAAAGCCTCGGCCTGATGATCGCGCCGGGTCATGTCCAGCCCGATGGCATAGCCGTAGATATGGCTGGAGGCTTCGGACACCGGAATGTTGTAGCCGCCGGATTTCAGCGCGACCACCAGTTCGCACTCATAGTGAAAGTTGGTGGTGAAGATCGGATAGGGGATCTCGCCCCCGTTCTTCACGATGGCATCAGTCGGCTTCATGAAGATCACCGGCGGGTCACGCTCATCCGCGTTCATCTCGATGATATGGGCCACGTAGTTCTTGCCGATGCAGTAGATGCGGCGGACCGGGAACTTGTCCTCCATGCCGGTGATGTCCAGATGGGCTTGCGCCGGTGGGGTCAGGGCAAAGGCCGCCATGCGATGTCTCCTGTTGGGCCGGGCGGGTGCCCGGGCTGTTGATCTGGGCCACAGGATTTCCCGGTTCTGGCGGCAGATCAAGATATGAAATGTCTCTTTGGGCTATTTCATATATTTTTTTGATTTATGAAACGAATCGTATAGCGTGAGATCAGGACCAGCCACGCGCCGGGAAAAGGCGTGGGGTGGCCGCGGACACAGGGAGGAAGATCAGAATGACCAACACGACCAGACTGACCCGCCGGAGCTTTGGCCTGATTGCCGCGGGCGGGGCGGCAAGTTTTGCCCTTGGTGCGCCAGCGATCCTGCGCGCGCAGACGGCGGTGACCTTTGCCGTCCCCAACCCTTCGGCGCTGACCTGGCTGCCCTACTGGGTGGCGGTGGGCGAGGGCTACTTCGCCGAGGAAGGCCTTGATCTGCGGCTTGAGGCGATCGACGGATCGTCCGCCGTGCTTCAGGCGATGTCGGCAGGCCAGGCGCAGATCGGCGCCCCCGGACCGGGTCCGACCCTTGGCGCCAAGGCGCGGGGGCTTGACGTCAAGTTCCTCTACAACCTCTATCCGAAGTCGGTGTTCGGCATCCTCGTCAAGGACGAAAGCCCCTACCAGACGCCCGCCGACCTGAAGGGCACGGTGATCGGCGTCGGCACCGCAGACGGGGCCGAGGTATCCTTCACCAAGGCGATCATGACCGATCTGGGCATGGTGGAAGGCACCGACTACACTTTCCTGCCCGTGGGCGACGGTGGCACCGCCGCCGTGGGCTTCATGCGCGATGAGGTGGGGTCCTACGCCGGGGCCGTGTCGGACGCGGCGATCCTTGCCTCCCGTGGGCTGACCCTGCGCGAGATCACGCCCGAGGCCTACCTTGGCTTCTTCGGCAACGGCATCGCCATGCTGGAAAGCCAGATGGCCGCAACGCCCGATCTTGCACCGAAGTTCGGCCGCGCACTGGTGCGGGGCACCCGCTTTGCCAGCGATCCGGCGAACAAGGACAAGGCGCTGGCCCATTGCGCCGCAGGCAACCCGCAGGAAGGCGAACAGGACTACGCGCCTTCGCTTTATGACGGTGTCGTCAACCGGATGACCCCGACGGAGGCGTTCATCGGCCAAGGCTACGGCTACCAGCCGCCGGAACACTGGCAAGCGATTCACGACAGCGCCGTCGCCTCGGGCGCGCTGGAGGCACCGCTGCCGGACCTGTCTGCCGTCTACTCGAACGAGTTCGTGGCCGGCTGGAACGCCTGACAATGATGGCAGAGCCCCGAACCCTGACCGTCGTCCCGCCCGCCCAACCGCGGCCGGTGTACGAGATCGCCAGACTGTCGAAAACCTACGCCCGCAACAGGCTGACCGCGCTGACCGATGTGAACCTGACCCTGCACAAGGGTGAATTCGTGTCGGTCGTCGGATCGTCCGGCTGCGGGAAATCGACATTGCTGAAGATCATGTCGGGGCTCTTGCCGCCCACCACGGGCCGTGTCGTGCTGGAAGGCAAACCGGTGACCGGCCCAAGGGACGACATCGGCATGATGTTCCAGCAGGCCACGCTTCTGCCGTGGAAGACCACGGTCGAAAACATCGTCCTGCCAATCTCGATGCGGCAGGGCCGCGCCGCCGCCAAGGCCGCCGTGCCCCGCGCGATGGAGCTTTTGCAGCTGGTCGGTCTGGGCGACTTTGCCAATGTCTACCCGGGTGAGCTGTCGGGAGGCATGGCGCAGCGCGCGTCGATCTGCCGGATGCTGATCTCGGACCCCGCAGTGCTGCTGCTGGATGAACCCTTCAGCGCGTTGGACGAACTGACCCGTGATTTCATGAACATGGAGCTGCAGCGCATCTGCTTTGAACGTCAGTCCACTGCGTTCCTCGTGACCCACTCGCTGGCCGAAGCGGTGATCCTGTCAGACCGCATTCTGGTGATGAAGCCCCGCCCCGGCCGCATCGTCGAAGAGATCAAGATAGACCTGCCGCGCCCCCGCACGCTGGAAATGATCAACACCACACACTTCGGTGAAATCGTCGCCCATATCCGCGACCTTCTGGGCAAGGAGGCCTTCCAGTGACCGCAAAGCCTGACCCGGTGAACGATCACAGCGTCGATACGGTCTGGGTTGAACACGAGGCGCTGATCGACCGCATCCCACGCTGGGCCGCGATGCTGGCGCTGGCGGTGCTGGTCATCGCGATCTGGGATCTGGCAACCACCCGCATGGGGTGTGTGTCGCCCATCATCCTGCCCAGCCCGATGGAGACACTGCGCGACCTGATCTTTGTCGGCCACAACCTGCTGACCGGCGACTACATGCTTGAGGCGCTGTGGACCACCACCCGCACGGTGTTCTGGGCCTTCCTCATCGCCACTTTCATCGGCTTTGCGCTGGGGGTGCTGGTGGGCGAAACCAAGTTCGGCGAACGCGCCGTGATGCCCTATCTTGTCGCCATCGACACGATGCCCAAAGTGGCCTTCGCGCCCCTGTTCATCGCCTGGCTTGGGTTCGACATCGCGTCAAAGGTGGCGCTGGCGGCGTTCATCGCGACATTCCCGATCATCGTCTCAACCGCCGCGGGGCTGTACTCGGCCTCGGAAAACGAACGGATGCTGTTCAAGTCCATCGGGGCCAGCCGGTTGCAGACCCTTGTCCGGCTGAAACTGCCCACCGGCCTGCCGCATATCTTCACCGGCCTGAAGATCGCCGCCGTGGGGGTCATGGCGGGGGCCATCACTGGCGAATTTCTGGGCGGGGGTCAAGGTTTCGGTGCCCTGATCCGCCAATCGGCCAGCACTCTGGACACCCCGCGCGTGTTCGCGCTTATTCTCTATCTCAGTCTGCTGGGACTGGCCCTTTTCTTTGCCGTCGCTTGGTTGCAAAAACGTCTAGTGTTCTGGAACAAGTCAGATCGGCCGGGCGGAGTGGGTTAACGATGAATGCTTCCGACAAGACGTTAAGCGATCCGCGCAATCTGTCCGAACAGGCCTATGACCTTATTCGCCGCGACATCCTGAACGGCACGCTGTTCCCCGGCGACAAGCTGCAGATCGAGGCGATCTCGGACCGCTACAGCATCGGCGTCGCCCCCGTGCGCGAAGCGTTGAACCGTCTGTCGTCGGAAGGGTTGGTCGAACGCAAAAGCCAGCGCGGCTTTTTCGTTGCAGCAATCTCGATGACCGCGTTGGAAGAGCTGGTGAAAACCCGGATCTGGCTGGAAACGCTGGCCTTGCGGGAATCCATCCTCAACCATGATGAGGTATGGGAAGAACAGCTGGTTCTGGCCTATCACCGTCTCGCCCGCACCCATCGCCGACTGCCGTCCGAAGCGGGGCGCGAAGAGTCCGAGGAATGGGAACTGCGCCACAAGGAGTTTCACCTGCTCCTGCTGGATCGCTGCGGCTCAAGCTGGCTTCTGGGGTTCTGTTCCACCATGATGGATCAGGCCGGGCGCTATCGCAGCCTGTCGATGAACGTCCACCCAAGCCTGTTGCGGCGCCAAGGGGCCGCAGCCGAACATGAGGCGCTGCTTGCCGCCGTCGTGGACCGTGACGCGGACCGCGCCTGTCGGTTGCTGGAAGATCACTACACCACAACGCTGGAAGGTCTGCGGGGCGTCATCGACGCGGGAAGCCCGTAGGCCGCGCCAAGGACGCGGTGGGCCACAGGCATCACCGCAACTGCACCTCGGCCCCCCCGGGATGGACCGTCTCGTAATAGTCGCGCAAGTGCAGGTCCTGTGCCGCCGCTTCGTCCAGAACCACGGTCGCTTCGGGATGCAGCTGCAGCGCGGTGGCCGGGCAATCCGCGCCCAGCGGCCCCTCGACCATGCGCGCCACCGCTGCCGCCTTCGCCGCGCCGGTTGCCAGCAGCAGACAGGCGCGCGCTTGCAGGATGGTGGCGATGCCCATGGTGATCGCATGGCGCGGCACGGGGCCGGGCGCAAAGGCCGGGGCGTTGGCCTTGCGGGTGGCCTCGGTCAAGGTCTTCACCCGGGTCCGCGACCCAAGTGACGAGGTCGGTTCGTTGAACGCGATATGCCCGTTTCGTCCGATGCCGAGCAGTTGCAGACCGATCCCCCCAGCCCCCACAATGGCCGCTTCATAGCGCGCAGCCTCGGCCTCGGGGTCTGCCGCATCGCCACGCGGCAGGTGGGCGCGGGCAGGGTCGAGGTTGACGTGATCGAACAACGCCTCGCGCATGAAGGTGGCAAAGCTGGCGGGATGGTCCGGGCCAACGCCGACATATTCGTCAAGGTTGAAGGTCGTGGCCCGCGCGAAATCCGCCCGACCCGCGCCATGCAGGTCGACCAGCCCGGCATAGACCGGCCGCATCGTCTCCCCCGTGGCAAGGCCAAGAACCGCCGCCGGATTCCGGCCAAGGCAGTCCGCCAGAATCCCCGCACAGCGCAAGGCTGCAGACCCGGCGTCGGGCAAGATCAGAACCTTCACAGTCGCACCCCGTCAGTTCCCCACAGATCGCCGGCAGGCATAACGCGTTGCGCCCCGATACTCCACCACCTCGCTACGAAAGGGCAGGGGGGCTGCCCTCGGGCGGTGCACTGACTATTGCATTTACATCTCAAAAGATTTAAAGGTGTAGTGATCAAGAAACCGAAGGCCGACTCACATGGCGCTGATCCGCACACTTGTTCTGGCCGCAACCCTTGTTGCCCCGGCCCTCATCGCCCCGGCACCGCTGCGAGCCGATCCGCTGACCCTAGCCTTGACCGACATCACCGACTGGAAAGCCGTCTACGGCACGGTCGAGGCGCGTGACCGCGTGCCAGCCCGCGCGCGGCTTGGCGGCATCCTTGTCACGCTGACCGTGGCCGAAGGCGACCTTGTTGCCGAAGGTCAGGAACTGGCCCTTGTCACCGACGACAAACTTGCCCTGCAACGCAGCGCCCTTGCCGCCCAGCGAGCCGCGCTCGCCGCCCAGCTTGCCAACGCCCAGGCCGATCTGGCCCGCGGCGAAGGTCTCCTCGCCTCCGGCACCACCACCGCCCAGCGGGTTGATGCGCTGCGCACCAATGTCGATGTGCTGACGGGCCAGATCGGGTCGCTTGATGCACAGGCGCAGGTCATCGACCAGCAGATCGCGGAAGGCCGCGTCCTTGCCCCGGTCGCGGGTCGCGTCCTTGACGTCCCCGTCGCCCGTGGCGCGGTGGTCCAGCCGGGCGAACCCGTGGCCGTGATCGGCGGTGGCGGCACGTTCCTGCGCATTTCGGTCCCCGAACGCCACGCCACCAGCCTTGTCGAAGGCGACCCGATCCAGATCGCGTCCGAGGGCGCGGTCGAACTGACCGGGACCCTGTCGCGCATCTATCCGCTGATCGAATCTGGCCGTGTCACCGCCGATGTCGAAATCACCGGCCTGCCCGACCGCTTCTTCGGCGCGCGCCTGCTGGTGCGCCTGCCTGTCGGCACCCGCCCGGCCCTGCTGGTTCCCGAAACCGCCATCGTCACCCGGGCGGGCCTAGATTTCATTGCCGTGGAGCAGCCCACAGGCCCGGCCCTGCGCACCATCGTTCCCGGCGAACGGCTGACCCTGAACGGCACCCCGATGGTCGAGGTGCTCAGCGGCCTTGCCCCCGGCGATACCGTGCTGACCGAACCGCCTGTCACCAGCGGGGCAAGCCATGACTGACAAATCAGCCCTCGGCATCGCTGGCCGCCTGACGCAGGCCTTCATCAACTCGGCCCTGACGCCGCTGTTCATCCTTGCAGCACTGGCCGGTGGCCTTGTCGCGCTCGTCTCGCTTCCCCGGGAAGAAGAGCCGCAGATTTCCGTCCCCATGGTCGACATCCACATTCAGGCCCAGGGCCTGAAGGCCGAAGACGCCGTCAAGCTGGTCACCGAACCGCTGGAGGTTCTGGTCAAGGGCATCAACGATGTCGAGCATGTCTATTCCCAGACCCGCGACGATGCGGCGATGGTCACCGCGCGCTTTGTCGTTGGCACCTCGGCCGAGGATGCGATCCTGCGCGTGCATGACAAGGTCCGCGCCAACCTTGACCGCATCCCCGTCGGCATCCCCGAACCCCTGATCGTCGGGCGCGGCATCGACGACGTGGCGATCCTGACGCTGACCCTGTCGGGCGACGGCCTGTCCGCCAATGACCTGACCCGCACGGCCCGCCTGCTGCAGACCGAAGTGGCAAAGACCGATGACGTCGGCCTGACCTACATCGTCGGCGACGCGCAAGACGCGATCAGGATCGAGCCTGATCCCGACCGCCTTGCACTTTACGGTGTCACGCTGCAGCAATTGGCGGGCAAGGTGGCGCAGGCCAACCGCACGCTCAACACCGGCAAGCTGCGCGATCAGGGCCAGATGATCGACCTTGTCGCCGGGCAAACCCTGACGGCCCCGGCTGAAGTGGGCCAGCTTCTGCTGACCACCCGGGATGGCCGCCCGGTCTATGTCGCCGACGTGGCCACGGTCCGCTATGTCGAGGATACGTCCGAACACATCGTCTCGCACCTGACCCTTGGCGCCGACGGCCAGCCGCAAGGTGGCCCGGCCGTCACCCTCGCCATCGCCAAGCGCGCCGGGGCCAATGCCGTGGTCGTGGCCGAAGAAGTGCTCCACCGGGTTGAGGCTTTGCACGGCACCCTGATCCCCGACGCCGTGACCATCACCATCACCCGCGACTACGGCGAAACCGCCAATGAAAAGGCCAACGAACTGCTGTTCCACCTTGGCCTTGCCACCGTGTCGATCATCTTTCTGGTCTTCCTCGCCATCGGTTGGCGTGAGTCGATGGTCGTGGCCATCGTCATCCCGGTCACCATCCTGCTGACGCTCTTCGCCGCCTGGATCATGGGCTACACCCTGAACCGCGTGTCACTGTTCGCGCTGATCTTCTCCATCGGGATCCTTGTCGACGACGCCATCGTGGTGATTGAAAACATCGACCGCCACTGGGGCATGGACCGCCGCAAGTCCCGCATCCAGGCCGCGATCGAGGCTGTGGCCGAGGTTGGCAACCCCACCATCGTCGCCACCCTGACTGTGGTAGCGGCCCTGCTGCCGATGCTGGCGGTGTCAGGCCTGATGGGCCCCTACATGTCGCCAATCCCGGCCAATGCCTCAGCCGCGATGATCTTTTCCTTCTTCGTCGCCGTCATCATCACCCCATGGCTGATGGTCCGCATCGCGGGCCGGGGCGAACACACCTCGGCGCATGACGAAATGACCGATGCAGCGGCGCATCACCATGGCGGCTGGCTGGCCCGGAATTACGCCCGCGTCGCCCGCCCGATCCTTGCGACCAAGGCCCGCAGCCTGACCTTCCTTCTGGTCACAGCCGCCCTCTCCTTCGGGTCGCTTGCCACGCTTTACACCCGGGACGTGACCGTCAAACTCCTGCCCTTCGACAACAAGTCCGAGCTTTCGGTTGTCATCGACCTGCCCGAAGGCAGCGCGGTGGAAGCGACCGACCGTGTGGCCCGCGACGTTGCCGCCATCGTCCTGCAACTGGCAGAGGTGACCAGCGTCCAGACCTATGTCGCCACGCCCGCGCCCTTCAACTTCAACGGCCTTGTCCGCCATTCCTACCTGCGCTCCGAACCCCAACTGGCCGAGGTGGCGATCAACCTGACCCCCAAGGCCGACCGCGACCGCGCCAGCCACGACATCGCCCTTGACCTGCGCACCCGCCTTGACGCCTTGCCGGTGCCCGCAGGCACCAGCCTAAAGGTCGTCGAACCCCCGCCCGGCCCCCCCGTTCTTGCGACCCTGTTGGCCGAGGTTTACGGCCCCGACGCCGAAACCCGCCGCGTCGCCGCCACGAAGATCCGTCAGGCGTTTGAAGCCGTCCCCTTCGTCGTCGATGTCGATGACAGCTTCGGCACCCAACCCCGCCGCCTGCGCGCCACCATCTCCTCCGACGATCTCGACCTGTTCCGCGTGCAGGAACAGGACGTGTTCGACACCCTCGCCCTTCTCAACGGCGGCCAGACCGTCGGCTATTCCCACCGTGAGGATGGCCGCCAGCCGATCCCCCTGATCGTCGCCCGCGACAAGTCTGACCGCGTGCTGGACGAACGCTTCCTGACCACCCCGATCCCCGCCAACGCCCTTCCCGGCGCGCGTGGCGTCGTCGAACTCGGCGACGTGGTGCAGATCACCGAGGAACCCGCCAGCTTCCCGATCTTCCGCCACAACGGCCGCGCCGCCGAAATGGTCACCGCCGAACTCGCCGGCACGTTCGAGGCCCCGCTTTACGGCATGCTCGCCGTCGCCGCCGAACTGGACAAGATGGACTGGGCCGAGGGCGAAAAGCCCGTCATCGCCTTCAACGGCCAGCCGATGGATGAGACCGCCACCACCCTCCTTTGGGACGGCGAATGGGAGGTGACCTTCGTCACCTTCCGCGACATGGGGGCCGCCTTCGGCATCGCGCTGGTCGGCATCTACATCCTTGTCGTCGCGCAATTCGGGTCGTTCAAGCTGCCGCTGGTCATCCTGACGCCGATCCCGCTGACCTTCCTTGGCATCATCTTCGGCCACTGGCTTTACGCCGCCCCGTTCTCGGCCACCTCGATGATCGGCTTCATCGCCCTTGCCGGGATCATCGTCCGCAACTCCATCCTGCTGGTCGACTTCATCCGCCAGGGCTCGACCGGCAAGATCACCGTCGACCTTCTGATCGAGGCCGGGGCGATCCGCTTCAAGCCGATCCTCCTGACCGCCATCGCCGCCTTGATCGGCGCCGTGGTCATCCTGGCCGACCCGATCTTCCAGGGCCTCGCCATTTCGCTCTTGTTCGGGCTGCTCAGCTCGACCCTGCTCACCGTTCTCGTCATCCCGGCCATCTACCGCGTGTTGCGCACATGACCGGCACTGCCATCAGAAGAGGAGACTGACATGGCACATATCGTGGTACTCGGCGCCGGACTGGGCGGCGCCATCATGGCTTACGAACTGAAAGATCAGGTCCGCCCCGAAGACCGCATCACTGTGGTCACGAAAGAGCCGACCTACCACTTCGTCCCCTCCAACCCCTGGATCGCCGTCGGCTGGCGCGACCGGGAAGACATTACTGTCGACTTGGCCCCCACCATGGCGAAGAAGGGCATCAACTTCATCCCCGTCGCCGCCGAACGCCTGCATCCGGCCGAAAACCGGATTGCCCTCGTGAATGGCGAATCCGTTTCCTACGACTACCTCGTCATCGCCACCGGGCCAGAACTTGCCTTCGACGAAATCCCCGGCCTTGGCCCCGAAGGCCACACCCAATCCATCTGCCACATCGACCATGCCGAGGCGACGAAGGCCGTCTTTGACAAGCTGGTCGCCAACCCCGGCCCGGTCGTCATCGGTGCCGCGCAAGGCGCCAGCTGCTTCGGCCCGGCCTATGAATTCCTGTTCATCCTGGAAACCGCGCTGCGCCGCGCCAAGGTGCGTGACCGCGTGCCGATGACCTTTGTCACGCCTGAGCCCTACATCGGACACCTTGGCCTTGACGGGGTGGGTGACACCAAGGGCCTTCTGGAATCCCAGATGCGCGACAAGCACATCAAGTGGATGACCTCGACCCGGGTGAAGAAGGTCGAAGACGGCCACATGTTCGTGGAAGAGATCAACGAAGACGGCACCGTGAAGGCTGAAAAAGACCTGCCCTTCGCCTTTTCCATGATGCTGCCCGCCTTCCGCGGCATCAAACCCGTGGCGGGGATCGAAGGCCTGTCGAACCCGCGCGGCTTCACCATCGTCGACAAGCACCAGCAGAACCCGACCTTCCCCAACATCTTCGCCGTCGGCGTCTGCGTCGCCATCCCGCCGATGGGGCCAACCCCGGTGCCCTGCGGCGTGCCGAAAACCGGCTTCATGATTGAAAGCATGGTCACTGCCACGGCCCACAACATCGGCAACCTTGTGCGCGGCAAGGCCCCCGACAGCATCGGCACCTGGAACGCCGTCTGCCTGGCCGATTTCGGCGACGGGGGCATCGCCTTTGTCGCCCAACCCCAGATCCCGCCGCGCAACGTCAACTGGTCGTCGTCGGGCAAATGGGTCCACCTCGCCAAGGCGGGGTTTGAAAAATACTTCATCCGCAAGCTGCGCAAGGGCCAGTCCGAGCCGTTCTATGAACGACTGGCGATGAAGACCCTCGGCATCGAAAAACTCAAAGCAACCACCAAAGGATAAGGATCCGCCATGTCACTTGATCGTTCTGTCATGCTGTTCGCCGGGATCATGGTACTTTTCAGCGTCTTGCTGACGGCCTATGTTTCCCCGTTGTTTGTCTGGTTCACCGTCTTCATCGGCGCGAACCTGATTCAGTCCTCGTTCACGGGGTTCTGTCCTGCCGCCCTTGCATTCAAGGCGATGGGCGTCAAGAAAGGCTGCGCCTTCGAATAGGGGCGCTTAAGGTAGGGGGTCTGCCATGGATCAGCCACTGGAAGGGTTCGGCGGCACGCAGGAACAGGCCGCCCGCGCGGTCTCGCTTCTGAAATCGCTGTCGCATGAAGGGCGGTTGCAGATGCTGTGCCTGCTTCTGGATCAGGACATGAACGTGACCCAACTGGCCGATGCGCTGGGGTCCACGCAGGCCAACGTCTCGCAGCAGCTGATGCGGCTGCGGGCCGAAGGCATCGTGCAAACCCGGCGCAGCGGCAAGCAGGTGTTCTACCAGCTTGCCCGCGCCGAGGTGGCCCCCGTGGTCACCGTCCTGCGCGACACCTTCTGCCGCCACCCGGATTGAACGCCAGCCCTTGCCCCAGCCCGCCACCCCGCTACGTCCTTTGCCATGCGGTTGGCGATCCTCCTTTGTGGTCTGGCCCTTCCCCTCCACGCGCAGGAGGTGGACCTTGAACTTGTGCTGCTGGCCGATGCCTCCGGGTCAATCACGCAGGGCGAGGTTGACTTTCAACGTCAGGGCTATGCCGCCGCAATCACCGACCCCGCCGTTCTTGCGGCGATCCGCAGCAACCTGACCGGCACCATCGCCGTCACTTACGTCGAATGGGCCGCCAATCAGGTGGTCGTGGTGGATTGGACAGTGATCGACGGCGAAGCCACCGCCGCCACCTTCGCGCAGGCACTCTTGGAACCGCCGCGCCTTGCCACCGGCCGCAATGCCATCGGCGACGCGCTTCTGGAAGGCCAGCGCCTGATCGAGGACAACCAGATCACCGGCCTGCGCCGCGTGATCGACTTTTCCAGCGACAGCCTTGGCAATTTCCGCGGCGCCAGCATCGCCGACGCGCGCGCCTCGGTCCTTGCCGCAGGCATCACGATCAACGGCCTGCCGATCCTTGATGACGGCGAAGGCGATCCGCTGGCGGAACTGTACCAGTCCCAGATCATCGGCGGGCCCGGCGCTTTCGTGCTGCCAGCCTACGGTCGCGAAGGCTTTGTCGAGGCTGTGCGCCGCAAGCTCATCCTCGAAATCGCGGGTGACCTGCCGACGGGTGACGAGGGGCTGGCAGTCCAACTGACCGGGGCTGACAAGTAAGGCTCGCGGTGCTTTCGCGGCACTTGGCGACGATCCCCACACCGCCCGGCAATCGGTCAATTCCTTACAAATCCTTAAAACACTGAAATTAACCAATGATTTCAAGGGCCCCGGCCTGTCCCTGCCCGGGACAGGTCAGAAATCCGTCGGCGCCCCGCCTTCCTGCTTCCGCTTCGCCACGAACTGCCGCAGCTCTTCCTGATGGTCGCCGTTCATGGCAGGCGCCTCGAACTCGGCCAGGATCTGCTTGTAGATCCGGTGCGCCCGCTCCTGCGTCCACATCGCCCCGTCGATGGCCCAAGCCTCATAGTTCCGCCAGTCCGAACAGATCGGCGCATAAAAGGCGTGCTGATAGCGGTCCTGCGTGTGCTGCACCCCAAAGTAATGCCCGCCCGGCCCAACCTCCTTGATCGCGTCAAAGGCAAGGTCGTCTTCCGTGGTGGCAAAGGTCGCCTCCTCGAAATAGCGCTGGATCATCTGCAGCACTTCGCAGTCCATCACGAACTTCTCGGGGCTGGCGATCAGGCCACCTTCCAGCCACCCCGCCGCGTGATAGACCATGTTGGTCCCCGACTGCACCGCCGACCACAGGCTGTTGCTGGTCTCCCACATCGCCTGTCCGTCCGGCACGTTGGCCGCACAGACCCCCGACGCCCGCATCGGCACGCCATAGAACCGCACCAGTTGCCCGGTCATCTGCGTGGCCCGCATATACTCCGGCGTGCCAAAGGCGGGTGCGCCCGACTTCATGTCGACGTTCGAGGTGAACGTCCCGATCGCCACCGGGCAGCCCGGGTTGATGTATTGCAGCAGCGCCACCGCTGCCAAAGCCTCGGCAATCGACAGGGCAACCGCGCCCGACATGGTGACCGGCGCCATTGCCCCCGCCAGCGTGAAGGGCGTCACCACCACCGGCTGCCCGCGCCGCGCCATACGCATTGCCCCGTCCAGCATCGGGAAGTCATGCTTCAGCGGGGAAACCGAGTTGATGTTGGTATACATCCGCGGCTTGGCTTGAAACTCTGCTTCCGAAAGGCCGCCTGCGATGCGGACCATCTCCATCACATCCTCAACCCGCTCGGCACCCAGCGAATAGGCGTGCACGACCTTGTCGGTCAGCGTCAGCTTTTCATAAAGGCAGTCCAAATGCCGGACCGATGCATGGATGTCCACCGGCTCTACCGGATAGCCGCCTGCCACATGGATGCAGTTGAAATACTGCGTCAGCTTCATGAATTCCTTGAACGTCTCGAAGTCACCGGAGCGCTTGCCCCGCTCCATGTCCCACGAGTTTGGGGGCGACGAGACGTTGACGAACACCATGTGGTTGCCGCCCATGATGATCTCACGGTCGGGGTTGCGAGGGGTGATGGTGAAGGTCGAGGGCGCGCGGGCGACCATCTCCATCACGAAATCCTCGTCCATGCGGACGTTGGTGCCGGTCACGATGCAACCGGCCTGTTTCAGGATCGTCACCGCCTCGGGGTTCAGGAATTCGATCCCGATATCGCGCAGGATGCGCATCGCGGTCTTGTGGACGCGCTGCACGCCGTCGGCATCCAGGGGTTCGGTCGGGCGGTCAGGGTTCACCGGGATCCGCCAGGGCATCTGGTCGATCACTGCCGTGCCGGCCCGAACCTGCATCCCCGCCCGCCCGCCGGCGCGCTTTCTCCGGGTTGGTTCTTCGGTCATGATCACCCTCCGCTGTGCTGTGGCGAAGATGACGGAAGCTGAAGCGGAATGAACACCGTATCAGCGACGCAAAAGCGTCGTTTTCGTCCTACGGGCCGGATAGTCAGCTGCGAAGGCTGGACAGCCAGTCGGGAATGGCCCCGATATCAGGCAGGACAACGTCGGCATGGGGGGCAAGGTCGGCCTGTCCCGCCACACCGGTCAGCACGGCCACAGTCCGCATCCCGGCGGCGCGCCCGGCCTCAAGATCATGGCGGCTGTCGCCCACCATTGCCACCCGAGCCGGATCAAGGCCCAGCCCCCCGGCGAAGGCCAGACACATGCCGGGCCCTGGTTTGGCACCGTGCCCGGAATCATAGCCTGCGATGAAATCGAAGCAGTCGGTGATCCCATGCGCCGCCAGATGCTGGCGCGCTGGCACCTCGCTGTCGTTGGTGGCCAGGCCCAGCTTCAACCCCTGCGCCCGCAGCGCCGTCAGAAGCGGCAAGAGCGGCACCGCCTCGGACATCGGGGCGGACCCGGCGGTTTCGTCAATCATCGCGGTCAGATCCGCCACGGTTCGGCCCGGCAGATGCGGGGCCAGCGCCGCCGCAATATCCGCGGCCGTCGCGGCGATCACCGGGCTGTCGGGGGCAAAGGCCTGCGTTTGGGGGTCAAACCCGATCGACCGGCCCAGCCGCGCGGCATGCTCCGGCCCCGTCGCGACCGAGGCGATGAAGCCTGCCGCCCATTGGCCCCAGCTGATGCGGAAATCGAACAGGGTTCCGTCCTTGTCGAAGATGAGGCCGTCAATCATCTGGGCAATCATGGGGGGCAATCCTTGGGGCAGGGTCAGGTCCAGTGGACAGGCGCGCCGCCCGGCAGGGCGGCCCGGGCCGTCTGCGGCGCGGTGTAGGGCAGGGCATGCTGGTCGCAGAAAGCCACGACCCAGGCATCGTCCATCATCAGGAAGTCGAGAATCGCCCCCTGAAAGTCAACATCCCCGGCGCGCGCGCGCAGGTCATCAAGGCCCGCGCCAGTCGCGTTCAGAAAGGCCGGAAGCAGTTCATCATCCGCCACCAGCCAGGCCAGTGCCTGCAGGGCAAGGATCTGAGCGGAGTCTTGCTGCATTTCGTCGCCATCCTCCGCTTCTGCCGTCGGTTCACCCGGCAATATGACGATTGGCACGAAATCGGAAAGGATTTCTTAACTAAGTCGGTAACACACTGTTCAGGATCCTGAGGCAGGGCTGACGAAAGCGGAAGATGACCGGTCGAATCCTCATTGTAGATGACGTGGCGACCAATCGGATCGTCTATCGGGCGCGTCTGGCGGCTGCCTTTTATGAACCCGTGCTGGCCAACGACGGGGCAACCTGTCTGCAGATAGCTCAATCCGGCGTTGGACCGCGCCCCGACCTGATCCTGCTGGACCTGCACTTGCCCGACATGTCGGGGCATGACGTCCTGCGCAGCCTGCGGTCTGACCCGCGCAGCCGCGACATTCCGGTGATCGTGCTGACCGCCTCGCAGGATGCGGCTGCGCGATTGGCCGCCTTTGCCGCCGGGGCGGATGACGTGATCGTCAAGCCCGCGGCCGACCGGGTGCTGCTGGCCCGGGTGCGCAACCTGATGCGGTCAAATGCCGAGTTTTCGGCCGAAGCCGTGCTGCAGGGCGCGGGCTTCGCCGAGGCACCAATCCACTTTGAGCCGCCCGGCACGCTGGCCCTTGTCGCGTCGGTGCCGGATGCCACGAAAGACCTGCAAGCCGCGCTGTCCGGCCTGATGCGGGACCGGCTGGTCACGCTGACCCGCACTCAGGCCTTGGCCGAAGCGGCCAGTCCGGGCCGGGTTGCCGGGGCCGATGTGTTCCTTCTGGCCGAAGACGAGAATGGCCCCGAATGCGCCCTGCGCCTGCTGTCGGAGCTGAAAAGCCATCAGGCCACCCGCCATGCCGCCGTCTGCCTGCTTTTGCGCGCCCGCACGCCGGATGCCGCGGCGATGGCCTTTGACCTTGGGGCCGATGACGTGGTGGCCCATGCGGTTCCGGCGGCGGAACTTGCCCTGCGGCTGCGCAGTCTGGTCCGGCGCAAGCGCAATGGCGACCGGCAGCGCGCGCGGATGCAGGACAGTCTGCGACTGGCGCTCGTCGATCCGCTGACCGGGCTTTACAACCGCCGCTATATCGCCCCGCATCTGTCCACCATCGCCGCCCGCGCGACTGAAACCGGGGGGGTCTTTGCCGTGATGGTGGTGGACCTGGACCGCTTCAAGCGGGTGAACGACCAACACGGCCATGCCGCCGGGGATCTGGTTCTGGTCGAGGTGGCGCGGCGGCTGACCGCAAACCTGCGCGACAGCGACCTTCTGGCCCGGATCGGCGGGGAGGAGTTTCTGATCGTCCTGCCCGACAGCAGCCTGACCGACGCCCGCCATGTGGCCGAACGGCTGTGTCACGCGGTGGAAGAACGGCCGATCCGCCTGCCCTCGGGTCAGGGGCTGACAGTCACGGTGTCGATCGGCGTGGCCGTGTCAGGGGGCGAGGTGTCGGTTGAAGCCGTGGTCGAACAGGCCGACCTTGCCCTGCTGGATTCAAAGGGGGCCGGGCGCAATCAGGTGACTTTCCGGCTGAGCGCGGCCTGACCCGCCGCGCCCCGCCATCTCAGTCCTTTGCTCGGCGGCCCAAGCCCTTTTCCAGCCGGTCGGCAAAGGCCAGCCGGTCACTCTCGGACATCTGGGTGATCCGCGCCTCGATCAGACTGCGGCCCAGTTCCAGCCGTCCGGCATTGCGCGCCTCGATCGCTGCAAGGGCGGACTGGACTGCTGCGGGGTCAAAGGGATCGGCCCGCAACGCGCCCAGCAGGCTGGTGAATTCGGCCCGCGCCGCCTCGCGTGAGGCGCGGAAGCCCGGGGCGCGGTCCATCAGCGACTTGCGCAGGGCGCGGCGGTCTTCGGGGCTGAACGCCTCGCTGAACGGACCAAAGGTCAGGTCGCGGGGCGCGCCACGGGCGGGACCGTCCTTCATCCAGGCTCCGGCAATCGCACCGGCTATGGCAAGGTTCAGTGCGACAGACACCGCCAGCGCAATCTTGATCCCCCGGCCGGATGAGGGGGGTGAAGATGGCGCCGAAGGCGGTGCAGGCGGCACAACGGGATCAGTCATCACATCAACCCTCCGTCGCCAGAAAATCGGTCGAGGGGAACAGGTCGATCGTTTCCGCCCCCGTCACGTCGCCCGCCAGACCACCTGTCAGCATATCCATGGACTCCGGGTTCAGATATCCCAGCGCCACCCCGGCGACGGCGGCCGAACAGACCCCCGCCAGAACCGGCGCGCCGCCGAACAGGGCCGCCAGCCGGGCCAGCACCCCCAAGGGCTGCGGTGCACGGGCAGGGGGATGCCCAACGGTCAACCCAGCGGGCTGCAGGGCAAGCGCATCCGCCAGCACCCGGTCCATCAACCCTGCCGATGGCTGCGGCGGCTGCTTGGCCGCCTGCGCAAGAAGCGCTTCCAGATCCTTGTCCTGCATCTCCGTCATCCTTCATATCCCAGCGCGTCGCGCTGCCCCGACAGCCCTGCCGCAAGGGCGCGTTTGCCCCGTGCCGTAAGGCTTTCAACCGCTTCAACCCCGATGTCCATCACCGCGGCGATTTCGGGGTTGGTCAGTCCCTCGATATGCCGCAGCACGACCGCTTGCCGCTGGCGGTCCGGCAGGTCGGCCAGTGCCGCCTCCAGCGCCGCCATTCGGCGTCCGTCCTGCAACCGCTGCTCTGCCCCCGGCGCGCCATCCGGCTGGTCTGGCGCATCGTCCAGCGCGACCTGCCCCTTGCGGCGGCGGGACCGCTGCCGGTCGATGCACAGATTGGTGGCGACCCGGTAGGCCCAGGTCGTCACCTTTGCTTCGCCCTGCCGCCAGTCTGGCGCCATCCGCCACAGCCGCAGCATGGTTTCCTGCGCCACATCCTCGGCTTCGGCCCGATCCCCGCCCAGCATCCGCGCCGCATAGGCAAGGACGCGCGGCGTCACCCGTTGGGCCAACGCCTGCGCCGCCTGACGGTCTCCATTCGCATAGAGAACCATCAGCGCCTCGTCCGAGGTGGTGTCCTGAGCGTCGTAGGCCATGGTCATCCTGTGACGGGTCTAGCGGTTCGCGGGCCTCTGGCCAAGGTTCAGTTGTCGGCACCGCCCATCATGCCCTTGCGGTGCTTGCGCTTGCCCATCATGTCCATCGCGGACTCCGCCTCGGCCTTCGAGATGGCACCGTCGTTGTCGCTGTCGATCCGGGCAAAGTGGCGCTGGCCCGGGCCTTCGTCCACTTCGGTCAGCGACAGGCTGCCGTCGCCATCATTGTCGCGGTTTTCGATCATGCGGGCGGTGCGTTCCGCCAGCTTTTCCGAAAAGCGCGCGAGTTGCTGGGCCGACAGTTCGTCAGCGCTCAGCATCCCGTCGCCATTCGCGTCGGCGGCGGTGAACATGGCGGCACGGTGGGCCTCAAGCTCGGCTTCGGTCAGCTTGCCATCCTTGTCGGTGTCGATGCCGTCAAACATCTCCATCAGCATCGCGCCACGGTTGTCCGGGCCGCCCGGCCCTTCATTGGCCAGTGCGGCCGACGCAAAAACAGCGCCCACAAGGGCGATCACGGCGACAGTGGATTTCATCGGTGCGGTCATGTCTCTTCTCCGGTTTGGGGCCATATCCTTGGCTCGTCTGCTGGGGTAAACGGCGCAGCATCCGGTTTCCGTCGCGGATTATCGCGACATGGCGACACGGGGGGCGGGCTGCCCCTTGTCCAGCCCTTTCGCTTGGCGCTATGGTCCCGGCTTGCCGCGACTGGCCAGCCGAAAGCCCTGCTGATGACCCTTGCCGACATGCCCGAAACTTCTGTCCTGTCTGATCAGGATGAACGCCCGCTGCGTCCGGCGATGCTGCGCGGCTGGCGTCGCCGCTGCCCGAATTGCGGGGCGGGGCCGATGATGCGCGGCTATCTCAAGGTGCGTGACGCCTGCCCGGTTTGTGGTGAGGCGCTACACCACCAGCGCGCTGATGACGGCCCGGCCTACCTGACGATCCTGATCGTCGGCCACATCCTCGCGCCGGTGCTGTTGTTCGTCTATTCGACATGGCGGCCGGAACCCTTGCTGCTGGCGCTGATGTTTTCCTTCGGAACCGTTGTTCTGTCGCTCTACCTGCTCCCCCGGCTGAAGGGCGGGTTGGTGGCGTTCCAATGGGCCAAGCGGATGCATGGCTTCGGGCCCGCGCCGGATGTCTGAACCGATCCGCCACGCCGCAACGGTGATCTTGTGGCGCAACGGTCCGCACGGGGCCGAAGTGCTGATGGGCCAGCGTGGGGCAGGGGCGGTGTTCATGCCGTCGAAGTTTGTCTTTCCCGGCGGTGCGGTTGATCCCGGCGATCACGCGGCCCCCCTTGCGGGCCATCTGTCCGCCCTTTGCGCCCGCCGTCTGGCCACGATGGCCGAGCCGGATGCCCCCCCGCCCGACGTGCTGGTCGCCGCCGCCCTGCGTGAGTTGGAAGAGGAAACCGGACGGCGCCTGCGCCCCGCCACCTATCCGGGCCTGCGCTTTGTCTTCCGCGCGATCACGCCCCCCGGGCGGACCCGCCGCTTTGACGCGCGTTTCCTTCTCGCCGATGCCGCCTGTCTGGCTGGCGATCCACAGGATTTCTCGGCCGCTTCGGGCGAACTGGCGCATCTGCGCTGGCTGCCCTTGCCAGAGGCGCGTGCCCTTGATCTGCCCTTCATCACCGAAGTGGTGCTGGCCGAGGTGACCGCCCTAGTGACGGGCGGCGATCAGCCCGGCGTGCCGTTCTTCGACAATTCCGGCACCACCCCGCAGTTCCGTCGCATCGTCTGACCCGACCACGGCACCGCCCTTGTCCACCGGAAAGATCGGGTGCGGCACCGGGTCCTTGGCGCGGAACAGGTATTCCCGGATGATCTGGGTGTAGTTGCGGTACAGGTAACCTTCATTGCGGCGCAGGTAATGGTCGCGGTTGCTGAAATAAAGCGCGGGCAGCCTGTACCATGGCACGTTGGGGTGCATGTGGTGCACGACGTGGAAGTTGTTGTTCAGAAACAGCAATGACAGCGGCCCCCGGCTTTCGATGATCACGGTTCGCGCCCGCGCCGCCTCATGCGCGCGGTGTTCCAGATAGGTGCGGATTTTCAGCAGGCTCCACCCCAGATAGGCCGCGATTGGATAGGTCCAAAGCGGCATCGTACCCATTGCCACCAGCCACCAGACCACCAGCGCAACCCCGGTCAAGTGCAGCGCCCAGGCCAGGATCACCCGCCGGTCGCCCTTCAACGCCGCTTTCAGATCCCCCGCCACCAGCGCCCAGGTGGAGATTGCGGGACCGACCACCATCCGCCCGAACAGGGTGTTGTTGACCCGCAGTAGCGCCTTGATCGGGGCCGGCAGCCGTGCCCAGACAGCCGGGTCAAAGTAGTTTGACTCGGGGTCGTCATAGGGGTCGGTCAGCGCGGGGTCGAAATGGTGCTGCAGGTGCAGGTCCTTGAACCGCAGATAGGGGACGAACAGCGTCAGTCCCGGAAAGACCAGCGCTTCGGACAGGGTCTGGTTGCGGAACGGATGGCCATGCAGCACTTCATGCGTGAGCGAGGAAAACTGCGCGATGGCAAGGGCTGCCGCCAGAACGGCAAGGATCGGTGACACCTGCCACAGAAAGACTGTGGCGATTGCCCAAAGCCCGTAAGTTGCAAGGAAGACCATAAGCGTCGGCCATTCAATGGCCGGGGAACTGGACCGGATTTCCGTCCGTTGGGTGTTGTGCAAGATCATGCCCGATCAGGTAACTTTCTCATGACGCTATCAGTACGTGCGTTGGGGCGGAATTCGGGATAATGTCAACGAAATCTCACGCGTGTTTGGAAAACAAAACACATGATGGAAAAGATAGACAAGCGTGATCGCGCCCCGGTCTTCCGCGCCCGTCTGGCCGAGGCGATGGAGACCCGCAAGGTCACCCAAGCGGCCCTTGCCCGGCTGACGGGGGTGGACCGCTCCACCATCTCGGCGCTGTTGCAGCCGGGCACGCGGCTGCCGAACGCCCAGCTTGCGGCAGATTGCGCCCGGGCGCTTGGGATCAGCGCCGACTGGCTGCTGGGCCTGTCGGGACGCCCCGAACCCATCGCCGACCTTCTGGCGGCGTCCCTTTCGCTGACCGAAGCCCCCCGCGCCCTGATCGACGAACGCATCTTTGGCTGGCATCAGGAAGCGGCGGGTTACAAGATCCGCCACGTCCCCGCCACGCTGCCCGACATGCTGAAGATCCGCGGCGTGGTGGAATGGGAATATGAGCCGCAACTTGGCCGCACCGCCGAACAGGCGATCGGGGCTTTCGAGGACCGGCTGAAATGGATGCGCGGCGCGGGGTCTGACTACGAAATCGCCTTGCCGATGCATGAGCTGACCGCCTTCGCCACCGGAACCGGCTATTACGAAGGCCTGTCGCCCGACCTGCGCCGGTTCCAACTGCACCACCTGATGACGCTATGCGAGCAGCTTTACCCCTCGCTCCGCCTGTGCCTGTTTGACGCGCGGCGGTTGTTTTCAGCGCCGATCACCGTCTTTGGCCCGCTTCTGGCGGTGATCTACATCGGCCGCCACTACCTTGCTTTCCGCGATTCCGCCCGCGTTGACACGATCACCCAACATTTCGATCTTCTGGTGCGCGAGGCCGAGGTTGGCGCCCGTGACATCGTCGCCCACCTGCAAGGCCTTTGCGACAGGGTGCAATAAACCAAAGTGCGCTAGAACGCCCGGAACGCCCCGGCGGAGTAGCCGTTGAAATCGAATACCTCCCGCGCGGCGGCCAGCCGGTCAGGAGCGGCGGCCCCCCGGTCCAGCACGAACCCAAAGCCGCCCGACTGTGTGCCGATGGCCAGCGTGCGATAGCCGCTGTCGACCCACAGGATCCACCAATCCTCTTGCCCCGGCACTGCCAGACGGCCCGGCCCGGTCGGTTGGGCCAGCCCTGATACCTTGCGCGCGCTGCCGTTCAGGCACAGCACCCCCTCGACCATAAGGCCCCCGTTGGCGGGCCGGAACTCGACCGCGCCGCCGTTGCAGGTGCCGGGTGACGCCGCCTGATAGGCCGCCACCTGTTGCCAGCGCCCGGCGATCTGGGCCGGGGCAAAGGCGGCAGCAGACCAGATCGGCGCTCCGGCGCTGCGAAAGACGGCGTCACTGGGTGCCGTGGCGCAGGCGGCCAGCAAAAGCGCAAGGGACAGGATCAATCGATGCAAAGGGTCACCCGCGCGCCATTGTTCTGCAGCACGTCGTTGCAGCCCAGCAGCGGCTCCACCGGTGAACAGGTCCCCGACCGCGCCAGGCACTGCCCGTCGCACTGGTCTTTGCGGCTGCACTGCTTGCCGCCATCGCGGGTGGCGAACACACAGGTGCGAAGTGAGCTTGTCCCGGTTCCCGCCCATGTGCCGCCGTCCTTTTCGCACGCCAGCTGCCGTTCGGACTTCTGCGGTGGTGGCGGCGGTTCGGTTGCCGCTGCCTCTGGCACGGGTGCAGGTTCGGGCGTGGCTTCGGGCGCAGGATCGGGTGCAGGCTGGACCGGGTCAGCGCCCTGCGCCTGGGCGGTGCTTTCCCCCTCCGCCGCAAGGGCGGCATCCTGAACCGGCGCGTCCGAAACCGCTGCTTCCACGCCCGGGGCTGCGGGTGGCGCGTCCAGCGCCGTCACTTCGATCGGATCGCCCGCGACGGCATTCGGCGTCACGCTGTCATCGCCCGCCGCCCCGCCGCCGGGCAGCGCAAGCTGACAGCCGGCGACCAGCGCGGTCACGACCAGGGCAAGCAGCAGCGGGATCAGGCGGGGCATCGGGCTCTCCGAAGGTCACCCAGCAGTGCCTTGATCCTTCGCATCCCGCAAGCCCCGTCAGTAGGGCGCCGGGAAGGCCCGGTGGGTTTCCGCTATCTCGGCCAGCACGTCCTGTGACAGCGTGACCGAGGCCGCGCCGATGTTGGTCCGCAACTGGTCCAGCGTAGTCGCCCCGATGATCGGGATCGTGCGGAACGGCCGCGACAGGCAAAAGGCAATGGCCATCTGGCAGGGGTCAAGCCCATGCCGCGCCGCAATCCCCAGATAAGCCGCCACTGCCGGAAACACCTGCGCCGTGATCCGCCCGCCAAGGTCTGGCGTGTGCATCCGCCGCGTGCCATCGGGGATCACGTCGCCTGCATACTTCCCGCTCAGCAACCCCACCGCCAAGGGCGAGAACGCCAGCAGCGGCATGTCCTCGATCAGGCTGAACTCGGCCCAGTCGGTATCGAACTGGCGGCACAGCAGGCTGTATTCGTTCTGCACCGAGGCCATACGGGGCAGACCCAGCGTGTCGGCCAGATGCAGCCAGCGCGCCGCGCCCCACACGCTTTCGTTGGAAAGCCCGATGGCGCGGATCTTGCCCTCGGCCACCAGCGCCTGCGCGGTGGTCAGCACATCCGTCATATGTGCGGTTTCCGCCGCCTTGTCGGTGCCCGTCGGAGCATAGCGCCACGCCTGACGGAAATGATAGCTGCCCCGGTTCGGCCAGTGCAGTTGATAAAGGTCGATATAATCGGTGCCCATCCGCTTCAGCGACCCTTCGACCGCCGCGCGCATCGTGGCGCCGCTGATCGGCTGGCCCGGGCGCACCATCTGGCCCTTGCCGGTGATCTTGGTCGCGATCACCAGCCGGTCCCGCCCCCCGCGCGCGGCCAGCCATGACCCGATGATCTCTTCCGTCCGGCCTACGGTTTCCGCGCGCACCGGGTTCGTCGGATACATTTCCGCCGTGTCCCAGAAGGTCACGCCATGGTCCACCGCCATGTCGGCCTGGGCATGGCCCTCGGCTTCCGAGTTCTGGGTGCCCCAGGTCATCGTGCCAAGGCACAGCTCGGAAACGGTCAGGCCGGTCTTGCCAAGGGTCAGGGTTTTCATCGGGCCTCCGCTGCCATGCGGCAGCATTAGCGCTGCTTCGCGGCAAACTAGGCCGGATCGACGGCAGGGCAAAGGGCCACACTTGAGAACATTAAGCGAACAAACTACAGTTTCCGGCATGAGTCTGCCGATCAAGCACCACACTACCCCTTGGGGCGATCAGCCCCTGACCGGCCCGCTGACCCTGCAGCGTGGCCGCCTGCACGAAGGCTGCGGCCCGGCGCGGCTGTGGCTTGCGGTGCTTCTGATGGCGAAATCCCGGGGGCCGGTGGTCTGGATCAGGCCCGGCTGGTGGCCCGAACGGCTGAACGCTGCTGGCCTGCAACCCATGGCCGACCCCGCGCGCCTGCTTCTGGTGCGGGCAGCCCGGGATGAGGCCGCCCTCTGGGCCGCGGAAGAGACGCTGCGATCCGGTGTCGTCCCCCTTGTCATCGCCGAGGTGACCACACCCCCCGGCCTGACCCCCGTCCGCCGCCTGCATCTTGCCGCCGCAGCCGGGGCCGAGGCGGCGCGGCGCGACGGCGGCACTGCCCCCCTTGGGCTGCTTTTGCTGCCGGGGCAGGGCGGTGCGCCGGGGGTAGAAACCCGCTGGCATCTGGCCCCCGCGCCCAGCAAAAGGCTGCTGTGGTCCGATGGCGAAAGCTGGACGTTGACCCGCCTGCGCGCCCGGCTTGCCCCGCCAGCCCGCTGGCACCTGACCCGCGATGCGAAAGGGCATGAGGGGCTGGAGCCACTGCCGGCCCCCTAGGCCATTGCGAACCAGCCCCACACGACAAGATGACTTGCACCATGGGGCAGGGGGCGTAGGCTTGGCCCATCCTTGCAGGACAAGCCCCATGCGACTGCGCCTTATCGCCCTTGTTGCCGTCCTGACCGCCGCCCCGGCGCTGGCGGCCTCCACGGACTACAGCCTTGACCCGACGGCCTCGACGGTTGCGTTCGAGACTGACTTCGGGCCTGACATCATCACCGGCTCGATCCCGCTTCTGGTGGCGGACCTCAGCCTTGACTTCGATCAGGTCAGGAACTGCACCGTTGATGTCACGCTGGATGTCTCAGGCGCGCGCGCCAGCTTTCCCTTCGCCGCACAGGCGCTGAAAGGCCCCAAGGTGCTGGACGCAGGTGCCTATCCGCAGATGACCTTCGAAAGCACCTCGGTCGCGCCTGCCGGAACCGCCGCCGATGTCACTGGCAACCTGACCATCCGCGGCGTGACGCGCCAGGTCACCCTCAGGGCCGAGATCAGCCGCCCCAACGGCAGCGACCCGGGCGACTTCAGCCGTCTCACCGTGCGCCTGACCGGCCGCGTCAACCGCAGCGATTTCGGTGCCACCGGCTGGGCCGACATGGTGGGGGATGAGGTGCGCATCCTCATCACCGCCCGGATCGACGCAAAGGGCTGACGGATGGCGCTGCGCAACGGGCCTGACGAATTCGGTCTGGTCACCCGGGTGCTGCACTGGGGGATGATGCTGCTGGTCATCGCGATGCTGGCGCTGGGCATGCGGCTGCAGGACATGCAGCCGGGCCTTGCGAACCTGTGGCTGTACAGCCTGCACAAGACGCTGGGGTTTCTGGTCCTGACCCTGATTCTGGCCCGGATCGGCTGGCATCTGGCCAGCCCGCCACCCCGGCCCATCGGCCCGCCCGGCCCGGCGCAATGGGCCGCGCGCGCCGCGCATTGGGCGCTTTACCTTCTGCTGATCGTCATTCCACTGACCGGCTGGGCCGGCAGTTCCGCCACCGGCATCGACGTGATGATCGCCGACCGCTGGACCGTCCCGCCACTGGTCGCCCCGTCCGAGGCGGCGGAAATCTTCTGGTTCGGCCTCCACGGCATTCTGACCAAGGTCCTGCTTGGGCTGATCGTGCTGCACATGCTGGCCGCCCTCAAGCGTGAGATGGACGGCGACGGCACCCTGACCCGAATGCTGCGCGGCCGCGTCTGACCCCAAAGCCACCGCTGGCCCTTTGCGAAACCTTGCGCTAAACGAAGCCCGGACAAGTCGACCAAAGGGGCGCACATGGCTCGGATTCTCATCACCTCCGCCATTCCCTATATCAACGGGATCAAGCACTTGGGCAATCTGGTCGGAAGCCAGCTGCCCGCTGACCTTTTTGCCCGCTTCAACCGGGCCATGGGGCATGAGGTGATGTTCATCTGCGCCACCGACGAACACGGCACCCCGGCCGAGCTTGCCGCCGCCAAGGCTGGCAAGCCCGTGGATGTCTACTGCGCCGAAATGCATGAGGTGCAGAAGGACCTTGCCGCAGGGTTCCGCCTGTCGTTTGACCACTTCGGCCGCTCCTCCAGCCAGCGCAACCACCGCCTGACCCAGCACTTCGCGGGCAAGCTGGCCGAGAACGGCCTGATCGAGGAAGTGTCGGAAAAGCAGGTCTTTTCCATCGACGACAACCGCTTCCTGCCCGACCGCTACATCACCGGCACCTGCCCGAACTGCGGGTATGAGGCGGCGCGTGGCGACCAGTGCGAAAACTGCACCAAGCAGCTTGACCCGACCGACCTGATCAACCCGCGCTCGTCGATTTCGGGCAGCACTAACCTTGAGGTGCGGGAAACCAAGCACCTCTACCTTCGCCAACGCAGCCTGCGTGACAAGCTGGAAGCGTGGATCGACAGCAAGCATGACTGGCCGATCCTCACCACCTCCATCGCGAAGAAATGGCTGAATGACGGCGATGGCCTTCAGGACCGTGGCATCACCCGCGATCTGCACTGGGGCATCCCGGTGAAAAAGGGCGACCAGCCTTGGCCGGGGATGGAAGGCAAGGTTTTCTACGTCTGGTTCGACGCCCCGATCGAATACATCGCCGCCACCGCAGAATGGGCCGATGCCAATGGCAAGGCCGATGCCGATTGGGAACGCTGGTGGCGCACCGACATGGGCGCCGCCGACGTCACCTATTACCAGTTCATGGGCAAGGACAACGTCCCCTTCCACACCCTGTCCTTCCCCGCCACGATCCTTGGGTCAGGCGAGCCTTGGAAGATGGTCGATTACCTTAAGTCCTTCAACTACCTCAACTATGACGGCGGCCAGTTCTCCACCTCACAGGGACGCGGCGTGTTCATGGATCAGGCCCTGTCGATCCTGCCCGCCGATTACTGGCGCTGGTGGCTTTTGTCCCATGCGCCCGAATCCAGCGACAGCGAGTTTACCTGGGAAAACTTCCAGACTTCGGTGAACAAGGACCTTGCCGATGTGCTTGGCAACCTCGTCTCCCGCGTGACCAAATTCGCCGTGTCCAAGTTCGGCAATGACGTCCCCGCCGGCGGCCACTTCGGCCCGCTGGAAACCGCCCTCATCGCCGACCTTGGCGCGCGGATCACCGATTACACCCGCCTGATGGAGCAGATGGAGGTCCGCAAGGCCGCCGCCGAACTGCGCGCGATCTGGGTGATCGGCAACGAATACCTGCAAGCCGCCGCCCCGTGGTCAGTCGTCAAGACCGATCCCGAACAGGCGCAGGCGATCATCCGCCTCGCGCTCAACCTGATCCGGGTTTACGCGGTCCTGTCGGCCCCGTTCATTCCCGACGCCTCGGCCACCATGCTGCAGGCGATGGGGACCGATGACCAAAGCTGGCCCCACGACATCTCCGCCGCCATGCGGGCGCTGCCAGCGGGCCATGCCTTCACTGTGCCCGAAAACCTGTTCCGCAAGATCACGGACGAAGAACGCAGCGACTGGCAAGCCCGCTTCTCGGGTGTCCGCACCTGACAGACGGCGCTTGGCCGGGCCAGGCCGATCTGCGGCTGGCCACGGCCCCGACAGTCTCTGGCCCTGACAAATACATGCATGACGGCGAATTTCATTTGCCCGCCGCTTGACCCTGCGTCACTCTGACGCGGCATCCGGCTTTGGGGCGCATGATCGCCAAAGGCCCCGTGCAGAACATTTTTCAGGAGGACTGATATGAAGCGTCTGCTTGCCGCCTTTGCTTTTGCGATTTCTCTTGTGGGCGTTGCCCCACTTGCTGCCCAGGATGCTGCCGCGCCCAACCCGCTTGAAACCGCCGAGGCGAAAAGCACCCTTACCATCGCCAATGCGCTCATCACCTATGGCCGGGCAAACCAGGACCCGCTGGCCCTGCTTTCCGGGGTGCAGATGATGGTCAAGGCTGCCGCTGGCACCACCATCGAATCCGCCGGCAAGCCTATGGACCTTGGCGCCGTGCTGGATGAAGCCGTTGCCATGGCACCGGATGATGCCCTGATCGTCGCCCGCGCCGACGTTCTGCGCGACGAGGCGGAAACCAAGACCCGCGGCGTCTGCTATTGGGAATACTGGTGCGATTACTACGGCTACTGCGAATACTGGTACGTCTGCTACTGACCCCAACGCCACAACCTAAAGGGCCGGCCTTGCCTGCAGGGCCGGCCCTCGCCTTGCGCAAGGCTGGCAGGCCAGTCATGCCGCAACCGCGAAATCGTTCTGTTGCAGCTGCAGAAACCCGGCAACCCCGTGCGTTTTTCCGCCGAAGCACGCAACAATCAGGAAGAAATTCCGCCTATCGCCAAAACTGCGGAAACCGCGCCACCCGCTCTGGTGGTACTCTCCTCGCATCGGACCCGAGTCGCTGCCCTCAACTCGCTGCCAATGTAGGAGAGCCCGAGATGCCCGAAGTTCTGCCTTCGCGCCCCCGATCCAAGCGGACCTATGCCGCCATCGCCCTGTTCCTTGTCGTCTATCTTGGGGTGCTGATCGTGGTGTTTGCCCCACGCGACATGATCGCCGTCCAGTCTGGTGCCGCCTTCTACGGCGTCGACAACTAGGACCGCCCGAAAAAGCAACGGCCCGGGCATAGTGCCCGGGCCGTTTTCGTTTGTGCAAGATCGGTCAAGCGCGCAGGTCGAACCGGTCGGCCTCCATCACCTTCACCCAAGCTGCAACGAAATCCTTCACGAACTTCTCGCGGTTGTCGTCTTGCGCATAAACCTCGGCGTAGGCCCGCAGGATCGAGTTTGACCCGAACACCAGATCCGCCCGCGTCGCCGTCCACTTGACCGCTCCGGTCTTGCGGTCGGTCAGCTCATAGAGGTTGGTCCCCTTGGGCACCCACTTGTAGGCCATGTCCGTCAGGCCAGCGAAGAAGTCGGTGGTCAGCGCACCGACCCGGTCGGTAAACACGCCATGCGCCGTCCCGCCGTGGTTGGTGCCGATCACCCGCATCCCGCCAAGCAGACAGGTCATCTCATGCGCCGTCAGGCCCATCAGTTGCGCGCGGTCCAGCAGCAGTTCCTCTGCCGTGACGGCATAGTCCTTCTTCATCCAGTTGCGGAACCCGTCCGCCACCGGCTCCAGCACGGAAAAGCTGTCGGCGTCCGTCTGGGCTGCCGTCGCGTCACCGCGACCGGGGTGGAAGGGCACGGCCACGTCAAAGCCCGCAGCCTTGGCCGCATGCTCTACGCCCACGGTCCCGGCCAGCACGATGACATCGGCAACCGACGCGCCTGCCGCCAAGGCAATCGGCTCCAGCACCGACAGCACGCGCGCCAGACGGGCGGGCTCGTTGCCTTCCCAGTCCTTCTGCGGTGCCAGACGGATGCGGGCACCGTTCGCCCCGCCCCGGTTGTCCGACCCGCGGAACGTGCGGGCGGAATCCCAGGCCGTCGCCACCATGTCCGACACGGACAGGCCCGAGGCTGCGATCTTCGCCTTCACCGCCGCCACGTCCCAGGAGGTGGAGCCAGCCGGGACCGGATCCTGCCAGATCAGCTCTTCCTGCGGCACCCACGGCCCCAGATACCGAACCTTCGGCCCCATGTCGCGGTGGGTCAGCTTGAACCACGCCCGGGCGAATGCGTCCGAGAACGCCGCCTGATCCTTGGCAAACCGCTCACTGATGGCGCGGTAGGCCGGGTCCATCTTCATCGCCATATCGGCATCGGTCATCATCGGCATGCGGCGGATCGTGGGGTCTTCCACGTCAACCGGCATATCCTCTTCCTTGATCCCGATCGGCTGCCACTGGAAGGCACCCGCAGGCGATTTCACCAGTTCCCAGTCGTACTTGAGGAGAAGGTCGAAATACCCGCCATCCCACTTCGTCGGATGCGCCGTCCATGCGCCTTCCAGACCGCTGGTGATCGTATCCCGCCCGATGGAGCGTGCGGCATGCACGTTCCAGCCAAGGCCGCCTTCCTCGATCCCGGCACCTTCCGGTTCCGCGCCGATCAGGGCGGCATTGTTGTTGCCATGCGCCTTGCCGACAGTGTGGCCACCGGCGGTCAGCGCCACGGTCTCCTCATCATCCATCGCCATGCGGGCAAAGGTTTCGCGCACGTCATGCGCGGTGCGGATCGGGTCAGGCTTGCCATCCACGCCCTGCGGGTTGACGTAGATCAGGCCCATCACCACGGCGGCGAGCGGGTTTTCCAGCGACGTCCGGTCTTCCTTCGTCGGATAGCGCTGATCGGTCAGCCATTCCTTCTCCGACCCCCACCAGACATCCTTTTCCGGGGCCCAGATATCCTCACGCCCAAAGCCGAAGCCAAAGGTCTTCAGACCCATCGATTCATAGGCAATGGTCCCGGCCAGCACCATCAGGTCGGCCCAGCTCAGCCGGTTGCCGTATTTCTTCTTGATCGGCCACAGCAGGCGGCGGGCCTTGTCCAGGTTGGCGTTGTCCGGCCAGCTGTTCAGCGGCGCAAAGCGGTGGTTGCCGGTCCCGGCCCCACCCCGGCCATCGGCCATCCGGTAAGTGCCCGCGGCGTGCCACGACATGCGGATGAACAGGCCGCCGTAGTGGCCCCAATCCGCCGGCCACCAATCCTGGCTGTCGGTCATCAGCGCGGTCAGGTCCCGCTTCAGCGCGTCAAAGTCCAGCTTCTTGACTTCGTCCTGATAGTTAAACCCCGTCAGCGGGTTAACCTTGGTGTCGTGCTGGTGCAGGATGTCCAGGTTCAGCGACTTTGGCCACCAGTCCATCACCGTGTTTTCGGTCGTGGTGATCGCTCCATGCACCACCGGGCACTTGCCCGAGCGTCCAACGTCATTGCCGTCCATCTTGCTCTCCTCATCTGGCTGGATACGAAGCGCAGATATGCAATCGAGGGCCCGCCCGGAAGGGGGGTCAACGACTCGCCACGCCTCATTATGCTTCAGCGTTAGCACCGCGCATCGATAAAGGGAATTTTCATTTTCCAATCACCACGATATGTAAAACCTATGACACAACTCACCATGAAGCACCTGCGCTACTTCGAAGCGCTTGCCCGGCACCGCCATTTCGGCCGCGCGGCCGAGGCGTCGGCGATCTCGCAACCCGCCCTATCGCTGCAGATCAAGGAGCTTGAGGAACTTCTCGGCGCACCCCTTGTCGAACGCGGCCCCCGCCAGATCCGCCTGACCTCGCTGGGCGAGGATTTCGCCCTGCGCGCCCGCGATGTCTTGCGCAGCGTCGACGAACTGGCCTCGCTTGCCCGCGCCTCGACCGGCCCCCTTGCAGGGCGGTTGCGCCTTGGGATCATCCCCACCATCGCGCCCTATTTCCTGCCGCAACTGATCCGCCGCCTGTCCCATCACTTCCCCGACCTTGAACTGCGCCCGCGTGAAGCGGTGACCCAGCGCCTTGTCCGTGACCTTGCCGAAGGCCGGCTTGACCTTGCCCTTGTGGCGCTTCCCGTCTCGGAACCGTCCTTGATCGAACACCCCCTTTTCGATGAGGAATTCCTTCTGGTCCGCCCAATGGCCGAATCCGCCTTGCCCGTCCCCCGCCTTGAAGACCTTGCCGCGATGCCTCTTCTCCTGCTGGAGGAAGGCCACTGCTTCCGCGACCAAGCCATCGCCGCCTGCAAACTGCCCCGCGCCCCGGCGGGCGAGATCATGGAGGGCTCCTCCCTCTCCACCCTTGTCCAGATGGTCGGCGCCGGGATCGGCGTGACCCTGATCCCCGAGATGGCCGCGTCGGTCGAGGTGCGGTCGGCACCCGTGACCCTCCAGCGATTGCCCGCCCCACGCCCCGGCCGGACCATCGGTCTGGTCTGGCGCCGCACGAACCCGCTGTCGGACCGGCTTGCCGACCTTGCCCGCCTGCTCCACGCGCCGGACGCGATGCCGCAGCCCGCGCAGATCAGTTGACCGCGACCCCGCTTTGCGTCATTCCGGCGTCATGCTGACGCGGACCCTTCATCAGCTTCACAGGCTGGCCCTGCTGGTCACCCTCACGGTCGCCTTGGTCGCGACCGGGTTCGCCCATCGCATGGCCACCCCGCAGGACGAAGCCCTTGCCTTCGCGCTGGCCAACGGCGTGCCGCTGGCCGATTTCTGCGGCGACGACCTTGATGGTGACGGCCACCGCGACCCCCACTGCGCGGCCTGCCAGATTGCCGGAACGGCCGACCTGCCAGCCGCAACCCTGACGCTGATCGATCTGGAACTGGCTGTCCTCGCCCAAGTGATCGCCCCGCGCGAAAGCCGGGCCCGGGCCCGCGTTCTTGATCCTGCGAACACGCCGCAAGGCCCACCTGCCGCCTGACCGGCGGCGCTGACCCCATCGCCGCTTTCAAAGTGCCCCACGCAGGTCCGGACCGGGCCTGCAGTTTTCATGCACATCCGAAGGCATCCCATGGCAACCGAATCTCAAACCCCCAACCGCCTGTATTTCGCCGCCTGGCGCTGGCACTTCTATGCCGGGCTTTACGTCATCCCCTTCCTGCTGATGCTGGCCGTGACCGGCCTGCTCATGCTCTGGATCGCGGTCCTGCAGGGGATCGGCGATGAAAAGATGACCATCCTCCCCGGCGACCAGCCCCTTGCCGTCAGCCAGTTGATCACCGCCGCCCAAGCGGCGATCCCCGATGCGACGGCCACCCAGTACATCGCCCCGCTCTCCCCCGCCCACATCGCAACCGTCGTGGTCGCGGCTGGGGATGCCAAGACCGGCGTCACCCTCAACCCCTACACGGCCGAGGTTTTGAACACCTTCCCCTGGCGCGCCGGCTGGTATGATTTTGCGACGGATATCCATGGCACTCTCCTGATCGGCAACACCGGCGACTGGCTGATCGAAGCGGCAGCCAGCCTTGCCCTGCTGCTTACCGTCACGGGCATCTATCTGCATTGGCCCCGCAATGGCGCAAGCTTGGGCCAAAGCCTGACGGTCCAGACCGCCGCCAAGGGCCGCGCCTTCTGGAAATCGCTGCATGGCGCGCTTGGCCTTTGGGCCAGCCTGATTCTGGTGATCTTCCTGATCTCCGGCCTCTCCTGGGCGGGCCTCTGGGGGGCCAAGTTCGTGCAGGCGTGGTCCACCTTCCCGGCCGAGAAATGGGACAACGTTCCCCTCTCCGACGCCACCCATGCCGACATGAACCACGGCGCCGCGAAAGAGGTGCCCTGGGGCCTTGAACAGACCCCGCTGCCGGAATCCGGCTCGCTTGCCGGAACCATGGCGATCACCGGGCCGGTCACCGTCGACACCGTGGCAGCCTTCGCCGGAACCCTTGGCTTTGACCACCGCTTCCAGCTGAACCTCCCCGCCGATGCAACCGGCGTCTGGACGATCAGCCATGACAGCATGTCGAACGATGGCCCGAACCCCGCCGCTGACCGCACGATCCACATCGACCAGTTCACCGGCAACGTGCTGGCCGATGTGCGCTATGCCGACTATTCGGCCTATGCCAAGGCCATGGCCTGGGGCATCGCCTTCCACGAAGGCGACCTCGGGGTCTGGAACATCGCTCTGAACACGGCGTTCTGCCTTGCCATCATCCTGATGTCGGTGTCGGGCGCTGTGCTCTGGCTCAAGCGCCGCCCCGTCGCCGCGCGCCTTGGCGCACCGCCCCGGCCCGCCGATGTGCCCTATGCCAAGGGCGCGATCCTGATCACCCTGGCGCTGTCGCTGGCCTTCCCGATGCTGGGCCTGACCCTTCTGGCGGTCATGGTCCTTGACCTTGTGATCCTCTCTGCCGTCCCGCCGCTGAAGCGGCTGGTCAGCTGATGGTTCCCGTGGTCCCGGCGTTGGGAGGCGTCCCATGTCCCGCCGGGGCCACCGGTCCGGCCTCAATCCCGGGGCCTGACCGCACTGGCCCCTTCCGGCCCGCGCCGGAAGGGGCCCTTTTCCCGATTTACCCTCAAACGGAGCATTGAAATGAAACCGATCCTCACCCTTCTCGCGGCCCTCTGCCTAGCAGCACCCGTCTTCGCCCACGGCTTCACCGCCGGCGATCTTGAGATCAAGCACCCCCACATCCCCCAGCCCGCCGCCTCTGCCAAGGCTGCCGGGGGCTTCATGACCATCGTCAACTCCGGCACCGAACCCGACCGCCTGCTCGGCATCGAATCCGGCATCGCGGCGAAATCCGAAGTCCATGAAAGCAAGGTCGACGCAAGTGGCGTCGGCACCATGACCCACATCGACGCGATCGAGATTCCGGCCGGGGGCACCGTCACGCTGGAACATGGTGGCCTGCACGTCATGTTCATGGGCCTGACCGGCACCCTGACCGAGGGCGAGCTTTACAAAGCCACCCTGATCTTCGAACGCGCCGGCCGGGTAGACGTGGAATTCAGCATCGACGCGCCAACAGGGCAGGGTGGGGACCATGACACCATGGACCATTCCAGCCACGGCACTGGCGGCTGACCCCAATGGCTGAAGGCCCGGCTTGCCCTTGCGCAAGCCGGGCCGCCCCAGCCTGCGCTTGCAACCCTGCCCTCTTGCCCGCAGCATTGCGCACCGACCCACAGCCGGAAGGCATGGCCATGACCGATCCCGCCCCGACACCGCCGCCACCCCGCCCGGGCGAGGTGGCCTTGCCCTCCGACCCTGCCAGTTCTGCAGACGCCCGCCTGCAGTTCATCGGCCAGCTTCGCACCCCCTGGTCACGCGGCAACTGCCCGAAGAACCTGCGCGAGGCGCGGGAACGGGGCGGCGACTTCCGGGCCGAGGTCGCTCCGGCCTTCCGCCCCGGCCTGGCCGGACTTGTCGCCGGTCAGACAGTGATTCTCCTTTACTGGACCGGCGCTGCCCGGCGTGACCTGATCGTGCAAAGCCCTGCCCATCGGGATGGCCCCTGCGGGGTCTTCGCCCTGCGCTCGCCCGCCCGCCCCAACCCGGTGGCGCTGGCAGTCGTGCGGCTGCTGGCCATCGACACCGGCGCGGGCAGCCTGCGTTTTGATGCGCTGGATGCCTTTGACGGGACAGCACTTCTTGACATCAAACCCTGGCTTTCCTCGGTCGACATCCCACCCGATCCCGCGCCCTGAGGCTGCCGTTTCCGTCACGGAACCTTCATCCAAACGCGAAGTTGGCGTCATGAAGGCCCGCTAAACGTCCCCCAGCCAAACGGGGGTGACGGGATGCTTCAGGTTCAGTCGGTGACGCGGATGTTCGGCCAGAAAGCCGCCGTCGACAACGTCAGCTTCACCGTGGAAGGGCCTGCCTTTGTGGGCATCATCGGCCGCTCTGGCGCCGGCAAGTCCACCTTCCTGCGCCTGATGAACCGCCTGATCGACGCCTCTGCCGGGGAAATCCGGGTTGATGGCCAGAATGTCCTTGCGCTGAAAGGCCCGCAGGCCCGCGCCTGGCAAAGCCAATGCGCGATGATCTTCCAGCAGTTCAACCTTGTCCCTAGGATGGACGTGGCCTCCAACGTCCTGCACGGCATCCTGAACCGCCGCTCCACCCTGCAGACCATGTTCAACCTCTGGCCGCAGGCCGATATCCTGAAGGCGCTGGATATCCTCGACCGCCTCGGCATCGTCGAACAGGCCCCCAAACGGGCCGAGGCGCTGTCGGGCGGGCAGCAGCAGCGCGTGGCCATCGCGCGGGCACTGATGCAAGATCCGAAGATCATCCTCGCCGATGAACCCATCGCCAGCCTTGACCCGATGAACGCCCAAGTGGTGATGGACACCCTTCGCCGCATCAACCTTGAAGACAAGCGGATGGTCATCGCCAACCTGCACACGCTGGACACCGCGCGCCGCTATTGTGACCGGGTGATCGGCATGCGCGACGGCCGCATCGTCTTTGACGGCACACCCGACCAGCTGTCCACCTCTGTCGCCCGCGAAATCTACGGCGCGGACGAGACGTTCAACGAGGCGGCAACCTCCACCTCGATCCCCACCGACACCACAGCCGACCGGTCCTACGCCGATCTCATGCTGTCGTGACCCACGCACCACTAACCCACGGAGAAACCATGCAAAAGCTGCTGACTGCAACCGCACTTGTCTCGCTGATGGCCACCTCGGCCTTCGCGCAAGAGTTCACCGAATTCAACATCGGCATCCTTGGCGGCGAAAACGCCCAGGACCGCATGACCTCGAACGAATGCTTCCGCGTCAAGATCGAAGAAGCCCTCGGCGTTCCGGTCAAGATCTTCACCCCCGCCGACTATGACGGCGTCATCCAGGGCCTGCTCGGCGGCTCGCTTGACTATGCATGGCTTGGTGCCTCGGCCTATGCCAAGGTCTACCTCACGGACCCGGAAGCCGTCGAGGTCAAGCTGACCAAGCAGAACGTTGACGGCTCGACCGGCTACTATTCCATCGGCTTCGCCCGCGCCGACAGCGGCATCACCTCGATGGAAGATGCCAAGGGCAAGGTCTTCGCCTTCGCCGACCCGAACTCCACCTCGGGCTTTCTGGTCCCCGGCGCTGAACTGGCCGCCAAGTTCGGCAAGCTGGAAGACTACTTCGCCGAAGTGAAAATGTCCGGCGGGCATGAACAGACCATCGTCGGCGTCGCCAACGGCGACTTCGAGGCTGGCGTGTCCTGGGCCGACGGCCTTGGCAACTGGGAAGATGGCTACAACTCGGGTGCCTTCCGCAAGGCCGCCGATGCGGGTCTGGTCGACATGTCGACCCTCGTGGAAATCTGGCGCTCGGCTCTGATCCCCGAAGGCCCGATGGTTGTCCGCAAGGCCCTGCCGCAGGACGTCAAGGACAAGGTGACCCAGCTGACCGCCGACCTGTGGGAAACCGATGCCGAATGCGCCTATGCCGTCGCGGCCGGCGAAGCGAAAGACTTCGTCCCGGTTGAGCACTCGGCCTTCGAAGGCATCCTCGCCGCCCGCAAGCTTCAGGAAGGCATGTAAGCCTTTCTGACCCGCCGGACCCCGCGCTCCCCGGGGTCCGGCTTCTTCATATCCGGATGATCCCATGGTCGATGTCGCCTTCGGACCAGAGCAGGGCCAGCGCCCTGATTTGTCCAATTCCCGTGAAGCCTACCTCGACATGGTCCGCCGCAAGCGGATGTATGGCGGCATCCTCATGGTCATCTTCGTGGCCCTCATGGCCTCGGGCTGGATGCTGGCCGACGATCGCAACGCCGGTGGTTTCTGGCAGGGCCTGCATCAGGTGTTCGACTTCCCCTCGGAAGTCCTGTCCGAAGCCTGGGAGGATCGGGCCAACCTGCCCGCCTTGTTCTGGGACCACATCCCCGCCCTGATCGAAACGCTGAACATCGCCGCCGTCGCCACCCTGATCGGTGCGCTGGCCGCCATGGCGCTGTCGCTTCTGGCAACCCGCGGCCTTGCCCGCTGGCCGCGCCTGATCCCGCTCTTTCGCCGCACGATGGACGCGCTCCGCGCCGTGCCGGAAATCGTCATCGCGCTGGTCCTGATCTATATCCTTGGCGGCGGCCCGGTCCCTGCCGTGATCGCCATCGCACTCCATACCGGGGGTGCACTTGGCAAGCTGTTCTCCGAAGTGGCTGAAAACGCCGACCTCAAACCCGTTGAAGGCCTCGCCTCGGTCGGGGCCAACTGGTCGCAGCGCATGTGGCTTGGCGTCATGCCGCAGGTCGCCCCGAACTGGCTCAGCTATGGCCTCCTCCGCTTTGAAATCAACGTCCGCGCCAGTGCCATCCTTGGCTTCGTGGGCGAGGGCGGGATTGGCCACGATCTCAAGCTTGCGATGCAATGGGGCCAGGGCCGGTATGACGAGGTGGTGGCGATCTTCCTGCTCCTGTTCCTCGCCATCGTCCTGATCGACCGCGTGTCAGACCACTACCGCCACAAGCTTGTGAAGGGGCACTGATCCATGCGCCCAACCCTCACCTTGCGCCACAGCCGACACTCCGCGCCTGCCTCCCCCCTCATGGGGAAGGGATGGGGCAGGGGGGCCGCCAGCCGGAAAGCCCGCAGATGACCGCAGCCCTCACCCCATCCCTCACCCCGTCCCTCGCCGACACCATCACCCGCCGCTTCGCCGCCAAGCGCCGCATGGCCTTTGCCATTCCGGCAGCCATCCTTGCCTATCTGATCTACGCCGCGATCAGCTTTGACGTGGCAGGCCTCGTGCAGCGCGCCCGCTTCGACAATGCCGCGATCCTTCTGGGTGATTTCTGGTCGCACAAGACGCACGTCACCCGCGAAAACCGCACGGGCAATCTGACCGTCGCGATCGAGGGCGAAGCGAAAGGCACTTACCCCGAAGGCATGCTGCCCGACTGGGTCACCGTTGCAGGCGATGTGACGACCATCGACCTCGGCACCGGGCATATCGTCACCTATGATGACGCCGGCGCGCGGATGGTCGTGCCCGGCTATGGCACGATCGACATCCGCCCCGAAGGCGGAAGGCCAGTGCTGACGGCCCCCGAACCGATCCCCGACTGGATCTCCGTCGCCGAAAACCGCATCGGCGTCACCACCCCGGCGGGTCGCTTCACCTATACCCGCTCCAAGGTGGAAACCTTCAAATATGAGGCCGGGTGGGAGCTTTGGTTCTTCACCCTCGACAGCCCCTTCTACGGCAAATCCTTCGCGGAACTGGCCACCCTCGCCACCGTGGGCGACCGCGTCGACCCAGACCGCATGAACATCGGCTACATGGTCTCGGAATTCTGGACCAACCGCATGTGGCGCCACGGCGATGTGGCCTGGGCGATCTTCGAGACGATCCTGATGGCCTTTCTCGGCACCATGACCGCCGCGATTGTCGCCCTGCCGCTGGGCTTTCTGGCGGCGCGCAACTTCATGCCGCTGGGGCCGCTGCGCTTTGCCGTCCGCCGCTTCTTCGACTTCATCCGCGGCGTGGACGGCCTGATCTGGACCATCATCCTCTCCCGCGCCTTTGGCCCGGGTCCGATGACCGGCGCCATAGCCATCGCGATCACCGACGCCGGGACCTTCGGCAAGACATTTTCGGAAGCGCTGGAAAACATCGACGAAAAGCAGGTGGAAGGGATCCGCTCCACCGGCGCGAATGCCACCCTGCGCGCCCGGTTCGGGGTCATCCCCCAGATCACGCCGATCCTGCTCAGCCAGGTGCTCTATTACCTTGAATCGAACACCCGCAGCGCCACCGTGATCGGCGCCATCGTCGGCGGCGGCATCGGCCTGCTGCTGACCCAGGCGATCATCACCCAGAAGGACTGGGAGGAAGTCGCCTATTACATGGTCCTCATCATTCTCATGGTCATGGCCATGGACAGCCTTTCCGGCTGGCTCCGCCGCAAGCTCATCAAGGGGGAATGATCGTGTACGACCGCAATCTCGCGCTCTGGTATCGCGATTTGCTCTTTGGGAAATACTCTCTGGGGGTGCGGGGGGCGACGCGCCCCCGCGACGCCGAGCCGGTTGCGCGCCTGCGCGCAGAGGCGAGACAAAAGTCTTCGCGCGTCAGCGCTCAATTTGAAACCTGCCCCGCCGCGCAGGACGTCCAAGGGTCAAGCCATGCTGAACACCCAATCCCAACCCGCAGCTGATCTTGCAGCCGACCAGCCGGTCAACCGCAGGCACCGTCTCTCTCCCCATGGCGCGGTGATCCACCCCACGGCTCAGATTTCCGCCTCCGCCTTCGCCCCCTGGACCGAAGTCGGCGAAGGCGCGCGCATCGTGAACTCCACGTTTGAGGCCTATGCCTACTGCGATCGCTTTGCCGACATCGCCAACACCACCGTGGGCCGCTTTTCCAACATCGCCGCGATGACCCGGATCGGGCCGACCGACCACCCCTTCACCCATGCGGCGCAGCATCATTTTCTCTACCGTTCCAGCTACTACTGGCCGGATGCAGAGGACGACCCCGCCTTCTTCGCCGCCCGCACCGCCCGCCGCACTACCCTTGGGGCCGATTGCTGGATCGGCCACGGCGCGATCATCAAACCCGAAGTGACGATCGGCCCCGGCGCCATTGTCGCCTCCGGTGCGGTGGTGACCAAGGACGTGCCGCCCTTCATGATCGTCGCCGGCTGTCCCGCCACCCCCCTCCGCCCCCGCTTTGCGCAAGGCGTGATCGACCGGCTGATGGCCCTTGCCTGGTGGGACTGGGACCACACCCGCCTGCGCGCCGCGCTGCAGGATTTCCGCACCCTGAAGGCCGAGGCCTTCCTTGAGAAGTATCACGCCTGATCGCCCACCGTCAGCGTCACCCGGTCCCCGGCAAACCAGGTTGTCCCCAGTTCCACTGGCACCCCCGCGCCATCGACGTTGACCGCCACTGACCGCAGCACCGCCGCCCCCGCCTTGACCTGCAAGGCAACCGCCAGCACCGGGTCGGACACCTGCGCTGTCAGCCGTGTCTCCAGCCTTGTATAGTCGGCCAACCCGCAGGCACGCAGCGCCTCGGTGATCGACCCCACCGCCCGCAGCACCTCTGGCAGGTCGGGGAATCGTGCGGCGGGAAAGATCGACCGAAAGGCCGCCAGCGGTTGGTTGTCGGCCAGCGACACCCCCTCTACCACATGCACAGCCTCCCCCTGGCGCAAGCGCAGGCCGCGCGCCTCCTCGGCATCGGCAGGCCGTGTCTCCACCCGGCTGATCCGGCGTGACGGGGTCTGCCCCGCCGCCAGCACGTTCTGGTGAAACCGCACCCGCCGCCCCAGCCGGTAATCCGTGGGCCGCGCCGTCACGAAAACCCCAGCCCCCCGCCGCGCATGCACTGCCCCCGCTTCGGCCAGCGTGGCAAGCGCATGGCGCACCGTATGCCGGTTCACCCCGAACCGCGCGGCCAGTGCGGCCTCGGTCGGCAGCTTGTCGCCCGGATGGTAATGCCCAGCACCGATTTCCGCGGTCAAAGTCTCCGCGATGCTGGACCAAAGTGCCTTTGTGGCCAAGAGCTTCCCCCGTCATCAAAATTTCACAACTCTCCGGTTGGCCGCGCCGTCCGGATCGCGTATGATTTGTATAGTTGTCTAGGCGTCTAGACAACCCGGAAAAGATGTCGAGAGCCCGATGACCGCACCTTCCCCTGCTGATCGCAAGGCCTGGATGGCCACCCTCGCCAAGGCCCCGCCCGCCCGGCTGGCCGCCCTGATGCCTGATCTGCCGCCGCATGACATCCTCCGCGCACCCGAGGTCGGGGCGGTGATGGTGCAGGGCCGCACCGGGGCCACCGGCGCGCCCTTCAATCTGGGTGAGATGACGGTGACCCGCACCTCGGTCCGCCTTGGCTGCGGCACGGTCGGCCATGCCTGGGTGCAGGGCCGCGACAAGGCCCATGCCCGCCGCGCCGCCGTCGCCGACGCGCTCCTGCAGACTGCAGCTTCACCGGCGACGCTGGCCGCCGTGATCGCCCCCCTGCAGGCCGAGGGGGCAGCAGCAAAGGCCGCCCGCGCCGCCAAGGCCGCCGCAACGAAGGTCGAATTCTTCACCATGGTCCGGGGGGACAACGCATGACCCTGCACGCTGATGCCCTTTCCGGCGGCTACACCGACGCGCCCACCCAGTCCGCCCGCGCCTTCCGCGCGATCCTTGAGGCGATGGCCCGTCCCGGCACGATCCACACGGTCGCTGGCGCGGCCCCACCTGCACCCCTGTCGCTGGCCGCTGGCGTGGCGCTGCTGACCCTGACCGACCCGACCACGCCCCTGCACCTTGCGGGCAAGGCCGATTGCCAGCCGGTGCGCGACTGGGTCGCTTTCCACATCGGCGCGCCACTTGTTGCAGCCGAAAAGGCAACCTTCGCCCTTGGCACATGGGATGCGCTGCAGCCTGTCACCCGCTTCAAGATCGGCCAGCCGGATTACCCCGACCGCTCCGCCACCCTGATCGTCGAGGTTGACCGCCTGACCAACCACGGCCCGGCGCTGACCGGCCCCGGCATTGCTCTGGCGACCTGGCTGAACCTGCCCGAAACCGCCGCCTTCCGGGCGAACCGGGCGCTGTTCCCGCTGGGCTTCGACTGCCTGTTCACCGTCGGCGCGCAACTTGCCGGCCTTCCAAGGTCCACCCGCGTGGAGAAGATCTGATGTATGTCGCCGTAAAGGGTGGCGAACGCGCCATCGACAATGCCCATGCCTGGCTGGCCGAGGAGCGCCGCGGTGACCGCGCCGTCCCCGAACTGTCCATCCCGCAGATCCGCGAACAAATGGCCCTCGCCGTGAACCGGGTGATGGCCGAGGGGTCGCTGTTCGACCCCGACCTCGCCGCCCTCGCGATCAAGCAATCGCGCGGTGATCTGATCGAGGCGGTGTTCCTGATCCGCGCCTACCGCACCACGCTGCCCCGCCTTGCCGCCTCCACCCCCGTGGACACGGGTGCCATGGCCGTGGACCGCCGGGTGAGTGCGACCTTCAAGGACCTGCCAGGCGGGCAGGTGCTGGGGCCGACCTTCGACTACACCCACCGCCTGCTGGATTTCGCCCTGATGGCCGAGGCCTCCCCGGACATGTCCCCCACCCCCATCCCCTCCTCTCAAGGGGGAGGGGAGGTGCCCGGCCAATCCAGCCTAGCGACGATTGCCGACCAAGCGCCTCCCTCCCCCCTCGTGGGGGAGGGCTGGGGTGGGGGGGCTGCCCCCGGCATCCAAGCCCACAGGGTCCCACACGTCACCAGCTTCCTCAACCGCGACGGGCTGATCGAGACTGCACCGCCCTCAGACACCACCCCTCCCGACCTGACGCGCGAGCCGATGGAACTGCCCGCCGCCCGCCCCCTGCGCCTGCAGGCGCTGACCCGGGGAGATGAAGGCTTTGTCCTCTCCATGGCCTACAGCACCCAGCGCGGCTACGGCCGCACCCACGCCTTCGTGGGCGAGTTGCGCATCGGCACGGTCCCGGTAGAGGTCGAGATCCCCGAACTCGGCTTCGCCGTCGAAATCGGCGAGATCGAGCTGACCGAATGTGAAACGGTGAACCAGTTCAAAGGCTCCCGCACCGAGCCGCCACAGTTCACCCGGGGCTACGGCCTCGTCTTCGGCCAGTCAGAACGCAAGGCCATCGCCATGTCCCTCGTCGACCGCGCCCTGCGGTGGGAGGAACTTGGCGAAGACAACACCGGCGCCCCCGCACAGGATGAGGAATTTGTCCTGATGCACTGCGACAACATCCAGGCGACCGGGTTCCTCGAACACATCAAGCTGCCGCACTACGTGGATTTCCAGGCCGAACTGGAACTGGTCCGCCGCCTGCGGACCGAGGCTCAAGCCATGCAAGAGGCCGCCGAATGACCGCCACCGCTGACACCACGCATTACAACTTCGCCTACCTTGACGAACAAACCAAGCGGATGATCCGCCGCGCGATCCTGAAAGGCATCGCCGTCCCCGGCTATCAGGTCCCCTTCGCCAGCCGCGAAATGCCCATGCCCTACGGCTGGGGCACCGGCGGCGTGCAGGTCACGGCCGCCTGCCTGACGCCCGAAGACCGACTCAAGGTCATCGACCAAGGCGCCGATGACACGACCAACGCCGTCTCGATCCGCCGCTTCTTCCAGCGCACCGCCGGCGTCGCCACCACCGAGGCGACGGAGGACGCCACCGTCATCCAGACCCGCCACCGGATCCCCGAAACCCCGCTGACCGAAGGCCAGATCCTTGTCTACCAAGTCCCGATACCCGAACCCCTGCGCTTCCTTGAACCGCGTGAGACCGAGACGCGGAAGATGCATGAGCTTGAGGAATACGGCCTGATGCACGTCAAGCTTTACGAAGACATCGCCCGCCACGGCCAGATCGCCACCGCCTACGCCTATCCGGTGAAGGTCGAGGGGCGCTATGTCATGGACCCCTCGCCGATCCCGAAATTCGACAATCCGAAGCTGACCGCCAACCCCGCGATCCAGCTGTTCGGGGCAGGGCGCGAACAGCGCATCTACGCCCTCCCGCCCTACACCGAAGTCGTCAGCCTCGATTTCGACGACCACCCCTTCACCGCCTCCAAAGCCGCACATGACTGCGACCTGTGCGGCGCGAAGGACAGCTATCTGGACGAGGTCATCACCGATGACGCGGGCGGGCGGATGTTCGTCTGCTCCGACACCGATTTTTGCGCCGGACGTCGGGCCAAGGGCCATGTCGGCCGACTGGGAGACGCTGCATGACCCTCCATCCCCAAGAATTTTCGCAGAAAATTCATGCCCCCGACCAGCCGCTCCTCAAGGTCGATGGCCTGACCAAACGCTACGGCCCCCGCATCGGCTGCCTTGACGTCAGCTTTGACCTCTACCCCGGCGAAGTCCTTGGCATCGTTGGCGAAAGCGGCTCGGGCAAGTCCACGCTCCTCTCCTGCCTTGCCGGTCACCAGCGCGCCGACCTTGGCCGCATTGCCTATGACGGCCGCGACGTGCTCGCGATGTCTGAGACTGAACGCCGCCGCCTTGGCCGCACCGACTGGGCCTATGTCCACCAAAACCCGCGGGACGGCCTTCGCATGGGCGTCAGCGCCGGTGGCAACGTGGGCGAGCGTCTGATGGGCGTCGGGGCCCGCCACTATGGCGAGATTCGGGGCAAGGCCGCTGATTGGCTGGGCCGGGTGGAAATTGCGGGCGACCGCATCGACGACCGCCCCAGCGCCTTTTCCGGCGGGATGCAGCAGCGGTTGCAGATCGCCCGCAACCTTGTCACCTCGCCCCGCCTTGTGTTCATGGACGAGCCCACCGGCGGGCTGGACGTTTCTGTGCAGGCCCGGCTTCTGGACCTGCTGCGCGGCCTTGTCCGCGACCTTGGCCTTAGCGTCATCATCGTCACGCATGACCTTGCCGTTGTCCGGCTTCTGGCCCACCGTCTGATGGTGATGAAATCCGGCCGCGTGGTGGAGCAGGGCCTGACCGATCAGGTGCTGGACGATCCGCAGCACGCCTATACGCAACTTCTCGTCTCTTCCGTCCTGCAGGTGTAACCCCATGATCCGGATCGAAAACCTGTCGAAATCCTTCACCCTGCACAATCAGGGCAGCGCGGTGATCCCGGTCATGGCCGGGGCCCACCTTTCCATCCAGCCGGGCGAATGTGTCGGCCTGACCGGGCAGTCCGGGTCTGGCAAATCCACCCTGATGCGCATGGTCTGGGGCAACTACCTTGCCGCCGGGGGCAGCATCATGGTGGGCGGCACCGACGTCGCCACTGCGGAACCCCGCCAGATCATCGCGCTCCGGCGTGACACGCTGGGCTACGTCAGCCAATTCCTGCGCGTCGTCCCCCGTGTGCCGACGCTGGACGTCGTGGCCGAACCGCTCCTTTCCCTCGGCACGCCGCTGGAGGAAGCCCGCGCCCGCGCGGCCAGCCTTCTGCAGCGCCTGAACATCCCCGAACGGCTCTGGCCCCTGTCGCCCACCACCTTCTCGGGCGGCGAACAGCAGCGCGTGAACATCGCGCGCGGCTTTGCGCATGCCTATCCCGCGCTCCTTCTGGACGAACCCACCGCCAGCCTTGATGCGGCCAACCGTGAGGTTGTGCTGACCCTGATCGAAGAGGCCAAGGCCCGTGGTGCTGCCATCCTTGGCATCTTCCACGACGAAGGCGCGCGCGAGCGGGTCTGCGACCGGCTGGTGGATGTGACCGGCTTCACCCCAAAGGCCGCCGCATGATCTTCGCAATCGTCGGCCCCTCTGGCGCAGGCAAGGACACGCTGATCGCCGGTGCGATGGTAGAGCGCCCCGACCTGCGCCTGATCCGCCGCGTCATCACCCGGCCGTCAGCGGCAGGGGGCGAGGATTTTGAGGGCGTGACGGAGGCCGAGTTCAACGAGCGTCTCCTGCACGGCGACTTCGCCCTGCACTGGCAGGCACATGGCCTAAGCTACGGCATCCCCAAGGCGCTACTCCAAGCCCCTGGCGACGTGATCTTCAACGGCAGCCGCGCCGCCTTGCCCGAGGCCGCAAAGGTCTTCCCCGACCTCCGCGTGATCCTGGTCACCGCCCCCGACCACATCCTCGCCGCCCGCCTCGCCGCCCGTGGCCGCGAGAGCGAAGCCGACATATCCCAACGCCTGACCCGCGCCGCGTTCACCCTGCCGGAAGGCATAACTGCGGATACGGTGGTGAATGACGGCGCGCTGGAGACCGGCATCGCCCGGCTTCTGGCAGCGCTTCAGCCGGTCAAGGCATAGCGGTGCAGCAAGTGGAACCCCGCGTCATCTTCCCCGAACAGGCACAGATCCTCGATCAGGAACGGACGCGGCAGCACCGGCGTGAAGTATCTGTCCAGCGCCGCCATCACCGGTGCGACCTCAGCCTCGGGCAGGCGGTCGGTGAGGGTCAGGTGAAACCGGAACTCCTCCATCACATGCGGATAACCCCAGACCTGCAAGAGCGCCCGCTGGCGGCTGGTCAGGCGTTCCGGACGACGCCGCGCGATTTCCGCCTCGGTCAGGGGCGCGCGCAGGGTGTCGGTCCCCTCCACCACCATCGCGCCAAACTCCAGCATCGCCGCCTCGCAGCCGACCGGTGTCAGCGCCAGGAACCCGTGCAGGTTCTCCAGCCGCAACCCCTCGCAACTGACAGGGGCAAGGCGTCTGGCAAGGTCGCCCACTGTCCCCTCGATCCGGCGTTGATCCATACCCTCGGCCGGACGGAACGGCGCGCGCAGCGTGCCGTGAAAGCCATAGCGGCGCGGGTCCCCCGTGATCTCGGCGGCAGGCCGTGGCAATCCGGGCAGGGCGACCCCACCCGACAGCCAGCCCGCAGCCCGGTCGGCGAATTCCCCCGGTCGGGGCGCGAAATAGACAGCGTAGCGTTTCATTTCCATGCCTCGCGGCGTAACGACCCAGTGTCACACGCATGTGACAGGTCTGTGGCAGTCAGCCCCGCCCAAGGCTGGAACTCAAGCCCGACTTCAAGACAGGAAACACCATGACGGAAACCATCCTCGCCAACGCCACACTGGTCCTCGAAGGCGAAGTCCTGCGCGGCAGCCTCCGCCTGGCCGAAGGCCGCATCGCCGACATCACCGAAGGCGGCACCATCCCGGCCGGCGCGGTGGACTGCAACGGTGACCTCGTGATGCCCGGCCTTGTCGAACTCCACACCGACAACCTCGAACGCCATATCGAGCCGCGCCCCAAGGTCGCCTGGCCCCACCAATCCGCCATCGTCGCCCATGACGCCGAGCTTGCCAGCACCGGCATTACCACCGTGTTTGACGCCCTTCGGGTGGGCTCCATCGTCAGCTCGAACAAGACCAACTACGGCGAATATGCCCGTGCGCTGGCCGACGAAATTCTTGACCTCCGCCGCGAGGGCGCGCTGAAGATCAGCCACTTCCTCCACCTCCGGGCCGAGGTTTGCAGCGAAACGCTGGTCGAAGAACTGGCCAAATTCGGCCCCGAGGATCAGATCGGCATCGTCAGCCTGATGGACCACACCCCCGGCCAGCGCCAGTTCCGCGACATCTCCAAGCTCAAGGACTACTACACCGGCAAGTACGGCCTGTCCGAGGCCGACTGGGCCGACCATGTCACCACCCAGAAATCCCTGCGCGACCGGCTGGGCGACGCCCACGAAGCCGCCGTGGTGGTTGAGGCGCGCCGTTATGGCGCCGTCCTTGCCAGCCATGACGACACGACCGCCGAACAGGTCGCCACCAGCGCCCAGCACGGCGTCCACTTCGCCGAATTCCCCACCACGACCGAGGCCGCCGCCGCCTGCCGCACCCACGGCATCAAGGTGATGATGGGCGGCCCGAACCTGATCCGCGGCGGCAGCCATTCCGGCAACGTCGCGGCCAAGGAACTGGCCGAGGCGGGCCTCCTCGACATCCTGTCGTCGGATTACGTCCCGTCCTCCCTGCTTTCCGGCGCGCTGTTCCTCGGCGATCTCTGGGGCGACGTCGCGCGCGGCGTGGCCACCGTCACCACCGCGCCCGCCGCTGCCACCGGGCTTGACGACCGGGGTGCCTTGCGCCCGGGCCTGCGCGCCGACGTGATCCGCGTCGCCCGCGTCGGGCGCGCCGCCGCCCTGCGCGGGGTCTGGGTGGCAGGTCACCGCGTCGGCTGATTGAAGGCCGCCACGCACTCGGCTACACCCCTTGCCATGCGATGGGTGGGGGCAGTGAATGCAAGGCTTTCAGGCGGAACCGAAGCACGACAGCTATGACGTTGTCATCATCGGCGGCGCGATCATGGGGTCTTCCACCGCCTGGTGGCTGACCCGCCTTGGCTTCACCGGCCGCATCCTCGTGCTGGAACGCGACCCGACCTATGCGCAGGCCGGGACCACCCACACCAATTCCTGCATCCGCCAGCAGTTTTCCACCGAGCTCAACATCCGCATCTCGCAGTTTGGGGCCGAGTTCGTGCAGAACCTGCGCCGCCATATGGGCGACGATGACCGGATCCCGCCGCTGAAGATCCAGAACTTCGGCTACATGTATCTGGCCGACAGCCCGGGTTTTGCAGCCGTGCTGCGCGCCAACCAGCATTTGCAGATTGCCCTTGGCGCAGAAACCCGCCTGCTGACCCCGGATCAGATCAAGGCCGAATACCCCTTCTACGCCGTCGACGATCTGACCCTTGGCTCGATCAACACCCGCGACGAAGGCTATTTCGACGGCTCCACCATGTTCGACTGGTTCCGCCGAAAGGCGCGTGAAGCGGGGGTGGAATATGTGGTGGATGAGGCCAAGGCCATGACGCTTGCAGACGGCAAGGTGACCACCGTCACCCTCGCCTCCGGTCGCCAGATCGCCTGCGGCACGGTCGTCAACGCCTCTGGCCCGCGCGGGGCGCGTACGGCTGCCATGGCCGGGATCGACCTGCCCATCGAACCCCGCAAGCGCTTTACCTGGGTCATCCAGGCCGCCACGCCGCTTGACCGGCCCTTGCCCCTGACCATCGACCCGTCGGGTGTCCACATGCGTGAAGTTGGGGGCGGCACCTACATGATCGGCGGTCATGCCGACCACGATCCCGCAGCCGATTTCGACGACTTCGCGATGGACTCGAGTATCTGGGAAGACAAGATCTGGCCCGCCATCGCCACCCGCATCCCCGCGTTCGAAGCGGTGAAGATCATCAGCGAATGGACCGGGCATTACGACTACAACACGCTGGACCAGAACGCCGTGACCGGCCCGCATCCAGACGTGCAGAACTTCCTGTTCCTGAACGGCTTTTCCGGCCACGGCCTGCAACAATCCCCCGCCATGGGGCGCGGCACGGCTGAATGGATCGTCCACGGTCGCTATCAGACCCTTGACCTGTCGCCCTTCCATTATGACCGCATCACCTCCGGTGAGGCCGTGGTGGAAGGCGCGATCATCTGACCTTCTGTCGGTCCCGGTCATCGCGTCAGGAATACCCGCCCTTGCCGCGCGGCTTGGGCACCGGCACAACCGGGCGCTGTGCTGAAAGGAAAGACCATGGCCGTGACCGTCCTTGCCCTGACCACCCTTCACCCCGGCGGCGATGCCGCGCTGCAAACCTATCTCGACGTGGTCGGCCCCTTGATGGAATCTGCCGGCGCGCGTCTGGTCAGCCGCCATGCCGTAGCGCGGGTGCTGGCAGGCGACGGTCCGGCGCGCTACGTCTCGCTGGTCTCCTACCCGTCCGAGGCTGCGGTGCGCGAGGTGTTCGAAAGCCCCGCCTATCTTGCGCTGTCCAGCGTCAAGGCCGCCGCCTTCAGCCATTATGAGGTCAGCTTGCTCGACCGGATGGTCTAGGCGGCGAACACCGCCCCAAGGTCACGAAAGCCCTTCACCTCAATCGGGTTGCCGCTGGGGTCGCGGAAAAACATCGTCCATTGCTCGCCCGGCTGGCCTTCAAAGCGGACGGACGGGGGCAGCACGAAGGCCAGCCCGGCCTGCACCAGCCGGTCTGCCAGCGCCTGCCAGTCCGGCAAGTGCAGCACCAGACCAAGGTGCGGCATCGGAACCATATGATCGCCGACCTTGCCGGTGTTCGTCGTCTGGAACGGCTCGCCCAGATGCAGGCTCAGCTGATGGCCGAAGAAGTTGAAATCGACCCAGGTTTCGGTGCTCCGCCCCTCGGTGCAGCCAAGGACCTCGCCATAAAAGGCGCGGGCGGCGTCAAGGTCGGTGACGTGATAGGCCAGGTGAAACGGGGTCAGCATCGGCGCGGCTCCTTGCGGGCGGGGTTGGCACAGCAATGCACAAGGCCGGGGCCCGCGGCAACGATCATCCCACGTCCGGGGGCGGGCGGAGATTAAATTTCTATGAATCGTCCTGTACAAGCCATTGATTTCCTTATCTCTGACCGCGCGTCCCTGCCTGGGACACTCCCCGTTGCCTCAGGCCCAATCCTCCCCTAACCTCGCCCCCGAAATCAGGGAGGTTCACATGACCGACAGACCAATGGGCTTCGATACCCTTTGCATCCACGCCGCCACCGCCCCCGACCCCGCCACCGGGGCCCGGCAGGTGCCGATCTACCAGACCACCGCCTACGTCTTCCGCGACGCCGACCACGCTGCCAAGCTCTTCAACCTGCAAGAGGTGGGCTATATCTACTCGCGCCTGACCAACCCCACCGTCTCGGCCCTCGCGAACCGGGTTGTGGCGCTGGAAGGCGGGGCGGGCGGGATCGCCTGCTCCTCGGGCCACGCGGCGCAGATCATGGCGCTGTTCCCGATCATGGCGCCGGGGCGCAACGTGGTCGCCTCAACCCGGCTCTACGGCGGGACGATCCAGCAGTTTTCGAACACGATCCGCAAGTTCGGCTGGTCGGCCAAGTTCGTCGATTTCGACGACCCAAAAGCGATCGAGGCTGCCATCGACGGCGACACCCGCGCCCTGTTCTGCGAAACGATCTGCAACCCCGGCGGTGCGATCTCGGACCTTGATGCCATCGCCCGTGTCGCCGACATGGCCGGCATCCCGCTGATCGTCGACAACACCACCGCCAGCCCCTACCTCTGCCGCCCGATCGAACACGGCGCGACGCTGGTCGTCCACTCGGCGACCAAGTACCTGACCGGCAACGGCACCGTCACCGGCGGGATCGTGGTGGATTCGGGCAAGTTCAACTGGTCGGCCTCCGACAAGTTCCCCTCACTGTCCCAGCCCGAGCCTGCCTACCACGGTCTTGTCTTCCACCCGACGCTTGGGAACATGGCCTTCACCTTCCACTCCATCGCCATTGGCCTGCGTGACCTTGGCATGACGATGAACCCGCAAGGCGCGCATTACACCCTGATGGGGATCGAAACGCTGGCCCTGCGGATGCAGCGCCATGTCGAGAATGCGCAGATCGTCGCCGAATGGCTGGAGCAGGACCCTCGGATTGGCAAGGTGACCTATCCCGGCCTCAAATCCTCGGCCTACCATCACCTTGCGCAGAAGATCACGCCCAAGGGCCCCGGCGCGCTGTTTACCTTCAGCGTCAAGGGCGGGTACGAGGCTTGCGTCAAGCTGATCGACAACGTGAAGCTGTTCTCGCATGTGGCAAACCTGGGTGACACGCGCAGCCTGATCATCCATTCCGCATCGACCACGCATCGGCAGCTGTCGGAAGAGGCCCAGATCAAGGCCGGGGCCGCGCCGGATGTGGTGCGGGTGTCGATCGGGATCGAGAATGTCGAGGATATCATCGCCGACCTTGATCAGGCATTGGCCAAGGCCACGGCCTGAACTCAACGATCCCGCGCCTGCCTTCGGGCATCAGCCCTCGGGCGCGGGGTCCAAGGACGGGGCGGGGAACATGCCTTCGGGCAAGGGCGAAAGCCAGCTGACCCGGGCCTGACCGCGGGCAGGGCTGCCCGGTTCCCAGTCCAGCGACAGGCCAAGCACCCGGCAGGCCTGTCCGGCCTCTGGGTCTGCACAAGCCGCCAGCGCAGCGTCGACCAAGGTGGTCAGGGCCGCCGCTGGGGTGTCGGGGATGGGGGCCGCTGGAGCAGGCTCTTCAGTTGCGGCATCCTGCTCTTCGGTCGCCGCCTCGTCGGTAACGGCAGGGCCGCCAAGGTCAATCGTCCGGGTTACGAACACATGCGCCGCAGGATCGGGCAGGTCGGCCACGTCGGGCTTCAGCGTGTAGGCAAGTTCGACCTGGAACCGGGCCGTGCCACGGACAGCGTCAACGCTGCCATCGACGACCCGCGCCGAATGGACTGCGCAATCCTCAGCCAGCAGCGACCGCAGGACGGGGCACAGGTCTTCGGCCAAGGCGGGGGCGCGGATGTCTGCGAAAACCTGCAGGTAGGGCGCGGCGGGCAAAGTCTCACCTTCGGTCAGAAGGTCGGTCAGGGGGGCGGTGCGCACGATCGTGGCAATCCGACCGGGCACAAACCGGTCTTGCGTGACATAGGCGAGGACCGTTTCGCGTGGGACAAGCCCGCCCGTTGCAGTGACCAGCCATGTTTGCTGGGGTGCGGCTACGGGCACGGCGGCGGGGTCTGCTTCCTGCGTGGCCGTTTCGGCGGGAAGGCCCTGCCAGTATTGCCAGCCTGCGGCACCAAAGCCCAAGGCCATCAGCAACAGACCGGTGCCAATCAAAAGCCGCAACATCAGAAGTCCACTCCCTGACGCAGTCCGGCAAGATCGCCGAAGGCAAAGCCTGTGGCAATCGCCCGGACGCGCGCGGCAAAGTCCTGACCTTCGGCCACCTGACCCCTGATCTCGAAGAACTGGTCCTGAGTGGTGCGAATCCGGGCCCCCGCGATGGGCGCATAGGCGGCCATCGGGTTGGTCGCATCCGGCAGGGGGCCGATCACCGACACTGTGCCCTTGTCAAAACCGACCCGGCTTTGCCCGGCCATCACGCCAAAACTGTCACGGAACCAGATGTCATAGGCATCGACCGCCGCGCGAAGTTCGGCAAGCTGGATTTCAGCTTCGTCGCCCGACACGGAGCCATTCTGCATGGTTTGAAAAACCTCATTGCCAGAATTCAGCGCATAGGCGGGCTGGAGGCCGCAGGTGGCCAGACCGTCGTTCAGGATGACCTCGACCGGGACGACCGGATCAAGGTTCGCCACCCCGGCCTGATCGCCGCCCAAGAGGACGACCCGTTCGATCCGGGCACCCGGCGCCAGATGCAGGTTCCAGATCCGGTTGCCGGTACGATTTTCCAGCACAAGGTAGACCGGAGCGCCGGTTTCGGTGATTGCGACGTCATAAGCCTCATAAGCGGGGCCGCTGCCTTCGACGGTCGCGGCTTCGCCGTCGGCGCGGTAGGCGTCAACAAAGGCCTGCACGGCCGAGGCCAGATGCGTGTCGTTGTAGGTGGACATGGCCAGCCGCAAGTCACTTGCCCCCGAAGTGGCATGCCCGACGACCGTGCCGGGCTGCGGCGGGGTCGGGATGCAGCCAAGGATCGGCCGGATCGTGGTGATCTCAGCCGGGATGTCGGCCGAGACCTGGGTCTTGTAGCCGGTGATTGCGTCCGCGATGAACACGGGAAGATTGCCGGAATGTGCGGCGATGGGACCCATCGCCAGCAGCCCGCTTGGCGAATCGTCCAGGAAATCGGCAGGCGTGTCGCCCTTGCGCGACGGTTCAGCGCCAAGGCCTGATCCCGCGTTCAGGGTTTTCAGAAAATCAACCGCCGCTGTCGGCAACACCCCTTCCAGCGCGGTGGGTCGGAGGACCGCCACAGCGATCCCCCCGAACAGGAAGATGCCGATGATCACGACGTTGATCAGACCGCGCATCATTCCAGATCGCTCCCGTTTGTTGAACCGTGGCCGACTGTCTGATTCACAACTGGGGCAAAATCAGGCCGAAACGGCGGAACAGTTAAGGTTTGCGCCAAATTTCAGCAGGTTATTCGACGATCTGATAGAAGATTGTCACGCTGGCGGACAGCCCAACCTCACCCCCGGCGACCGGAACCGGCGCGGCCGAGGCTTCGGCGCGGAACATCGGCGCGGGGTCCGTCGGGACGACCCCCTCGCTGATCGAGATGACGCGACCCAGCTTCACCCCCGCTGCCGCGGCCAGAAGCTCGGCCCGGGCGCGGGCATCGGCGACCGCCTCTTTCCGCGCCTCGTCCAGCGCGGGCTTGGGGTCGGCCAGCCCGAAGGTCAGCCCGTTCAGGGTATTCGCCCCATCCGCCACGGCGGCATCAAGGACCGCGCCCAGCCCGTCAAGCTGACGCAGGCGGATCGTCAGGATGTTTGACGCCACATAGCCCGAAATGGTCGGCCCGCTGACGGAGGAGCTTTCGTAGCCTGTCCAGTTGGGGTTCAGCGACAGGTTCGACGTCTGCATGTCGGGTGCCGCGATCCCGGCAGCCGTCAGACGGGCCATCACCGCGTCAAGCGCGGCGGAGTTCGCGCTCAGCGCCTCGGCGGCGGTTTCGCCTTGGGTCGTCACGCCGATGGACAGGGTGGCGATATCGGGGGCCGCCTCGACCGTGCCGGTGCCGGTGACGGTGATCATCGGCGGCAGGGCGTCGTCCGCAAGGGCGGGCAGGGGCAGGGCAAGGCTGGCGGTCAGCAGCAGGGCTGTGATGGCACGCATGGGAGGTCTCCTTGATTTGGCGTGACTGTTCGGTCTTTACGACGCGCCATGCAAGCCTGTCCTTGGGTCGGGGTGGGCCGTTTTTCTTTCTTTCGGCGAAAAGCTGCTATAGACCTGCGGCAACTGTCCGGGGCACGTTCCCGCGCTTTCACAATTCGTGCTAGACCCGCGTCATGAAACCGACATTCGCACTTGACCTGACCCGCGACACGATCGCCCTTCTGCACCGCACGCCGAAAGGCTGGCTGTCGATCGGCGAAGTCGCTTTCGATGCGCCCGATCTGGATGAGGCGCTGGATTACCTGCGCAAGACGGCGCTTGGCCTGTCTCCGATGGGGATGGCGACCAAGATCATCCTGCCGGCCAGCCAGATTCTTTACACCGAAGTGCACGCCCCCGGCCCCAGCCGGGAGGAGAAGCGCCGCCAGATCGCCGCCGGACTTGAAGGCCGCACCCCCTACGCGGTCGAGGATCTGGTGTTCGACTGGTCCGGCAAGGGGGCCAAGGTCAAGGTCGCCGTCGTCGCGCGTGAAACTCTGGATGAGGCCGAGGGCTTCGCCACCACGCATCGGCTGAACCCGGTGTCTTTTGTTGCCATCCCGGAAGAGGGCACCTTTGTCGGTGAGGCTTGGTTCGGCCCGACCGCCGCCGCCGCCACAATCGTGGCCTCGGGCGAGACGGTAGAGCGTGACCGCGACGCTGTGGTGATCCTGCAGCGCGAAATCCCGCCTGCCGATCCGGCCCCGGCAGAGCCACCGACCCCTGCGGCGGAAGACGTTCACGCAGCCGCAAGTCCTGACAGCGTGGCGCCGGACAGTGTTGTGCCCGAAAGCGCGTTGGCGGATGAACTCCCCGCTGACGATCCGCTTCCCGGTCTGGAAGACGCCCTGAAGGCCGACGTGGCCGAGGACGTCACCGAGACTGTTACCGAACCTGTGGCCCCCAGCATCGAAGCTGCGCCAGAGGCAGCGGCGGAAGACAAGGCCGATCCCGTCGCACAACAGGACATAGACCCTGCTGGCACTATCGGTGCCAAGGATGACGCAGAAGATCTGGAAGCCAGCCTGACTGCCGCCTTGGCGGATACATCCGGCGATGCCACTGCAACCGATATGCGCGCTGCCGACAAGGCGGCCACAAATCCTTCGGACAGGACAGAATCGGACGGACCGAAGGCGCAGCCCACCACGCCGGACGTCGAAGAAGCGCCCTTTGCGCATGTCACGGATACCGCTGCCTTCCCCGATGGCGACGATGACCTGCCTGCCACCGCGTCCCGGGGTGCCAAGGTTGACGCCGGTGACGACGACATTCCCCCGGCCCCACCGTCAGCGGCGATGGTCGCCTTCGCCAGCCGTCGCGCGGCATCCGCATCCGGCATCCCGCGCCCCGTGGATGGGCCGTCACGGTCCGATGCGGCGGGCCTTCCAGCCGGGCTTTCGGCGGGACTTTCTGCCGGTACTTCCGGCGGCGCACCCGCAGGCTCCGCCAAGCTTGGCGCCCCGGCCAGCCGGGTTCCGCCAGCCAAGGGCTTTGCCGGTCTGGTGACCGCGCCGTCGATCCCCGGGACCCGCGCCAAGCCCAAGGTCAAACCGCCGATCTCCGATGGGACCAGAGCGCCCGGTCAACCACCGACCACTGCCCGCTCGCCCGCCCGTCCGGGGGGGACTTTCGGGTCAGCTACCCCGTCTCGCAGTCGGCCCGGCGTGGTGTTCATGGTCCTCGTGGCGCTACTGCTGCTGTGTCTTGCGCTGATCGCGGCCTGGTCGTCCTTCTACCTGACGCGCAACAGCGCTGACACCGATGTCACGACCAATGTCGCGATGGAGGCCGTGCCCGGCGTTGATGACGAGATGCTGGCCGACATGCAGGACCCGGAAGGGATGACCGACCCCCTTCCCGAAGCCGAGGGGGCACCCTTGGCCGGCGGGGATGCCGGTGTTCTTGCTACCGAAAGCCAGGACCTGACCAGCATCGAAGCGGAACCCGCCGCGATCAACCTGGCCGAGGAAGAGGCGACCGACCTGCCCGCAGGCACGCTTGAGGACACTGCGGTCGACCTTGCCGCCGTCGCTGCCGCAGAGGCGCAAGCCGAGAGTGATGTGACGGCGGACGTAGCTCCGGAAGCTGTTGATCTGGCGGCTGTTGAACCAGAGCCAGTTGCCCCGGAAGCCGCGGCTGAACCCGTTGCCGCACCTGTTGAGCCAGCTCCCGGAACGGTGGTCGCGACCGACCTCGCCGTCTCAGCGCCCCCGGTTGAAGATCAGGACGAGATCTTCCTGTCCTCGATGGATGCGCCGCCCCCGGCGCTGGATGCGCTTGCCTTGCCGGTGCCTGTCGCCGTTGCCGATGCAGTGCCCGACGCTGTGATGCCGCCGCCTGCCTTTGGGACGGTCTACCAGTTTGATGCCCAAGGTCTCTTGATGCCGACACCCGATGGCATCCTGTCGCCTGACGGTGTGATGCTCATCGCCGGGCCGCCACCGCTGGTGCCGCCCGCCCGTTCGGAAGCTGCCGCTGCTGCTGCGCTTGCTGCCGCCCCGCCAGCCGCCGAGCCATCCGCTGAACCAGCGCCCGAGGGTGTCGCGGCATCCGCCGCAGATGCGTCCCTCGTGACGGCGGGGGAAACGGCGGGGGAAGTCGCGCCAGAAGGTGTCGTCGCTGAGGAAACGGCGGTAGAGCCTGCGCCTGCAGATCCCGCGATGGCCGGCTTCCGGCCGCGGTCCCGCCCCGAAGGCCTTGTCCCCGCGCCAGAAGACGACGCCAGCCTTGCCGTCGACGCGGCCACGGCTGTTGCAACCGTCCGCCCCCTGCCGCGGCCAGAGAGTGTGCTTGCAGCCGCCTCAGCCTCGCGCCCGGCGGAAACGGCGGGGCTCGCCCCGGCTGACCTTGGTGCACAGGGTGCGTCGCTTGCCGCCCAGGCCGAGGCGCAACTTGCCGCTGCGGCCGCGCTTGAGGCCGAGAACCCTTCGATCGTCGCCATCTCGATGCGCCCGGCGGCCCGCCCCAATGATCTGAGCCGCGCGGTCGAGGCTGCCGTCGCCGCCGCAGTCCGCGCACCCGAACCGGAAGCCGAGGTGATCGAAGTCGCCGCAGCACCGCCGCCGGACCTGAAGCCGGAAGAGATCGACGAGCTTGACGAGCCGGAGGTCGCGACCGCCGCGCCGTCGATCCCGACCCGCGCCAGCGTGGCGAAGCAGGCGACTTTTGCCAATGCGATCAACCTGTCGAAGCTTAACCTGATCGGCACCTATGGCACCGATTCGCGGCGCTATGCGCTGGTCCGGCAGTCGAACGGGCGCTACAAGAAGGTGAAGGTTGGCGACAGGATCGATGGCGGAACCGTCAAGGCTATCACCGAAACGGAAGTGCGGTATCAAAAGGGCGGCAAGCTGATTGCGCTGAAGATGCCGAAGGCCTGAGTGGAAGGGTGTCCCGGGCAGGGACACCACATAGAATTCAATGCTTGCAAGGGCTTGCGACCACGCGTTCAGGAACGCTTAACCATCAACCGCCTGCAGCCACCCCGGCCTCGGCGAAGGTGGCCATGCCGGAATGGCAGGCCACCGCGCCTTGCAGCACCCCGATCGCCAGCGCCGCACCCGAGCCTTCGCCAAGCCTTAGGCCCAGCGACAAGAGCGGCTCTTTCCCCAGTCTTTCAAGCAGCCGACCATGCGCGCCTTCGGCGCTGAGGTGACCTGCAACGCAGTGATCCAGCGCGCCGGGGGTGGCAACCTCGAGCACGGCGGCGGCGGCGCATGCGATGAAGCCGTCAAGGATCACCGGCACCCGGGCCATGCGCGCGCCAAGGATTGCCCCAGCCATGGCCGCGATTTCACGCCCTCCAAGGCAGCGCAGGACTTGCAGCGGGTCTGACAGCACAGCCGCATGGCGCGCAAGGCCTGCGGCCACTGCCGCCTCTTTGCGCGCAAGGCCAGCGTCATCCACGCCGGTTCCGCGCCCGGCCCAGCCGGTGCCGCCGTAAAGCGCCGCAGCCAGCGCCGCTGCAACGGTGGTGTTGCCGATCCCCATTTCCCCGGCGACGAAGAGATGTGCCGTGGGATCGACGGCTTCAAAGCCTTTGCGCAGGACGGCGACAACCTCGGCCTCGGACATCGCGGGCTGTTCGGTGAAATCAGCGGTGGGGCGGTCAAGGTCCAGCGCATGAACGTCCAGCTTGGCGCCAAAGGCCTTGGCCAGCTGATTGATCGCCGCCCCGCCATGGGCGAAGTTGGCGACCATCTGCACCGTCACCTCGGCCGGGAAGGCCGACACGCCGCGCGCGGTAACGCCGTGATTTCCGGCGAAGATCACGATCTGCGGCTGGTCGGCACGGGGTTTGTCAGTGCCCTGCCATCCTGCCATCCAGATGGCCAGAGCCTCCATCCGGCCAAGCGCGCCGGGGGGTTTGGTCAACTGGCCGTTCCGCGCCGTTGCCGCCGCGATGGCCGTGGCGTCCGGGGCAGGCATCCGGCCCAGAAGGTCGCGAAATTCGGCGAGGGTCTGGAACGGCATGGCGGTCTCTCCCGGTTGATCCTTGACGCAGTTGGGGCTACCCCAGAGCCTTGTTGAACGCCAGCCGGGATCAGCCGCTTTGCCCACCCTTCGCGACATCGGACCACAGTTGCTGCCAGACCTGTGGTCGGCCTTCGCGCTGCTGACGCGGCTGCCGGTGCCGGATCATAGCCCGCGCGGCGCGGCATCGGCCTGGGCCTGGCCTGTGGTAGGGGCGGTGCTTGGGGCGTTGGCGGCAGGGTTTGCCGGTGTGACGCTGTGGCTTGGGCTGACGCCGGGGGTCGTGGCGGCAGGGGTGCTGGGCCTTGCGGCGCTGATGACCGGCGGGCTGCATGAGGATGGCCTGTCTGACACGGCAGACGGGCTGTTTGGCGGCTGGACGAAGGAACGGCGGCTGGAGATCATGAAGGACAGCCGGGTGGGCAGCTACGGCGTGCTGGCGCTGGTGCTGGTTACTCTGGCGCGCTGGTCGGCGCTGACCACGGTATTGGCGGCAGGCGGCCTTTGGGGGCTGATCGCGGTCGGTGCGCTTAGCCGGGCGCCGATGGGGTTGGTGATGTCGGCGCTGCCCAATGCGCGCGGGGGCGGGCTGAGCCATGCGACCGGTCGGCCAAGTGCCGCGATTGCGCTGGCCGGGGCAGGGGTGGCGCTGATCATCGCCTTCCTTTTCGCAGGTTGGGTCGCGCTGCCGATGCTGGCGCTGGCCGCGCTGGCGGTGGGATTGCTCGCCCGGTCCGCGCAACGCCGGATCGGCGGACAGACCGGCGATATCCTTGGGGCAACGCAGCAGCTGGCCGAGGCCGCCTGTCTGGCCGTGCTGGCGGCCTACGCAGCCTGACCCTGCCCGGATGCACAACGCCGCCCTCTGGCCTTTGGGGGCGGGCCGCTATAAATGCTGTGCCGAAGCCTTTGGGAACCCGCGCCATGACCGATTTTTCGGATGCCATCTCCTCGACCGATGAAATCATCGAAGACGCCCGCAACGGGCGGATGTTCATTCTTGTCGATCATGAGGATCGGGAGAACGAAGGGGATCTGGTGATCCCCGCGCAGATGTGCACCCCGTCGGCGATCAACTTCATGGCGATGCATGGGCGGGGGCTGATCTGCCTTGCGCTGCCGGGGTCGCGGATTGACGCGCTGGGCCTGCCGTTGATGAGCCCGAAGAACTCCAGCCGCCATGAGACGGCGTTCACCCTGTCGATCGAGGCGCGCGAAGGGGTGACGACGGGGATTTCGGCGGCGGACCGGGCGCGGACAGTCTCGGTCGCCATCGACCCGACGAAGGGCGCGGCGGACATTGCGACGCCGGGGCATATCTTCCCGCTGCGGGCGCGTGAGGGCGGCGTGCTGGTGCGCGCGGGCCATACCGAGGCGGCGGTGGACGTCAGCCGTCTGGCCGGGCTGAACCCGTCGGGCGTGATCTGCGAGATCATGAATGATGACGGCAGCATGGCGCGTTTGCCGGACCTGATCGGCTTTGCGCAGCGCCATGGGCTGAAGATCGGGACGATTTCCGACCTGATCGCCTATCGGCGCCGGCATGACAATCTGATCACCGAAAAGGCTGTGAAATCCGTGGCTTCCACCCATGGCGGTGACTGGCTGATGCGGGTTTTCGCGGATGAAACCCATGGCGACGAGCATATCGTGCTGTCCAAGGGCGACCTTGCGGCACCGGGGCCGGTTCTGGTGCGGGTCCATGCGCTGAACCCGCTTGAGGATGTGCTGGGCGTGGGCGGCGGGGGCGAGTTGCCTGCCGCCATGCGCCTGATCGCGGCGGATGGGCGGGGGGTGGTTGTGCTGCTTCGCGATACCACGATGAAGATGGTGACGCCCGGCGAACACTCGCCCCAGACCTTGCGGCAGTATGGGTTGGGCGCGCAGATCCTGTCGTCGCTGGGGTTGTCATCGATCACGCTGGTGACGAATTCCAAGGCCCCCCGGTTCGTGGGGCTGGACGCCTATGGGCTGACCATCGCGGGCACCTGCCCGATCAAGGAGTGATCCATGGCCACCGCTGAAGTCCATTACACCCTGCCGCTGCCGACCTTCGACAAGCCGGTGAAACTGCTGATCGTGGTGGCGCCCTACTACAAGGACATCGCCGACAATCTGGTGGCCGGGGCACGGTCCGTGGGGGCCGCCTGCGGGGCCGAGGTTGATCTGGTCGAAGTGCCGGGCGCTTTGGAGATCCCGTCGGCCATCGCTTTGGCCGAACGGCTGGCCGATTATGACGGCTATGTCGCGCTTGGCTGCGTGATCCGGGGCGAGACCACGCATTACGACACGGTCTGCAATGATTCGAGCCGGGCGATCAGCCTTTTGGGCCTGCAGGGCGCCTGTATCGGCAACGGCATCCTGACGGTGGAAAACCGCGCTCAGGCCGAGGTGCGGGCCGACCCGGCCGGGCAGAACAAAGGTGGCGGTGCCGCAGCGGCCGCCTTGCACCTGATCGCGCTTTCGCGCACATGGGCCGGGAAGACCAAGGGGATCGGCTTTCGTCCATGACCACCGCCAAACGTGACCAGAAACGCCAGATGAAATCCGCCGCCCGGCTTTACGCGGTGCAGGCGCTGTTCCAGATGGAAACCTCGGGCCAGACGGTCGAGGCCGTGACGCGTGAGTTCGAGACCCACCGCTTTGGCGCGACCTATGAGGAAGGCGAGTTTGCCGAAGGCGACGTGGACCATTTCCGCGCCGTAGTCGGGGGCGCGGTCAACTGGCAGGCCAAGATCGACCAGATGACCGACCGCGCGCTGGTCGCCGCCTGGCCGATTGACCGGATTGACCCGGTGCTGCGCGCCCTGTTCCGCGCGGCGGGGGCCGAGATCGTGGACACGGCGACCCCGCCCAAGGTGGCGATCACCGAATATGTCGATGTGGCCAAGGCCTTCTTCCCGGATGGGAAGGAACCCAAGTTCGTCAACGCCGTCCTTGACCATATGGCGCGTGAGGCCAAGCCCGAGGCGTTCTGATGCGTCCAATGGTCATCTGCCCTTGAAAGGAGTTGCCCATGCGTCGTCGTCTGTCCCTTGCACTCGCCCTTTCGCTGGTTCCCGCCCTCGTGTCCGCCCAAGATCAAGCCCCCAAGATCACCGGCATAGACTGGCAGTTGCTGGCCATCGACGGCCAGATGACCGATGGCCCCGCCACCCTGCGGGTTGAGGAGGATGGCACCCTGTCCGGGGCCGCCCCCTGCAACCGCTGGTCTGCGATGAACACGGCCACGCTGCCCACCCTGACGCTAAGCCCCATCCGCGCGACGCGCATGGCCTGCGACCGGCTTGCCGATGAGCAGGTGTTCTTTGACGCGCTGGCCGCGATGACGGCGATTGCGCCCGACGGGGAGCGCAACCTTGTCCTGACCGGACCAGAGGGGCGCAGCATGGAATTTGTCATCGAACGGACCGTCTGCAAGACCTGCAAGACGGACGGCTGAAACAACTGAAAATGCTTGCTTTCAGGGCCTTTACCAACGGCACCTGACACTCCATATGGGCTGCGAAGCCGATATGGGATCATGATGTTCAGCCGTACAGCCATTGCCAGTTTTCTTGACCGCCCGCAGGTCGCGCGGTTCCTGATCGCGGTCATCCTGCTCAACGCCGTCACACTGGGGTTGGAGACGTTTCCTGCCGTGATGGACCGGGCGGGCGGGTTGATCCTGACCATTGACCGGATCTGCCTGTCGATCTTTGTGGCCGAACTCTTGGCGCGGCTTTATGCGCTGGGGCTGCGGTTCTTCCGGTCGGGCTGGAACATCTTTGACTTCGTGATCGTCGGCATCTCTCTGCTGCCTGCGACCGGTGGCTTTTCGGTCTTGCGCGCCTTGCGCATCCTGCGGGTGTTGCGGGTGGTGTCGGTCACGCCGTCCTTGCGCCGGGTGGTGGACGGGCTGGGCCGCGCATTGCCGGGCATGGGGTCGGTCTTCCTGCTGATCCTTTTGATCTATTACATCGCCGCCGTGATCGCGACGAAACTGTTCGCCTCCAGCTTTCCCGAATGGTTCGGGTCGCTTGGCGCCAGCGCCTATTCGCTGTTCCAGATCATGACGCTGGAAAGCTGGTCGATGGGCATCGTCCGACCGGTGATGGACGTTTATCCCTACGCCTGGGCCTTCTTTGTGCCCTTCATCCTGATGACGACCTTTGCGGTGATGAACTTGATCGTCGGTCTGATCGTGAATTCGATGCAGGAAGCGGCCAGCGAGGATGAGCGCGCGGTGACCGAGGTTTTCGAGGCCAAGGTGCTGGCGCGGCTGGATGAGATCGAGCGGAAGATCGACCGGAAGCCCTAGCCCCGGTTCGCGTCGTAAAGTGCTGCGGCCCGGTCGAAGAAGCGTTTTCGCACAGAGGGGCTTTCCATCATGATCTCGTGTTCCGCACCGGGGTACAGGTCAAGCTGGCCGTTGGACCAGCCGGCCATGCGCAGATGAACCGGGGCCACGTCGACCACCTTTTCCGCCGTCCCCAGCGCGCAGATCGCTGGGATATCGGGGGCGGGCAGGGCGGCAAGGGCGGCACATTCCTTCAAGGCGGCGCGCAACCAGGCCAGCGACGGCCCACCAAGGCCAAGGGCTGGCACCTCTCTGACCTGATCGCGCATGTAGGCCCACATATCGCGGTCGGTGGTCAGGACGTTGCCCTCGAACGGCACTTGCAGCAGATAGTTGTCCGGCCCGGTGGTGGGCGCATAGCGGTGGGCAAGCCGGGTGGGCGCGGCAAGGGCCGTGACCATCTGCGCCACCGGGCGCAGCCATGCGGCCATCGAGATGCCCCACATCGGCGCGGAAAACACCGCCGCCTTGACCGGCACCCCGCGTTGCAGGGCGCGCAGGCCGATGCAGCCGCCCATCGAATGGGCCATCATGAACCAAGGCTTCGGCAGGCCCGCCGTTTCGGCAGCCTGCAGCATGGCATCAAGGTCTTGCTGGTATTCGGCGAAGGTGCCGACATGGCCTGCCATCCGGTCGGGCAGGGCGCGGTCGGCAAGGCCCTGACCACGCCAGTCGATGGTGATGACCGAATAGCCGCGCGCCACAAGATCACCCGCCGCGCGGCCGTATTTTTCGATACACTCCGTCCGGCCGGGCAGCAGAAGCACTGTGCCCTTTTCCCCTTGGTGCCACCACGCCACGCGGATGCGCATCGCGCCTGGCTTCAGCCAGCGGCAGACAACGCCGGGGGGCGCGTCGGCCAGATCGTGATGGAAGGGGGCGTCCGTCACCCCAGAACCGAGCCCAGCTTCAGGGCCATGCCCATGTTGCCATCGACTGCCAGCTTGCCGGTCATGAAGGCCGAGGTCGGGTTCATGTCACCGTCCAGAATCGCCCGGAACACATCGGCATCGGCGGTCAGGGTCACATCCGCCTCATCGTCGCCGGCGCGCACGCCGGTGGCGTCCATCATGATGGCCCCTTCGCCGGGGATGACGAACTTGGCCACGCCATCGAAGCTGCCCGAAAGTTTGGCGCTCAGGGCCTTGACGGCGTGATCTATCATGTCGCTCATAAGTCTCTCCTTCGTGACCCTGCGGGCTCTGGCAATTCGCCGTGGATCGGCTACTTTGTGGATATGAGCCTTGGTACCCGCATTCTCAACAGTATCGTAGCGGCACTTTTGCCGCTTTTCCTGACTTGTGCCATGGCTTCGGCGCTGGATGTTGAAAAGCTTGACGGGCTTTTCACCCGGCTGCAGTCGGCCGGGGCGGATGAGGCGGCGCGGATCGAGCGGGAAATCTGGATCGAATGGTCGAAATCCGGGTCTCCGGCGATGGATCTCTTGCTGCAGCGGGGGCGCGACGCGATGTCCTTGGGTGACTACAAGACAGCCGTTGAGCATTTCACCGCCATCATCGACCATTCGCCCGAGTTTGCCGAGGCGTGGAATGCCCGCGCCACGGCCTATTACAACAGCGGCGACTATGGGCCTTCGGTGGCCGATATCGCGCAGGTGCTGGTGCTGAATCCACGCCATTTCGGGGCGCTGTCGGGCTTTGGTGCGATTCTTGAGGAAACCGGCAAAACGGATCAGGCGCTTGAAGTGTACCGGGCCGCGCTGGCCGTGCATCCGCACCTTCAGGGCGTGCTCGACGCCGTCTCGCGTCTTGAAACCCAGGCCGAGGGCCAGGAGCTTTAATCCATGGACGCCCCGCGGCGGGTGACGGCGGTCCTTGGGCCGACGAATACCGGCAAGACCCACCACGCGATCGAGCGGATGCTCAGCCACCGGACCGGCGTGATCGGCCTGCCGCTGCGGCTGCTTGCGCGTGAGGTGTATGACCGGATCGTCGCCAAGGTGGGCCCCTCGGTCGTGGCGCTGGTGACGGGCGAGGAGCGGATCGTCCCGGAACGCACGCAGTACTGGGTCTGTACGGTCGAAGCGATGCCGCTGGAGATCGGTGCCGATTTCGTCGCGGTGGACGAGATCCAGCTCTGCGCCGATGCCGACCGGGGGCATGTGTTCACCGACCGTCTGCTGCGCGCGCGCGGCCTGCATGAGACGCTGTTTCTGGGGTCCGATACCATGCGCGGGGCCATCGCCGGGCTGGTGCCGCATGTGACGTTCCTGAAGCGTGAGCGGATGTCGACGCTGACCTACTCAGGTTCGAAAAAGATAAGCCGGATGCCCCCGCGCAGTGCAATTGTCGGGTTTTCGGTTGAAAATGTATATGCCATCGCTGAGCTGATCCGGCGGCAGAAGGGCGGCTGCGCGGTCGTCATGGGGGCGCTCAGCCCCCGGACGCGCAATGCGCAGGTCGCGCTCTACCAGAACGGCGATGTGGACTATCTGGTAGCCACTGATGCCATCGGCATGGGCCTGAACCTTGACATCAAGCACGCGGCCTTCTCTGCCACCGCCAAGTTCGACGGACGCCGGATGCGCCCGCTTTACCCGCAGGAACTGGCCCAGATCGCCGGACGGGCAGGGCGGCATACCGAGGATGGCACCTTTGGCGTGACGGGCGACGTGCGGCCCCTGGATGAGGATCTGGTCGAGGCCATCGAGAACCACCGCTTCGCCCCGGTCAAGAAACTGCACTGGCGCAACGAGCAGATGGATTTCGGCACTGCCGACCGGCTGATCCGCAGTCTGGAATATCCGACGTCGAACGAATGGCTGACCCGTGCGCGCGATGCCGATGATGTGCTGGCGCTGAAGGCGCTGTCGGCCCTGCCCGAGGTGCAGGACCGCCTGACCGAACCCAAGCGGGTGCAACTTCTGTGGGACGTCTGCCGGATTCCCGACTTCCGGTCCACGGGCGGGGCGGAACACACCACGCTTTTGACCCGCATCTTCGAGTTTCTGGTGGGGCGCGGCCTTGGGGGCGGGCGGATCCCTGCCGACTGGCTGGCCAAGGCCATTGCAAGGATCGACAAGACTGAAGGCGATATCGACACATTATCGCGCAGACTGGCGTATATACGGACGTGGACCTACGTTACCCAGCGGAAAAACTGGGTAGAAGACGAAAGCCATTGGCGGGATGAAACGCGCGCTGTAGAAGACCGCCTGTCGGATGCCCTGCATGCGGCGCTGACGCAACGATTTGTCGACCGGCGGACATCTGTCCTCCTCCGCCGGTTGAAGCAGAAGGAGGTCCTCGTGGCCGAAGTGAACGACAAGGGCGAAGTGACGGTCGAAGGCGAATTCGCCGGCAAGCTGGAAGGCTTCCGCTTCAAGCAGGACGCCAGCGCCACGCCCGATGCCGCGCGCACATTGGCGCAGGCGGCGATTCAGGCCCTGAAGCCCGAATTCCACCTTCGCGCCGACCGCTTCTACAACGCCCCGGACACCGAGCTTGATTTCACCGAACAGGGCGGCCTGATGTGGGGCAGCAATGCGGTTGGCAAGTTGGTCAAGGGTGCCGAAGCGGCCAAGCCTTCGGTCGAGGCCTTTGTCGACGAAGAGGCCGGGCCTGACGTGGTGGAAAAGGTCCGCCGCCGGTTGCAGCATTTCATCGACCGCAAGGTGGCCGCCCAGTTCGACCCCCTGCTCGCCATGGCCCGGGATGAGGGCCTGACGGGCCTTGCCCGCGGCTTTGCCTTCCGTCTGTCCGAAGCGATGGGCGTTCTTCCCCGCGATGCCGTTGCGTCCGAGGTCAAAGAGCTGGACCAAGAGGCGCGCGGCGCCCTGCGCAAGCATGGTGTGCGCTTTGGCCAGTTCACGGTCTTTCTGCCCGCGCTTTTGAAGCCCGCGCCCACCCGGTTGCGGTTGGTGCTGTGGTCGCTTTGGAACGGCTTGCAGGAATTCCCCGAAAGCCCGCCGCCCGGCCTTGTGACCATCCCCAACATGGCCGAGGTGCCAAAGCAGCACTACACACTGGCTGGTTACCACCCCGCAGGCACCCGTGCGATCCGCATCGACATGCTGGAACGTCTGGCCGACATCCTGCGCCAGAAGGACAGTCGTGCGGGATTCGAGGCGACGCCGGACATGCTGTCGATCACCGGCATGACGCTGGACCAGTTTGCCGATCTGATGGCCGGCCTTGGCTACAAGGGCGAAAAGGGCGAGCGGGTGAAGGTCAAGACGACCGAGGCACCAAAGGCCCCGGAAATCTCGGCCGAGGCGGCTGCGTCGATTGCGGCGGGCGTGCCGATCCCGGAGGAAGTTTCGATCCTGGCGGCACCCGTCGAGCCGCAGGATGAGGCTGCGACCGAAGCCGCGCCCGAGATGGAGGCGTTCTACACCTTCACTTGGGCGCCAAAGCCGCGCTTCCAGCGGCCGGAACGTGCGCCACGCCCCGAACGCAAGCCACAGGCCGAGGGTGAGGCGCGCGCGCCCCGCAGCGACCGCCCGCAAGGGGATCGTCCGCAGGGCGACCGTCCACAGGGTGATCGTCCGAAGGGCGACCGCCCACAGGGGGATCGGCCAAAAGGCGACCGTCCGCGCGGCGACCGCCCGAAAGACGGGCAGCGGCCCGACCGCAAGGGCGACCAGAAGGGTGGCAAACCGCAGCGCGACGAGCGGCAGAAATCGTTCGAGGCCCGCCCGCCGCGCAGCGAAAAGCCGATCGACCCCGACAACCCCTTTGCCGCGTTGCTGGCGCTGAAGGGCAAGGTCTAAGGTTTGGCTGGGCCTTCGGGCAAACCGAACCCTGGGGCTGTCCCGCGCCTGCGGCTGGACAAATGGCTGTGGCAGGCGCGCTTCTTCAAGACGCGCGCCCTTGCCTCTGACATGATCGACGCGGGGTCGGTTCGGGTGAACGGCACCCGCGTTACCCGGCCCGGACGCGATGTGGCGCAGGGGGACGTGCTCACCTTCCCGCAAGGCACGCGAATCCGGGTTATCCGCATCCTTGCGCTGGGCCAGCGTCGCGGCCCGTCGACCGAGGCGCAGGCGCTTTACGTCGACCTTGAACCGCAACCAGACATGCCGGACCCGCTTGAATGATCCGGCTGCCTGCTCTAGCTAGCTGTCAAACGATCCGCTTCAGGGCCTTCTCATGACCTATATCGTCATCGATAACTGCATCGCCTGCAAATACACCGACTGCGTCGAGGTATGCCCGGTGGACTGCTTCTACGAAGGCGAGAACATGCTGGTCATCCACCCGGATGAATGCATCGATTGCGGTGTTTGCGAACCCGAATGTCCCGCAGATGCGATCCGCCCGGACACCGAGCCGGATATGGAACAATGGGTGACCTTCAACCGCAAGTATGCCGTGCAATGGCCGGTGATCGTGACCAAAAAGGACCCGCTGCCCGGCTATGAAGACCGCGACGGCGAGACTGGGAAGCTGGCGAAGTACTTCTCGGAAGCGGCGGGTTCTGGCGGCTGACGCAGGTCCGATTCGCAAGCCACAGGCGCCACGAATCGGTGAGTCTGGCGAAACTGTTTTCGTTTCAACGCCTTGGCGCAAAAGCCTGCCCGTAGGCACCAGTTGGAATCAGCGGTATTTTGTGTTATGGTTTGTTCACAAACAAGCATGGAAGCCTGATATACGGCTTAGCGCAAAGCGCCTGGGCCTTATTTTTTTGTGACAATTGGGATCTGCGCGCCAAGACAAAGGGTCTTGGCTGCGATACCTTTGTCCCGAAGACCGGCTTCCCATCTGGGGATTGCGCTGAATGACCAAACTGAAGAAGCCTGAGTTCCGTCCGAACGATTTCGTTGTGTATCCCGCGCATGGCGTGGGCAAGATCATCTCGATCGAAGAACAGCAAATTGCCGGAATTCAGCTGGAGCTCTTCGTTATCTCGTTCGAAAAGGACAAGATGACGCTTCGGGTTCCCACCCACAAGGCAACGGAAATCGGCATGCGTGCCCTTTCGGCGCCGGATGTGGTGACCAAGGCTCTGGACACGCTGAAGGGCAAGGCCAAGGTCAAGCGGGCCATGTGGTCGCGCCGCGCGCAGGAATATGAACAGAAGATCAACTCGGGCGACCTGTTGTCGATCGCCGAGGTGGTCCGCGACCTGCACCGCGCCGATGACCAGCGCGAACAAAGCTATTCCGAGCGTCAGCTGTACGAAGCCGCGCTGGAACGCCTGACCCGCGAAGTCGCGGCTGTGTCGGGTGTGGATGAGGCAGGTGCAGCCAAGCAGGTCGACAGCGTCCTCGTCGGTCGCGCGGCCTGATCTTTCAGCACCGGGAATGCAGAAACGGCGGTCTCTCGGGGCCGCCGTTTTCATTCCGCGTTGTGCATTGCCCGCCTTAGCCGAAGTACCGCTCGGCCGGCAGATAGCCCGCCAGCCGCCCCGCCGCGCACCACTCCCGTTCCAGCCCCAGGTCGCCGACCAGAATCACCTGATCCCCCGGGACCTTGCCCAAGGCGGCGCGCAGCTTTTCCCGCATCTCGCCAAACCCGGCCAAGGCAAACGGCGCCGGATGGGACCCGTCCAGCGTGTCGGGATTGGCGGCCTCCAGCATGCCTGGCGTCAAGGGCGCCACGGCCAGGGCCAACCGTCCACACTGCACAGTCGCAAGCTTTGCGGCCCGGTCCGGTGGCATCACCGGGCGCAGCACGGAAACCCGCAGGGCGTTCGACGAAAACAGAAACGCCACCACATCATGCCCCGTCGCCGCCCGCACGCTGGCGTAGGTCCGATACTCCAGCCCCAGCTCTTTCGCCCGCCTTACCCGCAGCCGCACAACCTCGATCGGCAGGGTCGGCAACAACTGCTGTCGCGCGGCGGTCCAGCACTGCTTGCGCCAGCTGACCCCAGGTTCCAGCGACGGGCCGCGATTATGACCAAAGTGATTCAAATCCAGCTTCCTTTCTGGACAAACATCCCACGGGAGGTTCGGAGGGTGTGAAATCCTCCGGGGCCGACCAGAGGCGCAAGTCAGTCGTATTCGCGCAACCGCGCCACATAGCGCGCCATCGTATCAACCTCCAAGTTCACGAGGTCGCCCACGGCCACCTCGCCCCATGTCGTTGCGCTTTGCGTATGGGGGATGAAGTTCACCCCGAAGTCGCGCCCTGCAACCTCGTTCACGGTCAGCGAGGTGCCGTTCAACGCCACCGACCCTTTCGGCGCAATGAACCGCGCCAGGGCATCGGGCGCGCGGAAGGTCACCCGGACTGACCCGCCCTCGGGCCGCACGCCCACAACCTCGGCCAGCCCATCGATGTGGCCGGACACGATATGCCCGCCCAGTTCATCCCCGACCTTCAGCGCGCGTTCCAGGTTCACCCGCTTGCCCGGGTTCCAGCCGCCAAGGTTGGTCTTGGACACCGTCTCGCCCGAGATTTCGACGTCGAACCAGTTTTCCGGATCCGACCCCAGCGCCACGACGGTCAGGCAGACGCCGTCACAGGCAATGCTTGCGCCAATGTCGATGCGGCCGGTGTCATAGCGCGTGGCGATGCGCGCGCGCAGATCGCCGGTTACCTTGGTTTCGACGATCCGGCCGATGTCGGTGACAATTCCGGTGAACATGGCAGCCCCCTTTGCGTTTCCATGGACCTAGCCCTCGATCCCCGACCGTGCAAGGGCGCGCCAAGCATGCCTGCCATGAAGTCTTCATCCTTTCTCAAAAATTCCGCTGTAGTTCCGGTCCACGCAGGTGCAAGAAGATCACAGACCTGGGATCGCCCGTGAGACAGACCGAACGCCATTTCCTGTTCCTGCAAGGGCCGCATGGCCCATGGTTCCACAATCTTGCGGCCCTGTTGCGCAGGGCGGGGGCACAGGTCTGGCGGGTTGGGTTCAATCTGGGCGACCGGGTGTTCTGGCCCGGCCAAGGCTATATCGCCTTCAAGGGCCGTCAGGACGCATGGCCCGACACTTGCGCCGATCTGATGACACGGCACCGGATCACCGACCTTGTGGTCTATGGCGATACAAGGCCGATCCACGCGCAGGCCGTGGCTTTGGCCCGGGCGCGCGGCATCACCGTCCATGTGTTCGAGGAAGGCTATCTGCGCCCCTATTGGGTGACCTATGAACGCGGCGGCGCGAACGGGCATTCCCGGTTGATGCAGCTGACCGTCCCGCAGATGCAGGATGCGCTGGCTCAGGTGGATCTTGACCTGCCCGACACCCCCGCCACTTGGGGCGACATGCGCCAGCACATGTTCTGGGGCGCGCTTTACCATGGCTGCGTGGCACTGGGATTGCGGGCCTACGCCAATTTCCGCCCGCACCGGACCCTGACTGTCGGGCAGGAATTCCAACTGTATCTCAAGCGGTTCCTCTTGATGCCGCTCCACCGGCTGGAACGCCGGCTTGCCACGCGCCGGATCCGGCGCAGCGGGTTTCCCTATCATCTGGTGATCCTGCAACTGGAACATGATGCCAGCTTTCGCGACCATTCCCCCTTTGCCACCATGGCCGAGTTTCTGGAGGTCGTGATGGCGGGATTCGCCAAGGGTGCAGCGCGGCACCACCATCTGGTGTTCAAGGCGCATCCCCTGGAAGACGGGCGCGTGCCCCTTGCCCGCGACATCCGCCGCCTTGCCGCCCGGCACGGGCTGGCGGGGCGGGTGCATTTCGTGCGCGGCGGCAAACTGGCTGAGCTACTGAACGATGCCCGGTCCGCCGTCACGGTCAACTCCACCGCCGGGCAACAGGCCCTGTGGCGCGGGCTGCCCTTGCGCAGTTTCGGGGCAGCGGTCTACGCCAAGCCCGAGTTCGTGTCCTCCCAGCCCTTGGACGTGTTCTTTGCCGCGCCAGAGCGTCCCGATACCCGCGCCTATCGCGACTATCGGCACTTCCTGCTGGAAACGTCGCAGGTCGTGGGGGGCTTCTACTCGTCGCGCGGGCGACGGGCACTGCTGCGGCAGGTGGCGGACATGATGCTTGCGCCGGATGATCCCTATCAGGCGCTGCAGTCCGGCACAGCGGCACCGCGGCAACAGTTGCGACTCGTCCGGTGATTTCCGAATCGTGTGCTGGCTATAAGGGCCGCGGTTCGGTAGTTTTCGACCAGAAAAGCAAGAAACAGGCAGAGGTTCAGTTGGTGCGCTTCACGGGTTCAAGGATGGCCAGGGCAGTTGCGCTGCTGGCAGCGGTTTCCATGGTTGCCTCCTGTGGATTGCCCAGATCCGGCCCTAGCAAACGCGAACTCCTTGCCGGGTCGGTCGAACAGGACGGCGACGCCTACATCGTGAACGTTACGCCAGCCGTATCGCGGGCCACGGCGGTGCAGCCCAGCTTCGGTTTCAGTTCGGCCTTCCAGAACGCTGGGCTGGTCGGGTCGGATACATTGGCCTCGGGCGACATGCTCAGCATCACGGTCTATGAAAACGTGAAGGATGATCCGCTGCTGGGCAACACCGGGCAGCGCGTGTCAGCCCTGGCCAATGTGCAGATCGATGGGCAGGGGTTCATCTTCATCCCCTATGCCGGGCGCATCAAGGCGGCTGGTCAGACCCCCGAAGGATTGCGTCAGGCGATCACGCGGCAGCTGGAAGACCAGACCCCCGACCCGCAAGTCACGGTGGCGCGCGTTGCTGGTGACGGTGCCACGGTCTCCATCTCCGGGCAGGCGGCCGGCAATGGCGTCTACCCGATCGAAGCGCCGACCCGGACGCTTGCCACCATGCTGGCAAAATCGGGCGGCGTGGCGATCGACCCGGGCATGGCCATCGTCCGCGTCACGCGCGGGCGGCATACGGGCAAGATCTGGTTGACGGACCTTTACGAAAAGCCCGGCCTCGACATCGCGCTGCGCCCCGGCGACAAGATTGTAGTCGAGGAGGACAGCCGCAGCTTCGTCGCCCTTGGCGCGACGGGCGGCCAAAGCCGGGTGCCCTTTGAATCCGAGACGATGTCGGCGCTTGAGGCGATTGCCACCGTTGGCGGGCTGTCCACCGCCTCGGCCGATCCGACGGGCGTGTTCATCCTGCGCGATGAGGATGAGGCGATTGCCAATGCCGTGCTGGGCCGCAGCGACCTGATCGGGGATCAGCGGATCATCTATGTGCTTGACCTGACCACGCCGACCGGCCTGTTCGAAGCGCGCGACTTTCAGGTCCGCGACGGCGATACGCTTTATGTGACCGAAGCGCCCTTCGTGCAGTGGCAAAAGACGCTGTCGGCCATCACCGGCACAACGGGCGCGGCCTCCAACATCGCCAATACTGCCAATACCGGCAACTGATCGCGCCATGTCGGGCGCGGTCGGGCCAGAGACGCTGCCGGGGGTGCCCCGGCGGCTGTGGCACCAGAACCTGTCCCTTTTGCGCGACCGCCGCCTGCACCGGATGCTTGACCTTGCCGGGCATGAGCTGCGGTTCGGTCTGCCCGCCGCTGGCGACGGGGTTCTGGTCTGGGGTCGCAGCCCGACGGCCTGGCGGGGCGAGGCGATTGCCGCGCGCCGCCATGCCCCGCTGGTCCGGGTTGAGGATGCGTTTCTGCGGTCGGTCCATCCCGGCCGCGCCAGAAGCGAACCGCCCCTTGGCCTGCTGATCGATCCGGTCGGTGTGCACTTCGACAGCGCCGCGCCATCCCGGATGGAGCAGATTCTGCAGGCGACTGACTTGCAGAATTCAAACCTTTTGGCTCGCGCGGAAGCCAATGTTGCGCGAATTCGGCAACTCCATTTGTCAAAATACAACAATTTTGACCTTTCGCTCCCGACCCCCGACCCCGGCTTTGTGCTGATCGTCGATCAGACCAAGGGTGACGCCTCCATCCGTCACTCCGGCGCAAGTGAGGTGACGTTTCGGGCCATGCTGGACTGTGCCCTGCGGGACCATCCCGAAGCGCGCATCGTCATCCGCACCCATCCCGAAACTGCCGCACAGTTGCGCCCCGGCCATTTCGGTCCAGCGGATGCCGGGGTCCGGGTGACGCTGCTGACAGCGCCCGTCTCGCCGCATCATCTGCTGGCGGCAGCGGCTGAGGTCTATACCGTCTCCTCCCAACTGGGGTTTGAGGCGATCCTGCACGGCCACCGCCCCCGGGTCTTTGGCCAGCCCTTCTATGCCGGCTGGGGCCTGACACGGGACGAACAGCCCATCACGCGGCGCAATCGCCGCCTGACCGCAGAACAGCTGTTCGCCGGGGCCATGCTTTTGGCGCCCCTCTGGTATGACCCCTGCCGTGACCGTCTCTGCCCGCTGGAAGACGCGATCGACCAGCTTGAGGCGCAGACGCGCGCCTTTCGTGAGGATCGGCACGGCCATGTCGCCGCCGGAATGCGGCTATGGAAACGGTCCCGCCTGCAGGCCATTTTCGGCGTTGAGCGGCCGTTGCGCTTTCGCTATGATCCGGCTGCGGCGGACAGGCTGGCGGTGGCAACAGGCCGCAACCTGCTGATCTGGGCGGGGAAGGAACCCTATGGGTTTGACCCCAAAGCCCCCTGTCTGCGGGTGGAGGATGGGTTCCTGCGGTCTCGCGGGCTGGGGGCGGACTTGGTTCCGCCCCTGTCGGTCGTGACTGATGATCTGGGGATTTACTACGATCCCAGCCGCCCCTCGCGACTGGAGGCGTTGATCGCGTGCCCCCTGCCGATGGGCGGCAGGGAAAGGGCGATGGCGCTTTTGGAACGGGTGCGGGCCGCGGGTGTGTCGAAATACAACCTGCCCGCAACGCCTTTGCCGCCGCTGCCCGAAGGGTACCGGATTCTGGTGCCGGGGCAGGTGGAAGACGACGCCTCGATCCGCAAGGGGGCGGGCGCGGTGCGGACCAACCTTGGCCTGTTGCAAGCCGTGCGCGTGGCAAACCCCGGGGCGGTGGTGATTTACAAGCCGCACCCGGATGTCGTGGCAGGCCTGCGACCCGGGGCCATCCCGCCCGAGGTGTTGGCTGGGCTGGCGGATGCCGTCCTGCCCCTGGCCGACCCGGTGGCGCTGTTGGCTGAGGTGGCCGAAGTCTGGACCATGACCTCGCTTCTGGGGTTCGAGGCGCTGATCCGGGGCGTGCCCGTCACCTGCCTTGGTGCACCGTTCTATGCCGGGTGGGGTTTGACTCGGGATCAGGCTCCAACGCCCGCCCGGCGCGGGACGGCGGACCTTGCCACGCTGGTCCATGCCACCCTGATCGCCTATCCGCGCTACTGGGACCCGGTCAGCCGCCAGCCCTGCCCACCAGAGGTTGTGCTGGACCGGCTGTCCAGCGGCACGATCCCGGCCCCCGGGGCGCTGAACCGGTTGGTGGCAAAGGCTCAGGGTCTTTTCGCCAGCTATGCCCACCTTTGGCGTTAGGGCCGGTCTGGTCTGGGGCGTCAGCGCACCAACCGCCAGAACCGCCACATCAGGCTGACCGCCGCGCAGACCAGCCCCACGACCAGCCCAAGCCACAGGCCCACCCCGCCGAAGCCCAAGGGAAAGGCCAGCACATAGCTGCAGGGGATGCCGATCAGCCAATAGCTGACCGCCGCCAACCACATCGGCACCCTTGTATCCTGCACGCCACGCAGCAGGCCAAGCGCCATGACCTGCAGCGCATCCGCCAGCTGGAACAGGGCCGCCAGCATCAAGAGCACCGACCCATAGGCCAGAATTGCGGCGCTTTCCGGTTTCTTCAGATCCAGAAACAGCGAGACAATCGGTTCCGGCAGCGACACGAACAGGACGACTGACGCCACGGCCACCCCGGTGGAGATCGCCACCGCGATCTTCGCCGCCGCCTTCAGGGCCACCCGGTCACCGCGCCCGTCAAAGCGGGCGATGCGGATTGTGGCCGCACTCGACAGCCCGACATGCAGCATGAAGGTCAGCGCCGCCACCTCCAGCGCGATGCCATGCGCGGCCAGTTCCACCGTGCCGATCCAGCCCATCATCAGCGCCGAGGCGTGGAACAGCCCGCCCTCCGCCAGCCCGGTCAGCCCGATGGGGACGCCCAGCCGCCAGACCAGCCGCATCGCGTGCCAGTCCGGCCGCCAGAAACGCTGAAACAGGTGGAACCGCCGCAGGCTTGGCAACAGGCCCGCGTAAAGCCCCAGCGCCAGCAGGGACAGGACCTGAACCGTGACGGTCGCCACCGCAGCCCCTTGCGCGCCGAGTTCTGGAAGGCCCCAGTTGCCGAAGATCAGCGCATAGTTGACCGTGACGTTGACCCCCACGGCGACCAGCGTGACCCACAGCACGATCTGCGTCCGCCCCAGCGCCGAGAGATAGCTTTGCAGCACGGTCACCACCAAGGCCGGAACAAGGCCAAGGCCCACAAGCCGCAGATAGCTTTCGGCAATGGCGGCAACCTCGGAATTCTGCCCAAGGGCCAGCAGGATCGGTCCCGACCACCAGAACACCGGAAAGACCAGAACCCCGAACAGAATCGAAAGCCAAATCCCCATGCGCGTGTCGCGGCGCACCTGTGCCTCGTCCCCGCGGCCAAGCGCTGCGGCGACCATTGGCATCACTGCCTTGGCAAAGCCTGACCCAAGCACATAGACGATGAAGAACGACGACGCCCCCAGCACCACTGCGGCCAAAGGCACGACGCCATAGCGGCCCATCATCACCACGTCGGTGACATGCAGCGCCATCTGCGCCAGGTGTGAGCCTGCCAGCGGCAGACCCAGCGCCAGCGTCTCGCGCGCGTGGGTCGAGGGGGTCATGGGGGTTGTCATGGCGCCGGATTACGCTGCCATCGGGCGGTTCACAAGTCGGCGCGTGTCCCGTGGTGCCTAAAAAACAAGCAGCCACAGGGCGGTGATCGCGATCACCCCGCCAAAGGTCACCTCGACGATCGGCAAGGCGCGGGCGATCCGGCCGCCGCCAAGCCCTTGCAGCGCGCCCTCGCGGGCCCAGACGGCAAGGCCGGCGACAGTCACAGTGACCAGCGCCGTGCCAAGGCCCATGACAAAGGCCCCGACGATCCCGGCCGCAGCAATCCCCAACTGCCAGGTCAGGATCAGCACGAACAGCGCCCCCGTGCAGGGCCGCAGCGCAATGCCCGCCACCAAGGCCAGCGCATCGCGCCAACCGGTCAGTCGGCTGACTTGCTCCAGCGTCGGGCCATGGGCGTGGCCACAGGTGGCGCAATGGGCGTCATGGTCGTGGTGCCCGTGGTCGTGGTGAGCGTGGTCGTGGTGGTCGTGGTGGTCATGGTCATGGTGACCGTGGTCATGCGAATGCCCATGCCCGGCGCCTGCCGCGCCACCTGCCGCCCGCAGCCCCCTGACCCCGCGCCAGACCAGCCACAGCCCCAAGCCCGCGATCATCGCGTGGCTGGCCGGGGCCATCCAGCGGTCGGCGGCCCCCTCGACCGCTTGCCGTGTCAGGCCCAGCACAGCTACCGCTGCATAGACGAGGCCCACCGCCACCGCCGCCTGCGCAAGGCTTGAGGCGAGCGCCAGACCGGCCAGCGGCCCCATCGGCACCCGCCGCGCCACGCCATAGCCGCCGATCAGCAGCTTGCCATGCCCCGGCCCCGCCGCATGCAGCACGCCATAGCCGAAACATACCGCCCAGAATGCCGCCAGCGCCCCCGGCTCGCCCCCGCGCAGGGCACGGATCGCGCCGGCCAACCGGTTCTGCGCGGCTTCCTGCGCACCCCGCAGCCAGCCGGCCAGGCCATCAAGCCCCCCAGTCAGCCACAGGACGGCGATAACCACCACGAGCGCCAGCCCGCCAAAGCCTACTGCGCGGCGCATGTCACGCGGACCTCTTCGGCATAGTTCTTGCCGACGGCAGGATAGCTCATCTCAACGTCCGCATCGGGGGTGAATTCCTGCAACGCGGCCAAGAGCGCCTCATCCGCAGCATCCAGATCGGGAACGAAAGTCTCGGCCACACAGCCCGCGCCGCCCGTCAGAACCGGGTCATGCGCGATGGTGTAGGCGGTGTAATAGCCCGGATCATAGACTTGCACGATCAGCGGCGCGTCACCCAACGGGACCGGAGCATCGAAGACCCGCACATGCGAAGACGTGATGCGCCCCGCATCGTAACCTGCGGTCCAGTCCTGCGGCCCGGACAGCGCGAGTTCGGCGTCCTTCATCAACACATAGGTATCGCCCGCAAAGCCCGGAATCCAGTTCATGTCGAACCCGGACAATTGCGCCTGTTCCTCGGGTGTCAGCTTGCCATCCCAATCGGGGTCCAGACCCATGTCGCCAACGATGTAGAGCGAATAGAGATCATCGTAGGTCCAGCTGATCCGCACCCCGGTGGCGGCATTGTCGGCGTTGATCAGCACCTCGACCTTGGTGTCGATGAACACATGCGGATGGGACAGGGCAGGGCCTGCGCCCGCCACCATCATGCCGCCGATCAGGACCCATCGCTTCATGCGTGCGAACCTAATGTTCCCCGGCGCCCGCGCCAAGGGGCGTCCGTGTCACGGTGGCAAGCCCCCGCCTGAGCCGGGGTCAACCGCGCTGCATTGCCGGGTGGGTCGCCGCTTCATAGATGTCGGGCACCGCGCCCAGCACTTGCGCCGCACGCCCCACGATCAGCGGGTCCGGCACGCCGATCGCCGCGTGATCCTTGTTGGGGTAATCGACCGTCGACAGGAAATGCTTCATGCAGTTCAGCCGCGCGCGTTTCTTGTCATTCGACTTGACGATCACCCAGGGCGCATCGGCGGTGTCGGTGTAGAAGAACATCGCCTCTTTCGCCTCGGTATAGTCGTCCCAGCGGTCAAGCGATGCCTTGTCGATGGGGGAAAGCTTCCACATTTTCAACGGGTCGGTCTCGCGGGCGACAAAGCGGGTGCGCTGCTCTTCGCGGGTGACGCTGAACCAGTATTTGTGCAGCCTGATGCCGGATCGGACCAGCATTCGCTCCAGCTCGGGTGCCTGGCGCATGAATTCAAGGTATTCGGACGGGGTGCAGAAGCCCATCACCCGCTCGACCCCCGCGCGGTTGTACCAGCTGCGGTCGTAGAACACCATTTCCCCCGCCGTGGGCAGATGCGCGATATAGCGTTGAAAGAACCACTGGCCCTTTTCCACGTCCGACGGTTTGGACAGCGCGCAGACCCGGGCATAGCGCGGGTTCAGATGTTCCATGAACCGCTTGATCGTGCCGCCCTTGCCGGCAGCATCGCGGCCTTCCATCAGGATGACGAACTTCTGCCCGGTCTCCTGCGCCCAGATCTGGACCTTCAGAAGCTCGGCCTGCAGGCGGGCCTTTTCCGCCTCATAGGTTGCCCGGCCCATCAGGCGGGCGTAGGGGTACCGACCGGATTCAAAGGCTTGCCGCAAGGGTGCGGTGCCAACTTCGGGGAAGTGTTTCGGCCCGCTGGCCGCCGCGGTGTCCGTCTGCGCGACGGTAATCTCTGCACTGGTGTCTTCCAATTGCCCCTCCCGTGACCTGTCCGGGGTGCATATTGGCACAGAATGCAGATTTTCGCTTTGATCGGGGTCAAATGTGACGGTGTCTGCAGTCGGCCCCGAAAAACCAAGCGGGGCGGCAGGGTTCCAGTACCCACCGCCCCTGTATGAAGAAGGTCTGTCGCAAAGCCTTTGTCGCCAATATCGCGCGACAACCCATGGCTACCAAATCCCGCCGGATGGCGCATACCCCAACTGCGGTAGGCGGCGAGGTCTTCGTCAGGCAACGTCGCTGCGCGCCATGTGTTCAACGGCGTCCAGCACCTGCGGCCATTCCGCCATGAACAGAAGCTGTCCGGTCCCGGGCAGAAACCGAACCTCAAGCTGCGGATACTCTGCCGCCAGTTCGCGGATCGTCGCGACGGGCGACTGCGGGTCCTGATCGCCCTGCAGGAGCAGGACCGGCACCCGGACCGCACGCACGACGTCGGACCAGTCCTTCTCGGACCCGATGCATTCCGCCGTAAAGGCCGCATGAGCCGACCATTTCGCCGTCATGCAGATGTCCGACCCTTCCAGCACCGCGGCCCGCACCTCGGGCCGGTCAAAGGTTTCCATGTCGGCAGCACTGCCGCCGTTGACCTGACGGAAGAACGCCTCCTTGCCCAAGCGGCGGGCCAGACTGAAGCCTGCCTGCACAAGGAACGGCAGCACCTTCGGCGCATAGCGGGCATTGGCCAGAATGAAGCGCTGCCACTTGTCCATCCGGTCATACTGGGCCGCACTGCGCAGCGGCAGCTGGCAGGCCGCGCCGACGATCGCGCGGACAAGGTCCGGGCGCTGGATCGACAGGTTCATGGCAAAGCGCAAGTCAGCCCCCAGCGGAACGGCCACCGCGCCCTTGAGGCCCAGATGATCCAGCACCGCCGCATAGTCGCGCGTGACACCTGCCAGATGGTCAACCTCCCGAGGAAGCGGGTCGGTCCGGCCATAGCCCGCCCGGACCGGCACGATGATTCGCAACCCCCGGGCCGCCGCCGCACGCTCCGCCGTCGCGGGCCAGCGGATCAGCCCGAAATCAAGGTGCATGTACAAGACCGGCCGGCCGCGCGGATCGCCGAATTCAATCCAGGTCAGCCGCCGCCCATCCGTCCCCCGTATCTCGCGCAGGGCACGCCGCTCCAGAGCGCCGCGCGGTGGCAGGGCAGGGTCCGCCTGCACCGGGATCAGCGCCACGTCCATCAGCCCCAGCACAACGCGCACCAGTTCCGACTGGCTGTGCGTTTCGGTCTTGGCCAGCACCGACCGCACTTGTGTCCGCACCGTCTCGACCGACCGGCCCCGCGCTTCGGCGATGTCGCGCAGCGGCAGGCCCAGCGTCACTCCGCGCACGATCTCGACCTCGGCGGCGGTCAGCCCGAACGCCTCTTGCACCGTGACCTCGAACCCCTCCGGCCAGACCAGTTCCGTCGACACGACCAAGGCCAAGGGCCGCGCGCTGGACCCTTCCACCGGACTGACCCGCAGGATCACCGGGCTGCCCGTGGTCATCGACCTGATCCGCAGCGTCACGACCTTTTCCGCCTTCCGCGCCGCCACCCGGCGGATTGCGTCGGACAGCAGCACGCGATCTTCCGCGTCAAACGGCAGATCCGCGAAAGCGCCACCCTCTGCCACCCCGAACGCCAGCACGGCCGCCCGGTTGCACCCGGCCAGCCTTGTGCCGCCATCGCTCAGAAACGCGGCCGAGCGGGTGATATCGGCAAGCACCGTCCGGCTGCCCTGCGCCTGCTGGCTGGCATCGAACCGGTCCAGAAAGACCGTCGCCCGCTCCAGATGCGCCTCGATCTCGGGATCCTCAAGCTGGATCGCGCTTTCGACCGGGCCGACCCGCAGCGCCGCTGCCCGGCCTTCCCAGACCTCAAGCAATTCCTCCAGCCGGATCGGATCGACCGCGACATCGTACAACCGCTCAACAATCTCGGCCCGGTGGTCGCGATTGGTGAAAGCGGCGCTGGTCTGCGGTCTGGTGGGCGGTCTGGTTTCTGTCATGCCCGAAACCTGAGCCACTATGCGCGCCACATCAAGGGACCACTGCCCCACGGACCCCCCTTTTTCTTTGCCGGTTCAGGCTTTACGCTTGGCCCACACCGACAGGAGGTTTCGGATGATCACCCTTTACGGCGCTTTCCGGTCCCGCGCATCGCGCCCGATCTGGCTGCTTTACGAACTGGACCTTCCGTTCACGCATGTGAATGTCATTCAGGGCTATCGCCTGGCACAGGCCAGCGCGCCCGATGCCCCGCTCAACACCACCTCGCCTGCCTTCCTGAAGGTCAACCCGCTGGGCCAGATCCCGGCCTATGTCGAGGATGATCTGGTCCTGACCGAGTCGCTGGCCATCACCAACCACATCGCCCGCACGCGCGGCGGTGCCCTTGGTCCGCAAACGGCAGCCGAAGCCGCCCTGATGGATCAATGGACCTTGTTCGCCGTCACCGCGGCCGAGGGTCCGGGGCTGGAAATCATGAAGATCACCAACGACGGGGGCGACAAGACCGTCGAAGGCCAGGCCGCCATCGGCATACTGGCCGAGAGACTCCGCCGTCCCCTGAAGCGGCTGGAAACACACTTTGCCACCCATAGCCACCTGGTGGGAGAGCGCTTCACCGTCGCCGACATCAACCTGGCTGAGTGCCTGCGTTACGCGCAAAGCCACCCCACGCTGTTCAACGAGTTCCCGGCCGTGAAGACATGGCTGGAGGCGTGCCAGGCCCGCCCGGCGTTCAAGAAGATGTGGGCTGCAAGACTGGCCGAGCCCGTATAGCACCGGCAGGAGCGGGGGTTTCACACCCCCGCACCCCCGTGGGATATTTGGGGAAGAGAAAGCGCATAGGACGTGCTTGTTCAAGCGCGCATCTGCGAATTCAAACTGTCCCTGCTTTTGCTGCCCGGCATCACGCCAACCCGTGCATCTTGGCGAAGCTGTCCAGATCCCGATCCTTCTGCCAAGAATACTCGGCCCAGCCAGCCACTTTCTCGGCCGTTTCAGGTCCGTGCATCACGGCGATCGCGCCCAGCGCCATGTCCATTCCAGCCGATACGCCAGATGAGGTGATGAATTTTCCATCCTCGACCCAGCGTGCTTGTCGAACCCAGTGAACCTTCGGCCCTTGATCCGCGACCCATGCGAAGGCCATCTTGTTGGTCGTGGCACGACGTCCGTCCAGCACGCCCGCCTTCGCCAGAAGCGCGCTGCCAGTGCAAACGCTCAGACAGAACTCGCTGCATTCGGAGGCGCCCGCGATCCAATCGAGCAGCCGGGTATTGCCAACCTCACGCCGGGTTCCGGCACCCCCCGGCACGAACAAGATGTCGTAGGCAGGACCATCCCCGATGGTCGCGTCCGCGCAAGCCGACGGCCCCTGTCCGCTGCGCACCGGCCCGGCAGTCTCGGCCACAAGTGTAAGAGAATACGCGTCGTCAAGCAGGCCAAACATCTCCAACGGGCCGAAAACATCCAGCAACTCGAACCCCGGGAAAATCAAGGCGCCGATCCTGCGCATGGGATTGCCTTTGCCAAATCCGGCGACACGCGCCACCAGCCCAAAATCACAGAGGTGACGTCGTGCTGCAACCGGGATGTGTCAACACCCCGCGGAAGGCCAGGCCAAGCCGCGGGGTGTCTTTCCCTTCGCGGTCATCGGCGTCCCCGCCTGTACCGCCCGACCAACCTGCGACGATTCGAGTAAACACGCGATTAACGTTAACGCGCCTCTTCAAGAAGGCTTTCTCTTCAACAAATATCCCACGGGGGTTCGGGGGTGTGAAACCCCCGGCGACCTTGGCTCAGGGCACCTGTTTTTGCCAAGGATGCGCCTCTTTGAACCCCAGAACCTCCCGGATCTTCCGGTTCGACAAAAGCCCCTCCCGCTCTCCCACCGGCCGCGACAGCGGCACGTTCGGAAAGAACCGCGCCAGAAGTTCCGAATTCGGCTGCGGCACCGCGTTCTCATCATTCACCGCGTTGAACACCTGGAAGCCCAGCCCGTCCTTCTGCAGGCAGAGGTCTACGATCTGCCCCAGATCCCGCGCGTCGATATAGCTGAAGGTGATCCGCCGCCGCAGCCCCGGATCCTCAGCCAAGGGTGGGAAGAGAGTCGCATATTCATGAGGCTCCACCACATTCCCGATCCGCAAGGCATAGACATCCGCCCCGAACCGCCGCTGGAAGCTGCGCGCCGTGACCTCGTTCACCTTCTTCGACATGCCGTAGCTGTCCATCGGGTCGATGTCATAATCCTCCTCCAACGGCAGGAGCTTCGGGTCTACCACCCCGTCGCTGAAACACACCCCATAGGTCGTCTCGCTTGAGGCGATGATCACCTTCCGGATCCCCATCTTCAGCGCCGCTTCCAGCACGTTGTAGGTCCCTACCGTGTTCACCCGGTAGGTCTCGGTATCCGGCACCATCCCGTACCTTGGCACCGCCGCGAAATGCACCACGGCGTCAAACAGCTTCGCCGCCCCGTCCTCCATCTCCTCATAGCCCGCATGGGTCCGCATCGCCGAATAGACCTGCCCTGCGTCGCAGATATCGCCCGTCAGGTCATGCACCCCCGGAAGCCCCAGGGGCACCCGGTCAAAGTTCAGCACCTTATGCCCCTGCGCCACCAGATACGGCACCACATGCTTCCCCGCCTTGCCCGATCCGCCCGTGAACAGCACCCGCATCGCCAAATCCTCCATTGCTCGCTCCATACCTAGGCCACACCCCCTCGCCCGACCACCCCCTACATCTTGCGCCCCACCCCCCTCGGATGATCTAATGCCTGCAACAAGAAGGGTATCCCCATGAACGACCTCCTCTCCACGTCGCAGACCTACGACGCCTCGTCGATCGAGGTGCTTGAGGGGTTGGAACCCGTCCGCAAACGCCCCGGCATGTATATCGGCGGCACCGACGAACGCGCGCTGCACCACATGGTCGCCGAAATCCTGGATAACGCGATGGATGAGGCGGTGGCGGGCCACGCCAACCGGATCGAGCTGGAACTGCACGATGACAACTCCGTCACCGTGCGTGACAACGGCCGCGGCATCCCCGTCGACCCGCACCCCAAGTTCCCCGGCAAATCCGCGCTGGAGGTGATCCTTTGCACCCTCCACGCCGGGGGCAAGTTCTCCAACAAGGCCTATTCCACCTCCGGCGGCCTGAACGGCGTCGGCTCCTCGGTCGTCAACGCGCTCTCCGACCTGATGACCGTGCAGGTCGCGCTCAACAAGGAGCTTTACGAACAATCCTTCTCCCGCGGCATCCCCCGCGGCCCGATCGCAAAACTCGGCCCCATCCAGAACCGCCGCGGCACCACCGTCACCTTCCACCCGGACCCGGAGATTTTCGGCCACCAGACCCTGAAACCCGCCCGCCTCTACAAACTCGCCCGGTCCAAGGCCTACCTCTTCTCCGGCGTCGAAATCCGCTGGAAATCGGCCGTGGCGGACGGCGAGACCCCGCAAGAGGCCACCTTCCACTTCCCCGGCGGCCTGGCCCAGTACCTGACCGACACGCTCTCCAAGACCACCACCTACGCCGAACGCCCCTTCGCCGGGCGCGTCTCGTTTCAGGAGAAATACCAGATCCCCGGCTCCGTCGAATGGGCGATCAACTGGACGCCCGCGCAGGATGGCTTCCTCCACTCCTACTGCAACACCGTCCCCACGCCCGAGGGCGGCACCCATGAATCCGGCTTCTGGGCCGCCACCCTCAAGGGCATCAAGGCCTATGGTGAGCGGGTGAAGAACCGCAAGGCCGACCTCATCACCCGCGATGACCTTCTGACCGGCGGCTGCGCGCTCCTCTCCGTCTTCATCCGCGAACCCAGCTTCGTCGGCCAGACCAAGGACCGCCTCTCGACCGAGGAAGCCGCCAAATGGGTCGAAAACGCCGTCCGCGACCATTTCGACACCTGGCTTGCCGCCGACCCGAAATCCGCCGGTGCGATCCTCGATTTCCTCGTCCTGCGCGCCGAAGAACGCCTGCGGCGGCGTGAGGAAAAGGAAACCCAGCGCAAGACCGCCACCAAGAAGCTGCGCCTCCCCGGCAAGCTGACCGACTGCTCCTCCAAGACCCGCGAAGGCACCGAACTTTTCATCGTCGAAGGCGACTCTGCCGGCGGCTCCGCCAAAGGCGCCCGCAGCCGTGAGACTCAGGCCCTCCTCCCCCTCAAGGGCAAGATCCTGAACGTCCTCGGCGCCGCTTCCGCCAAGCTGAACGACAACTCCGAAATCCGCGATATCTGTGAGGCGCTGGGCACCGGCATGGGCACCCGCTTCAAGCTGGACGACCTGCGCTACGAGAAAATCATCATCATGACCGACGCCGACGTCGACGGCGCGCATATCGCGAGCCTGTTGATGACCTTCTTCTTCACCCAGATGCGCCCCCTGATCGACAAGGGCCACCTGTATCTCGCCTGCCCCCCCCTCTACCGCCTGACCCAAGGCGCGCGCCGGATGTATGTGGCCGACGATGCCGAAAAGGAGATCTGGCTCGCCAAGGGGTTGGGAGGCAAAGGCAAGATCGACGTCCAGCGCTTCAAGGGCCTGGGCGAGATGGACGCCAAGGACCTGAAAGACACCACGATGAACCCCCTGACGCGGAAGCTGATCCGGGTGTCGATTGACGAGGACGAACCGGGGATGACCGGCGATCTGGTGGAGCGCCTGATGGGCAAGAAGCCGGAACTGCGGTTCCAGTATATTCAGGAGAACGCCCGGTTTGTGGAGGAGTTGGATGTTTGAGTAAGAACATCTGGGTATCACTCGGCAGCCTTAAGGAGCACGAGTTTCGTTGTACACTCAGGCATCTCAAATCAACCGGACTCACTTGGTCAGAGATTTATTTGCGCCTTGGAGAGATCGAGAAATCGCTTCTTGGATCGATAGCAAAGACAGGAAGTCCACTAGTAGTCGGATTTCTCATCCTTACATCCTTAGCTAAGGATGGATTGGCTTCGATCACTCTGTTTGGCTATACTGCCAGTGTTCCCCTTGCGTATCTTGTCGCGCTTCTCGCAATCAACTACCATTTTCTGTTGCTATACCTGAACTCCACTTTGTCGATTATCTTCATACGATCAAAGGAAGGAAATAGGATAAAGCTATCGCGATTTTCGGCTCAAGCCTACGGCCTTTACAAAGGCCAAGATGAAATGGCCTTAGTGATTCCCATCGTCGCCACCAATTTCTTGAACGATCGCTTTAGAATCTTGTCCGTGATGGAATTCGCAACCATCTTCATAATTCTCATACTCGCAATGCCTTTGGCTGGCTATGCCGGCTTTCTTCTTTCGTGGCAGTATGAATTGGCTTTTGTTTCGCCCAGAAGCTTCTTGGAAGGCTTCACAGCGCTTCTCGCGCTAGTCGCCACATCAATTGCAATTGGATTTGCCATTCTTTTTCGCATCCCAATCCCAATGCGAAAGGACTCTTTTGGCATTCGATGGGGTTTCCTCTCGCGCTTGTATCCACTAGGCGGACACCCTCGAATACCGGAGTGGATTGCCGAAGAAGAGCAAAGGAAATCGAAGTAGGGGAAGTGCTGGTGCGAGCGAAGGGGTATGGGCGTTAGTGCCTCGCATGTGAGCTACCCTGTCAGATTTGCCCAAAACAAATCTGACCGCGCCCGACCCGCCCCCCCGGGGGCGGGCGCGATATATCGCCCCCACCCCCGCGTGCCGGTCGCGGTCAGATTTGCACCCCTGCGTTGCCCAAAAGACCCCGCCCCGGGCCTGACCCGGGGCCTCGTCTGACAGCCCGAGACCCCGCCTCAAGGCCGGGGTGGAATGCTCCGTGTAGGTCGGGCTTCAGCCCGACTCCGCCGCCCCGCGCAAGCGCACCCGCGCGTTCCCCATCAACTCCCCCCGGCACCGCAAGAAACCCCACCCCGGGCCCGACCCGGGGCCTCGTCTGACAGCCCGAGACCCCGGCTCAAGGCCGGGGTGTGTGCCCTTCGCCAACTCCCCCCACCGTCCCAATTCACCTCCCTCCCCCTCGTGGGGAGGGGAGGGGATGGGGGTGGGGGGCAACCCAACCTAACCCGCTCCGGGCCTGACCCGAGGCCCCGCCTGACACCCAAAGCCCCCGCCTCAAGCCCGGGGTGCGATGCGCCGTGTAGGTCGGGCTTCAGCCCGACTCCCCAGCCCCTCGCAATCGCGCCCCGGCGTTCCCCATCAACTCCCCCCGGCGTCGCAAGAAACCCCGCCCCGGGCCTGACCCGGGGCCTCGCCTGACACCCCGAGACCCCGCCTCAAGGCCGGGGTGGGATGCGCCCTGTAGGTCGGGCTTCAGCCCGACTCCCCCGCCCCTCGCAACTGCACCCGGGCGTTCCCCATCAACTCCCCCCGGCACCGCTCTCACCCCCGCCCCGGGCCTGACCCGGGGCCTCGCTGCACACCCAAAGACCCCGCCTCAAGGCCGGGGCGTGTGCCCTTCGCCAACTCCCCCCACCGTCGCAAGTCACCTCCCCTCCCCCTCGTTGGGAGGGGATGGGGGTGGGGGGCAACCCAACCTCACCCGCCCCGTGCCCGACCCGGGGCCTCGCCCGACACCCAAAGTTCCCGCCCCAAGCCCAGGGTGCGATGCGCCCTGTAGGTCGGGCTTCAGCCCGACTCCCCCGCCCCGCGCAACTGCGCCCGGGCGTTCCCCATCAACTCCCCCCGGCGTCGCAAGAAACCCCATCCCGGGCCTGACCCGAGGGCCTCGCTAGACACCCAAAGACCCCGCCTCCAGGCCGGGACGTGTGCCCTTCGCCAACTCCCCCCACCGTCGCAAGTCACCTCCCCTCCCTCTCGTGGGGAGGGGATGGGGGTGGGGGGCAACCCGACCTAACCCGCCCCGGGCCTGACCCGAGGCCCCGCCTGACACCCAAAGCCCCCGCCTCAAGGCCGGGGTGAGCGTGCCCGGGCGTCGGCGCACATCGCAAGCGCGGATGGGCACCAACCCCTCCCCAGCCTTCCCTCCCCAAATATCCTGTGGGGGTGTGGGGGTGCAAAACCCCCACTTTCCCGGCCCGACCCATCGCCCAAACCTTGACAGATCATGAATAGGCCCGCACAAGCCCTTGAAATCCCTGACCCGGAAATCCCGCCCTGCCCGGGACACTCCGATGGGCCCCTCAGGCCCGTTCATCCTTCGGGCTGCCCATCACCACGAAGGTCGTGATCGATCGGACCTGCGGCAGCACCCCCAGCACCTCAGTATGCCAGTGCTTGTAGGTCGCCAGATCCGCCGCCTCGACCCGAAGGAGGTACTCCACCGTCCCGGTGATGTTGTGACACTCCCGCACCTCCGACGCGCGGGCCACCGCCCTTTCGAACGCCTCCTGCGCGGATTTGGTGTGGGTGCCAAGCCCGACGGTGACATAGGCCACGAAGCCGATCCCAAGGCGGGCGGGGTCAAGCACCGCGCGGTAGCCGCGGATCAGCCCGTCCCGCTCCAGCGCCTGGACCCGGCGGAGGCAGGCCGACGATGACAGGCCCACGCGGTCGGCAAGGGCAAGGTTGGACAGCCGCCCATCGCGCTGCAGCTCGCGCAATATCCGGCGGTCGATTTCATCAAGTTGGGTCATTTGTTGCAAGACTAGACGGATAGACCGCATCTTTGCAATCCTGTGCCGCAGCAGGTGGTGCAGGATTGCGGCCATGACATACGAGCTTTTCCTTGCCCTTCTGGGCTTCGCCTTCGTCACCTCGGTCACGCCGGGGCCGAACAACATGATGCTGCTGGCCAGCGGCGTGAATTTCGGCGTGCGGCGGACGGTGCCGCATATGCTGGGGATCAGCCTTGGCCATGCGGTGATGGTGTTTCTGGTCGGGCTTGGGCTGGCGGGGGTCTTCAAGGCCTGGCCCCCGGCGCTGACGGTGCTGAAGCTGGTGTCGGTGGCCTATATGCTGTGGCTGGCATGGAAGATTGCCCATGCCGGCGCGCCGGGTGCCGGGAAGGCCGCGGCGCGACCGATGACGTTCCTGCAGGCGGCGGCGTTCCAGTGGGTGAACCCCAAAGCCTGGGCCATGGCGCTGGGGGCGGTGGCGGCCTATGTGCCGGTGCCTTCGGTCGGGGCGTATCTGACCGTTGCGCTGGTCTTTGCTTCGGTGAACCTGCCGTCGGTTGCGATCTGGGCCGGGGCCGGTCAGGCCGTGCGGCGCTGGCTGGAGGGGCCGGGGCGGCTGCGGGTGTTTAACTGGACCATGGCGGTGCTGCTGGTCCTGTCGCTGTGGCCTGTGGTGACGATGGAGCTTTGACGCAACACAGCCTTAGCCGTGCAGCCGTTACCTGAGCCAATAGCCTTCGCGTTTCAGCGTGTTGCGGATCACCTGTTCGCGGTGGGGAAGCTGGTTCTGGTCAAAGAGAGCGCGGGCCTTGCGGCCTTTGTTCTGGTAGACCATGGCCTTCATCGCCTCCCAGTCGCGCAGGGTGGGGCGGATGGTCTTGTCGCGGGCAACCTCTTCCAGCACGGCAACGGCATGGTCGCTTTCGCGGGCGTAAAGCAGGGGCAGGGTGCGATAATGGCAGGTGGCGCTGCCGTCCAGCGCGGCAAGCTCTGGCCCCGGGCGACCGCCGCCAAGGGAATGGACGACCAGCGGCAGGGTGATCTGGTCCAGCCAGGGGAACAGCTCCTGACAGACAAGCTCTTCCGGTGGATCGTCGCAGATGGATTTTGACCAGGCCAGAAAGCGGCTGCCAAAGGCCTTTGGGCTGGAATGGAAGAACCAGCCCGCGTTGAAATAAAGGTGGCGCTGCCAGTATTCCTCGGGGTGGGTCAGGTCCAGCGAGGATGCGTAATCGAGGCCGAACCGATCATAGAGCGCTTTCCACGTCTGGACGTAACCCGGCCCGTAAAGTTCGATCTGCGGCCAGGTCCCTTCGCGCTTCATCGAGGCGGAGGGGCGGGTGAAATCAAACGGAATGGCGGAAACAGGGCCAGTGATCAGCGTATCGGTATCCAGAAACAGGAAGGGTGCTTCGGGCAGGACGGCCAGCGCCTCAATCTTGTTGCCGTTGGGATAGGCGTTGCCGAAGGCGCGGCTGTCGAAGGGCAGGATCTGCGCGCCAAGGTCTTGCAGCAGCGCCTTGCTGCGGTCGGCCATCCTTGGGTCGCCGGGCCAAAGCGGCCCGGGCTGCGGTTCGGCGATATAGAGCTGGCCGGAAAAACCCGGATCGGACTGCCGCAGGGATGCGGCAAGCAGGATCGCTTCAAACTCCAGCCGACCGGACTGGCCGACGGCAAGGATGTTGAAGGTCATGGCTTCGGAGTGAAGCGGAGCGAGAGGCAGGACATCCCACCATCCAGCTTGGCGCATTCCGAATTGCCGATCTCCCGCACGTTGAAACCCGCGGCAAGGATCGTGTCACGGGTCTTGGGAAAGCCTGCCGGCATCAGCACCAGATCGTTGAAGCGGATGGTGTTGGCGGCGGCTTCTTCGCCATCTGCCACCGGGATCACGCGGTAGCCCTCAAAACAGCCCGAGGCGGACAGGCGGGTGGTGGAGAGCACCGTGTCAACATCCAGAAGCGAGCAGTCGGTCTTGAAATGCAGCACCCCCGGCGGGGTGTGGACTTCGCGCAGCTTGTGGCCCCAGGGGCCGACAAGGCGTGCCAGTTCGGCAACGCCCGCTGCATTGGTGCGGGCAGAGCGGCCGACCAGAACCTCACGTTCGGTAACCAGAATGTCGCCGCCTTCGATGAAGCTGTCCTTGCCGGTGATTTCCACGACTTGCCCGTAAAGCGCGCGCAGATGGGGGGCCATCTCGGCCGCCTCGCCCAGCCGTGACGGTGCGCCGGGGCGCATGATGACAGCGCCTTCCGGCAGGCAAAGGGCGGTGTCTTCGACAAAGACACTGTCGGGATAGGCGTCCAGCGCAGGAAGCTCGACCACCGTCGCGCCGGTTTCCTGCAGCGTCGCGACATAGGCGGCGTGGTGGGCCTGCATCAGGGCAAGGTCCGGACTCCCGGTATCCACGGCGCGAAGCCCCGCAATGATCGAGGGCGCCGGTCGGCGGGTGATGGCATGGGAGAAATGGGTGGAAAATGACATTGGGCAGCCCCCGGAGTTTGCGCCTTAGTCGCACCCCGGGGTCGCTTTCGCAAGGGTCTCAGCCTGCCCAAGGCAGGGTCAGGCCCGGGTGAAAGACCCAGCGCCACCATGCATGGTCAAGGAATTGCCCGGCAAGGATCAGGAAGGCGAAGGCAAGTGTCAGGACCATGGCGGCGGCATACCACAGGACCGCCAGCGTGCGGCTGGGCGGGGTGGCGGGCATCGCGCCCTCAGCCGCCTCGGCCCCGTCCCACAGGCCGGGCTTCAGGCCCGCGGCACGGGCGGCGGCGCGGGCATAGACGCGGGCGGCAAGGGTGCGGGTGATCCAGGCCGACAGGAAGGCGGCGGCGGCGAGGCCAAGGGTGATCCAGCCTTGGATCCGGGCGATCTGGTCGGGTGGCAGCGTTTCAAGCTGCGGCGCCCAGTCGGTTGCGGTGGTGATCAGCCCCCGCGCTGCAGCGAAGGGCAGGGCGAAGACCACCGCAAGCAAGGCCAGCGCCGGAACGCGCCAGCCCGCCTGCGCCACGGCTGACCGGAGGCGGCGCAGCTCAAACGCGGCAGACAGGCGGTCTTCTGCCGCCAGATGCGCGACCATCAGGGGCAGAGCCGGCACGACCAGCGTCGCCACAAGCACGCCCAGCAGAAAGACCGTGGGGCCGACGACGGCCTGTTCGTAGCCCTTGTTGAACGAGTTTTCCCATCCGGCCCACCACGCCCCAAGCCACAGCGCGGTGAAGGGCAGCGTCCAGACCAGAAGGGCGGCCAGCGCCATCAGCCCGACGCGGATGTTGGCCCCAAGGCCGCCAAGCGCCCGGGTGATCCGGCTGGTCGGGCGCCCCTGCCATTCGCGCGGGCCTGACAGCCATCCCGGCATCTCCTCGACCGTGGCGAACCGGCTGCGGGCATGGTGGCCGGACCGGCGGACCAACCAGCCCAGGGCGATGACGGCAGTCACCGGGCCCATGCAGAGCAGCGAGCCGATCGCACCATTGGCGAGCACCCGCCCCAGCCGCGCAAGGCGACCGGGGCCGTAGGCAGGGCGGGGCAGGGCGGTCACAGGAATGCCCCCTCGATCGCATCGCCTTCGGCGCGGGTGACGGTGAAGCCCATGGCCGCCGCGATTGTGGGGGCGATGGCGGATTGGTCGACGGGTCTGTCGACCACCCCCTTGGCAATGCCGGGCCCGAAGATCACCGCCCAGACCTCATGCGCGGAGCGGGAGTTGAAGTGGTGCTGGAACGGCACTTCGGCCAGCGGGTTGGCATCGCGGCCGCAATCGGGGGTGATCACGAAGATGGTGTTGTCGCGGTAGAACGGGTCGGCATCCGCCAGCGACACCAGACGCTGGAGGCCTTCGTCGATCACCGCGATGGCGCGGGTGTAGTGGCTGGGGTTGCCCCAGTGCACATAGTCCGGGTCCTGATAGTTCACCATCATGAAGCGCGGCTTGAGTTCGGTCATCGCCCGGGTCGCCAGTTCGGTCAGCAGCCGGTCACCGCGCGGGTTGCGCATGCCGTCATCGCCAAAACCCTGCCGCCAGCGCGCCCAGAAGCGTTCGACCTCAGGCGAAGGCTCGGGTGTGGCACCCCGCGGGTCGATGGCAAGCAGTCGCGCGCGCTCTTCCGCAAGTGCAAGGCGTGCGGCGTCGGTCAGGCCGCTTTCGGCAAGCTGCATGCGGGTGCGGTACAGCTTGAAGCGGTGCAGGGACAGCATCTCGGACCGATAGTCGATGCCGAAATGGTCACCCGCGCCGAAGGTGAAGTATTCCTCTTGTGGCCGATCCTCGCCGTTGACCAGAAGCACCTCATGCGAGGGGATGTCGAAGGCCCGGCGCAGGTATTCGAAAAGCGTTGGCTCGGTGGGTTCCAGGCGGTCGCTCAGGACCTCTGCCGCAGGACGATAGGCGCGGTAGCGCCCGGTCAGAAGGTTCAGCGTGCCTTCGGCGTGTGAGGTGCTTACCCCCTCAAGCCGGTCGATGCGCAGGTCGGGAATGAAAGTGCCGCGCGGGGCAAGGCTATGGCGCAGGTAAGGGGCCCAGGTTGCGGCGGCGTCAATGGTCTCGGCCCGCCGCACCCCGCCGCCAAAGCGGACAAGGATGACATTCGGTCCACGGTAGGTGGTGCCTGCCTTGGTCGGGGCCGTCGGATTCCCGACGGTCTGTGCCAAGGCAGGCAGCGGGCAGGCCAGCCCGGCGGCAAGGCCAACGGTAAAGGCGCGACGGTGCATCCGACTTCCCCATCAACGTGTGTTAATACCCTTAACATTACACGAAGCGGGCTGTTTGGCGATTGATTCCTTCGCGAGCTTAATTCTAGCAGGCCGCAGGGGCGTGACCCGGCGGTACCGTCGCATATCCAAAGGGGGTCTTGGCGGTAGGCACCATGCAAAGCATGGTGGGCGACCCTGGAATCGAACCAGGCGTGGGTCGCCCCGGGGGAGTTACAGTCCCCTGCCGCACCTTGCAGCTCGTCGCCCGCCGGGGGTGGGTCTACTCAAGGGGGCGGGGGGCGTCAAGGGCCGAAGGTGACGTTTTCGGCTTGCATCGCCGGGCGGTCCTGACACAGAGTCCGGGCCGGATTTCAGGGGGTGGGCGAATGAAGACGGGTGCGAAAAAGCCTGCTTGGGTGGTGGACAAGGAACGCGGCCAAAAACGCGAGGCGCGGGAAACCCTGTGGCTGTTCGGGCTGCACGCGGTTCGGGACGCGCTGGAAAACCCGCAGCGCGAAAAGCTGCAGCTGGTCCTGACCAAGAACGCCTTCGACAAGCTGGAAGCAGCGGTCGCGGCCTCTGGCATGGAGCCGCAGATCGTGGACCCGCGCCGGTTTGACGCGCCGATCGACGAAGGGTCGGTGCATCAGGGCGCGGCGCTGGAAGTGCGCAGCCTGGACTGGGGTCGGCTGGAAGATGTCTGCATCTCGGGGCAGGGCCTGCCGCTTGTCGTGCTGCTGGACCGGGTGACAGACCCGCATAACGTGGGCGCCATCCTGCGCTCGGCTGAGGTGTTCGGGGCCCGCGCCGTGATCGCGCCCCGCCACCATTCCGCGCCGGAAACCGGGGCACTGGCAAAGACGGCCAGCGGCGCATTGGAACGCCAGCCCTATCTGCGGGTCACCAACCTGTCCGAGGCAATGGAAGCGCTGAAGGATATGGGCTTTACGCTGATCGGACTGGATGGCGAGGCCGAGGTTACCCTTGATGCGGCTGTAGGCGCTGCGGGTGGCCGCGCGATTGGGCTTGTGCTGGGGGCGGAAGGGCCGGGCCTGCGGGAAAAGACCCGTGAGACCTGCGATGTGCTGGCCCGCATCCCCTTTGCCGGTGCCTTCGGCAGCCTGAACGTGTCGAATGCGGCGGCGGTATCCCTCTACGCGGCCACGCAGGCCGTCACCGCCAGGTGAACCCGTGATCACGAATCCGCGAAGGGTCTTTTGTGGGCGCTGCGGGTCCCTAAATGACAAAGTGGAGGCACGGGCCGGAACCCCGTCCTTGACTTCACTGTCCCTCGTTCCGCACTTGGCGCCCCGGGCTTGCCCTGTGGGCGCCTTTTTATTCAGGTGATGCCATGCCGACCGATGCCGAACTCCGCGATATCCTGACCACGGTAAAGACGATTGCCCTTGTGGGCTGGTCGCCAAAGCCCGACCGGCCAAGCCATCGGGTCGCTGCCTTTCTGGCGGCGCGGGGGTACCGGGTAATCCCGGTCAACCCGGGTCAAGCCGGGCAGGAGGCGCTGGGCGAGGTGGTCAAGGCGTCGCTGGCCGAAGTGGGGCCAGTGGACATGGTCGACATCTTTCGCCGCAGCGAAGAGGCGGGCGCTGTCGTTGACGAAGCGATTGCGGTGGGCGCCAAGGTGGTCTGGATGCAGCTTGGCGTGATCGACGAAGCTGCTGCCGCACGGGCGCGGGCCGCGGGGCTGCGGGTGGTGATGGACCGCTGCCCAGCCATCGAAATTCCGCGTTTGGGGCTGTAGGCATACCGGAATTTTCGAAAATTCCGGCTCGGAGCCTTTGAAGGCTCCGGTCCGATTTCTTGGAAGAAATCGGCCTTAGCGTCCGGCTTTTTCGGCGATGCCCGACGTGCCGTCGCGGCGATCCAGCTCGGCCAAGACTTCGGCCAGTGAGACATCCCGCGCCGCAAGCATCACCAGCAGGTGGTAGAGGACATCCGCCGCCTCCGCCGTCAGACGGGCGCGGTCGCCCTTGACGGCTTCGATGATCGCCTCGATGGCTTCTTCGCCAAACTTCTCGGCGCATTTCTCGGGCCCTTTGGCCAGCAGCTTTGCCGTCCATGAGGTTTCGGGGTCGGCCCCCTTGCGGGCTGCGATTGTGGCGGCAAGCTTTTCCAGTGTCATGTCAGCCTCACAGGGATGCCGGCAGCGGCCATATGCGCTTTGGCTTGACCGATGGTGTAGGTGCCGAAATGAAAGATCGACGCGGCAAGCACGGCGCTGGCGTGGCCTTCCGTGATCCCTTCGACCAGATGGTCCAGCGTCCCGACCCCGCCACTGGCGATGACCGGTATGTCCACCGCATCGGCGATGGTCCGGGTCAGGGGGAGGTTGAACCCCTGCTTGGTTCCATCGCGGTCCATGCTGGTCAGAAGGATCTCGCCCGCGCCCTTGGCCGCCACCGTGCGGGCGAAGTCCACCGCGTCGATGCCGGTCGCCCGGCGGCCCCCGTGGGTAAAGATCTCCCATTTGCCGGGGGCGACGGTCTTGGCGTCGATGGCCACCACGATGCATTGCGACCCGAACCGGTCCGCCGCTTCGGCCACCACATCCGGGCGGGCCACGGCGGCCGAGTTGAAGCTGACCTTGTCCGCCCCGGCGAGGAGAAGTTTGCGCACATCCTCGGGCGTGCGCACCCCGCCGCCGACAGTCAGCGGCATGAAGCACTGTTCGGCGGTGCGGGTCACAAGGTCATACATCGTGGCGCGGTTGTCTTCGGTGGCCATGATGTCAAGAAAGCAAAGCTCATCCGCGCCGGCGGCGTCATAGGCCTTGGCCGCCTCGACCGGATCGCCCGCGTCGACCAGATCGACGAAGTTGACGCCCTTGACGACGCGGCCGTTGGCCACGTCAAGGCAGGGGATGATGCGGGTTTTCAGCATGGGTGCACCCTAGCGTCTGGGTCGGGGCGGCGAAAGGGGGGCCAGCCCCCCAAAGCTGCGTGCCGCAGCTTTCCCCCCCGGGATATTTGGAGAAGAGAAAGGGCTCAGCGTTGGAGGGCTTTCAGCGCGGCGCCCAGATCAATCGCGCCATCGTAAAGCGCGCGGCCCGAGATCGCCCCTGCGATGACACCGGTGTCGCGCAGGGCGATGAGATCCTCCATCCGCGACACGCCGCCGCTGGCGATGACCGGGATCGTCACGGCGCGGGCGAGCGCCTCGGTCGCTTCGATGTTCGGGCCCTGCATCGCGCCGTCGCGGTCGATGTCGGTGTAGATGAGTGCGGCGACGCCGGCGTCTTCAAAGCTGCGGGCAAGGTCGGTGGCGATGACTTCGGTTTCGGTGGCCCAGCCCTTGGTGGCGACCCGGCCCTTGCGGGCGTCGATGCCGACAGCGACCTTTCCGGGAAAGGCCTTCGCGGCCTGACGCACGAGGCCCGGGTTTTCCACGGCCACGGTGCCAAGGATCACGCGGGCAAGGCCCTTTTCCAGCCACATGGCGATGGTCGCCATGTCGCGGATACCGCCGCCGAGTTGGGCGGGGACGTTCACGGCGGCCAGGATCGCCTCCACCGCCGCCGCGTTCACGGGTTGGCCGGCAAAGGCGCCGTTCAGGTCCACCAGATGCAGCCATGCGCAGCCCGCCGCCTGAAACTTCAGCGCCTGAGCCGCCGGGTCATCGCCAAACACGGTCGCCGCCGCCATTTCGCCGCGCAAGAGGCGGACGCATTGGCCGTCTTTCAGGTCGATGGCGGGATACAGGATCATCGGAGCGCCCCCTTTTGGTCGCGGCGTCTTTGGCATGCGCGGGCATGAATGAAAAGGTCCGCCGCGCGACCCGACGTCACGCTTGATCGGTGAACCGGGCGGCGCAATGCATATGGACACCTTTGGGAGGAGGAACCCCATGAATATCTATCTTGCCGCCGCCGCATTCGCAGTTCTTGGCAGCGCTGCCTTCGCCGATCCGGTCGAGGGCATCTGGCAAACCAAGACAGATGACAATGGCAACTTTGGCCATGTCGAGATCAAGCCCTGCGGCCCGGCCTTTTGTGGCACGCTGGTCAAGGCCTTTGACGGCTCGGGCGCGGAGATCGCCAGTGACAACATCGGCCGCCAGATCGTTTGGGATATGGTGCCCTATGCCGACGGGCTTTATGATGACGGCCGGATTTACTCGCCGGATCGTGACAAGGAATACAACGGCGACATGACCTTGGCGGGGAACAATCTGTCCGTGCGCGGTTGCGTCATGGGCATCTGCCGCGATGGCGGGACCTGGAAGCGGGTGAAGTAAAGCGCAAGGACCGGGTCGCGCGGGCACCCGGCCTCTGCCACGAAGGGCGGCAGGAGGACGGACGATGCGCGGCACCGATTGGCTTTTGCTTTGGACGCTGTCCCTGCTTTGGGGCGGGTCCTTTCTGTTTGTGGAACTGGCGCTTGAGGCGCTGACACCCCTGACCATCGTCTGGGCGCGGGTGGCGCTGGCGGCGCTGATCCTTGGGTTGGCGCTGCGGCTGACCGGGCAGGGCATGCCCCCGCGCGGGCTGTGGCCGGGGCTTCTGGTCATGGGGCTTTTGAACAATGCGATCCCTTTCGTGCTGATCGTGGTGGCGCAGACCGCGATCACCGGGGCGTTGGCCTCGGTTCTCAATGCCACAACGCCGATCTTCACAGTGATCGTCGCCCATCTGGCGACACGGGATGAACGGCTGAGCCCGGCCAAGCTTGCCGGGGTGGGCTTGGGCTTTGCCGGGGTCGTGGTGATGATGGCCGCGGGGCGGCTGGAGGGCGCGGTGCCGGCGATGGCCGCCTGTCTGGCGGCGGCGCTGTCTTATGGATTTGCAAGCGTCTGGGGCCGCAGGTTCCGGCAGGCGGGGCTGGCCCCGATGGCCACGGCCTTCGGACAGGTGGTGGCAAGCACGGTCCTTCTGGCGCCGATCTGGCTGTGGGTGGACCGGCCCTGGGCGATGCAGGCCCCGGGGGCAGTGCCGGTGATGGCCGTGCTGGCGCTGGCGGTGCTGTCCACCGCGCTGGCCTATCTGATCTACTTCCGCATCCTGGCACGGGCCGGGGCGACCGCGATTTCCCTTGTCACCTTCCTTGTGCCGCTCAGCGCTGCCGGTTTGGGCTGGCTGGTGCTGGGTGAGCGGCTGGAACCGCGCCATCTTTTGGGGCTGGCGCTGATCCTTGGCGGGCTGGCGCTGATCGACAGGGCCCGGGCCGCCCGACCTGCTTGACGCCTTTGGCAAAGCGGCGCAGCCTTGGCCCATGCAGCCCGCAGCCATTCTGGAAACCGCGATCTATGCCGGCGACCTTGTTGCCGCCGAGGATTTCTACGGCCGAATTCTGGCCCTGCCCTTGATTGCCAAGGTGCCCGAACGACATCTGTTCTTTCGGGTGGGAGAGGGCGTCTTGCTGGTCTTCGATCCCGCCGCGACCGAGATCCGTGCGCCCGATGCCATGCTACCGGTGCCCGTGCATGGTGCGCGGGGGGCCGGGCATGTGTGCTTTGCCGCCTCACGCGCCGAGATCGACGCATGGCGCGACCATCTGACCCGCGCGGGCGTGCCGATTGAGACCGAGTTTGACTGGCCGAACGGTGCCCGGTCGCTTTATATCCGCGATCCGGCGGGCAATTCAGTGGAATTCGCCGAGCCTAGGCTTTGGCAGGACTAGGGCTTTGGCGGGATCAGGGCCGCCAGCGCAGGAAGTTTGCGATCAGCCGCAGACCTGCCGCCTGTGACTTCTCGGGGTGGAACTGGGTGCCGATGATGGTGTCGCGGCCAACGATGGCCGTGATGGGGCCGCCATAGTCGCAGAAGGCCAGCCGATGCGCCGGATTGGTGACGCGGAAGTGGTAGGAGTGGACGAAATAGGCGTGGTCGCCGGTCTTCAGCCCGTCCAGCACGGGGTGGGGGTGGTCGATCACCAGATCGTTCCAGCCCATATGCGGGACTTTCAGGCTTGGGTCGGCGGGCTTGATCCGCTCCACATCCCCGGCGATCCAGTCGAAGCCTTCGGTCAGGCGGTATTCGTGCCCCCGGCTGGCCAGCATCTGCATGCCGACGCAGATGCCCAGAAACGGGCGGGCCTTGTGGGTGACTGCGTCCTCAATCGCCTCGAACAGGCCGCCATAGCTGCCAAGTGCCGTCCGGCAGGCGGGGAAGGCCCCGTCGCCGGGCAGAACGATCCGGTCGGCGCGGGCCACATCTTCGGGCCGGGAGGAGACGAGGATTTCGCCCCCGTCCCCCTCGGCTGCCATGCGCTGAAAGGCTTTCTCGGCGGAGTGAAGGTTGCCGGAATCGTAGTCGACAAGGACGGTGAGCATGAGCGGTGACCGGCGGGTTGGCGGAAAGGGCAGAAGCCTCCGGCGGGGATATTTCCGCCAGAATGAAAGGGCTTAGAGGGTGCCCTTGGTGGACGGGATGCCTTGGCCGCGGGGATCGGGCTCGACCGCCTCGCGCAGGGCACGGGCGACGGCTTTGAAGGCAGCCTCGGCGATGTGGTGGCTGTTGAAGCCATGGATCAGGTCGACATGCAGCGTGATGCCGCCGTGCGTGGCAAGGGCCTGAAAGAATTCGCGCACCAGTTCGGTGTCAAAGCTGCCGATCTTCGGCGTGGGGAAGGGCAGGTTCCACACCAGGTAGGGCCGCGCCGACAGGTCCAGCGCGCAGGCGACCTGCGCGTCGTCCATCGCAAGGCGGAAATGACCGTAGCGGCGGATGCCGCGCTTGTCGCCCAGTGCTTTGGCAAGGGCCTGACCCAGTGCGATGCCGACATCTTCGACCGTGTGATGATCGTCGATGTGCAGGTCGCCCTTGGCACGGACGGTCAGGTCGATCAGGCTGTGGCGGGCCAGCTGGTCCAGCATGTGGTCAAAGAACCCGACGCCGGTCTGGCAGTCATGGCTGCCGGTGCCGTCCAGAGTGACGGTGACCGAAATCTCGGTCTCGGCGGTTTGGCGGCTGACCTCGGCACGGCGCATCGCGGTTCCCCTTGCTGACGCGGGCCTTATAGGGCGCGGGGGGCGGGATGGGAAGGCGGTTCAGGGGGTTCGCAGCCGTCGCGCGGCCAGCCAGCTGGCCGTGGCCATGATCCCGGCAGTGGCCAGACAGAGCGGCAGGCCGCCGAGTTGATAGCTGAGGCCGGACAACAGCGTGCCGATCAGGCGGCCGGCGGCATTGGCCATGTAGTAGAACCCCACGTCGCGGGTGATGCGGTCGGCCTGACCGAAGGCGAGGATCAGGTAGGAATGGACCGAGGAATTCACCGCAAAGACAAAGCCGAAGAGGAGGAGCCCCGCCACCAGTGTCAGGCTGAGGGCGGGGGACGGCGCTCCGGCCCAAAGCGCGGCAGCCGCGAGGACGAAGGGGATTGGTGCCAGCAGCCCCGACCAGCGGATCGCCTTGGCCACGGTGGCGGCCACGGGCTGATCCTTGCCGCCAAGGATGTGGGGGGCCATGGCCTGAACCGCGCCATAGGCGATGATCCAGAGGGCAAGGAAGCCGCCGATCAGAAAGAAGGCCTCGCGTCGGCCTTCGGGCGTGCCGTCGGACAGCACCATCTGGAAGTAGATCGGGACGCCGACCACGAACCAGACATCCCGCGCGCCAAACAGGAACAGCCGGGCGAGCGACAGCCGGTTCACCTGGCGGTCGGGGGAACACCAGCCGCCCCAAGCTTCGTCCGCTTTCATCCGCCCGGGCAGGCCCGCGGGCAGGAACAGCACGACCGCCAGCAGGATCAGCGCCAATGCGGCGGCCATGCCCCAGACGGCGGCCTTGAACCCGACCAAGGCCAGCATTGCCGCGCCCAGAAAGAACCCAAGGCCCTTGACCGCGTTCTTTGACCCGGTCAGGCGGGCGACCCAGCGGAACAGGCCGCCCCCCTCGGTCGGCGCAAGCAGCTTGACGGCGGATTTCGACGACATCTTGGCCAGGTCCTTGGCCACACCCGACACTCCCTGCACCGCCATCACGAACGCAACCGAGGCGGCGACACCCCAGCCCGGATCAAGCTGCGCCAGTGCCACCAAGGCCGAGACCTGCAGCGCGAGGCCCGCGTAAAGCGTGGCGGCAAGGCCAAAGCGCGCGGCCAGCCAGCCTGCGGCAAGGTTGGTGACAATCCCTGCAACCTCGTACAGCAGGAACAGCCAGGCCAGCTGGATCGGGGTGAAGCCAAGGCTGTTGAAATGCAGGAGCACCAGCATCCTGAGCGCGCCATCGGTGGCCATGAAGGCCCAATAGGCGGCGGTGACGGCGGCGTAGGCGCGCAAGGGGTTGGCGGTCATGCTTCGGCCCGGCTCGTTTGTGCCTGCCCCCGGGAGGGCGCTGCCCTCCCGGACCCACCTGGGATATTTGGGGACAGAAAATGGCACATCAGAGGCTGCCTGCCACCATGCGGGCGATGTCGGCCAGACGGCAGGCATAGCCCCATTCGTTGTCATACCAGGCGTAGACCTTCACCTGCGTGCCGTTCACCACCATGGTCGATTGCGCGTCTATGATTGCCGAGCGGGGGTCGTTGGTGAAATCCGATGACACGAGCGCGCGGGTTTCATACCCGAGGATGCCTTTCAGGGCCCCTTCGGCGGCGGTCTGGAACAGGGCGTTCACCGCCTCGACCGTGGTCGGACGTTCGACCTCGAACACGCAATCGGTGAGCGAGGCGTTCAACAGCGGCACCCGGACAGCGTGGCCGTTCAGACGGCCCTTCAGTTCCGGGTAGATCAGCGTGATCGCCGTGGCGCTGCCGGTGGTGGTGGGGATCAGGTTCAACAGGGCGGACCTTGCACGACGCATGTCCTTGGCGGGACGGTCGACGATGGTCTGTGTGTTGGTCACATCGTGGATCGTGGTGATCGACCCATGCCGGATGCCGATCCCTTCGTGGATCACCTTCACCACTGGGGCGAGGCAGTTCGTCGTGCAGGAGGCGGCGGTGACCAGGGGTTGCGAGCCGTCGTAGAGGTGGTGATTCACCCCGTACACCAGATTGAGCGCACCGCCGTCCTTGACCGGGGCGCTGACGACGACCTTCTTCACGCCATTGGCGTAGTAGGGCGCGACTTTGGCGGCTGTCTTGAAGACACCTGCACAGTCGATCACCAGATCGACGCCCAGTTCAGCAAGCGGCAGCGCGTCAATCGACTTTTCGTGCGTCAGGCGGATGCTCTGCCCGTTCAGGACCAATCCCTTGGCATCCGTGGCAACCTTGGTCGGCCAGCGACCATGGACGGAATCGAACTCCATCAGCAAGGCATGCTGTTCGGCATCCCCTGCCGGGTCGTTCAGCAGGACAATCTCGCCCCCGGCGCCCTGGTCGATCAGGTTGCGCAGGGCCAGCTTTCCAATGCGGCCAAGGCCGTTGAGGGCAATACGGGGCTTGGTCATCAGGCCTTCTCCCCGGCATGTGCATCGCCGCCGATTGCATCGACGCGGGCTTGCAGCGACAGGCGGCTGAGCGTGGCGAAAGGCAGTTCCACAAAGGCTGCGATCCGGCGGCGGAGCGCTGCGTAGGTCTGGCCAAAGACCAGCGCGCGTTCGGCGTCGGTGCCGGTGGCCTTGACCGGGTCCGGCAGGCCCCAGTGGCCGGTGATCGGCTGGCCGGGCCAGGGGGGGCATTCCTCGGCCGCCGCCGTGTCGCAGACGGTGAAGACGAAATCCATCACCGGGGTGCCGGGCTGCTGGAATTCGGAAATGTGTTTGGACCGCAGGCCGGTAATGTCATGGCCGTTGCGCTGCAACACCTCCAGCGCGAAGGGGTTCAGCGCGGTGCCGGGCCGGGTGCCAGCGGAAAAGGCCTGGAATTTGCCTTGGCCTAGGTCACGCAGCAAAGCCTCGGCAAAGATCGAGCGGGCAGAGTTGCCCGAGCACAGGAACAGCACGTCGAAATCGGTGTCACGCATGGCAGGGTCCTTGATGGCAGGGACGAGGGGGGACAGAAGGTCAGGCCGCGCCCGACCGATATCAAGCGCGAGGTGGCCGATCAGCGCCTCGGTCATGGCCAGATCAGCGGCATAGAACAGCGACCGCCCGTCGCGCCGGACCAGCACAAGGCCAGCGGCGGACAGATCGGCAAGGTGGTGCGACAGGGTGTTCTGCTTCAGCCCAAGGGCGACGGCGATTTCGGTTGGCCGCACCCCCTGGGGGGCAAAGCGCATCAAGAGACGAAAGACCGCCAGCCGTCCGGGGTGGCCAAGGGTTGCGAAGGCAAGACTGGTGCGGTTCATATCCATATTTCCAGAAATCAGGAAATATGCGCCCACGTCCAGTGAAGTTTTCATGACAACCGGGGCCCGGAAATGCCAAAGGCCGCCCGAGGGGCGGCCTTTCAAGCGATCCGATTGGAGCGGGCGATGAGATTCGAACTCACGACCCTAACCTTGGCAAGGTTATGCTCTACCCCTGAGCTACGCCCGCACTCCGTTTCGGTGGACGTCATCTAATAAAGGCTGGGCGCGGCTGCAAGGGGAAAAATCACCCCGCCAACGAACAGCCGAACATTTGCCGGCCCCACTGAACAAAGGCGCGTGAAAACACGGGAACGATCCCCGGTCTGAGGCGTTGGTGCGGCGGAGGTGGCCAACGGGGCCGCCCGATCTTGAGGAGACTTCGCTATGAAAGGCATTCTCGCCTGGGCCATCGGCCTGCCGATTCCAATCATCATTCTGCTGTACCTGTTCGACGTCTTCTAAGGACTGACAGGTCAGCAAAAGGCCCCGCAAGTCGGGGCCTTTTGCTATTCCAACTCGACCAGCAAGTCCTTGGCGTCGATCTGCGCCCCGGGCTGGACGTGCACGGCTTTGACCGTGGCTTCGCGGTCGGCATGCAGGCCGGTTTCCATCTTCATCGCTTCGATGGTCAGCAAAAGATCACCCGCGCGCACTTTCTGGCCCACCGTCACCCCGACCGACGCGATTGATCCGGGCATGGGTGCGCCCACATGCGACGTGTTCCCTTCTGCCGCCTTGGGGCGGGCCGCCGTCTTGGCCTTGACCGCGCGGTTCGGCACGCGGATGACGCGCGGCTGGCCGTTGAGTTCGAAGAACACCTTGACCTCGCCGTCATCGGTGGTCTCGCCCACAGCCTGCAGGCGGATTTCCAGGGTCTTGCCGGGGTCGATTTCGGCCGTGACCTCTTCGCCGGGTTCCATGCCGTAGAAAAAGGCCTTGGTCGGCAGCACGCGGACAGGGCCGTACATCCGGTGCCGGGTGCGATAGTCCATGAAGACCTTGGGATACATGAGGTAGCCGTTCAGGTCTTCATCATCCACCGTCTCGCCCTCGGCCTCTTCGGCGCCAAGGCGAAGGTCTTCGGCAAGTTTCGCGCGGGTCGCTTCCAGATCGACCGGGGGAAGACGCAGGCCCGGGCGGTCCGTCATCGGCTTTTCGCCCTTGAGCACTTTTTTCAGGATGCCCGCAGGCCAGCCACCGGGGGGTTGGCCAAGATTGCCCTTCAGCATGTCGCCGACGCTTTCAGGGAAGGCCACGTCGATGGCGGGATCTTCCACCTGCGCGCGGGTCAGGTTCTGCGCCACCATCATCAGCGCCATGTCGCCAACGACCTTGGACGAGGGCGTGACCTTCACGATATCGCCGAACATCTGGTTCACATCGGCATAGGTCTGGGCGACCTCATGCCAGCGATCCTCAAGCCCCAAGGACCGCGCCTGCGCCTTGAGGTTGGTGAACTGCCCCCCCGGCATTTCATGCAGGTAAACCTCGGAGGCAGGGGCGGGGATGCCGGATTCGAACGCCGCGTATTGCGCGCGGACCTTTTCCCAATAGTTCGAAATCTCGCGGATCGCGCCGATATCAAGGCCCGTGTCACGGTCGGTGTTCTTCAGCGCCTCGACGATGGACCCAAGGCAGGGCTGCGACGTGCCGCCTGAAAACGCGTCCATCGCGGCATCCACTGCATCAACGCCCGCATCGCAGGCGGCAAGGATCGTGGCCGCGCCCGCGCCTGAGGTGTCGTGGGTGTGGAAATGGATCGGCAAGCCGACCTCCTGCTTCAGGGCCTTGACCAGCACCCGGGCAGCGGCGGGTTTCAGAAGGCCCGCCATGTCTTTCAGGCCTAGGACATGCGCCCCGGCGGCCTTCAGCTCCAGCCCCATCGCGACATAGTATTTCAGGTCATACTTCGGGCGGGCGGGGTCCAGCAGGTCGCCGGTATAGCAGATCGTGCCCTCACAGACCTTCCCGGCCTCAACCACCGCGTCCATCGCGACGCGCATGTTTTCCACCCAGTTCAGGCTGTCGAACACGCGGAACACGTCCACGCCGCTGTCTGCCGCTTGCTTGACGAAAGCCTGCACCACGTTGTCGGGATAGTTGGTATAGCCCACCCCGTTCGACGCCCGCAAAAGCATCTGCGTCATCAGGTTCGGCATCGCCGCGCGCAGGTCGCGCAACCGCTGCCAAGGGCATTCCTGCAAGAAGCGGTAGGCGACATCAAAGGTCGCGCCCCCCCAACATTCGACGCTGAACAGGCCGGGCAGGTTCGCGGCATAGGTCGGCGCCACGCGGATCATGTCGATCGACCGCATCCGTGTCGCCAGCAGCGACTGGTGCCCGTCGCGCATCGTGGTGTCAGTGATCAGCACCTTGGTCTGCGCCTTCATCCAGTCAGCAACGGCCTGCGGACCCTTCTGTTCCAGAAGGTTCCGCGTCCCCATCGCCGGATCGGCTTTGAGCGCAGGCGGCTTTGGTGCCTTCGCCTCGGCCGGAGGTTTCGGGCGGCCAGCCGTTTCGGGATGACCATTCACCGTGATGTCGGCGATATAGGTCAGGATCTTCGTCGCCCGGTCCTTGCGGCGCTTGAAGTTGAACAGCTCGGGCGTCGTGTCGATGAACTTGGTCGTGTAGGTGTCGTTCAGGAAGGTCGGGTGCTTCAGAAGGTTGATCACGAATTCGATGTTCGTCGCCACCCCCCGGATCCGAAACTCGCGCAGGGCCCGATCCATCCGGGAAATCGCCTTCTCCGGCGTCTGGGCATGGGCCGTCACCTTGACCAGCAGCGAGTCATAATACCGCGTGATCACCCCACCGGCATAGGCAGTCCCGCCGTCCAGCCGGATGCCGTTGCCGGTGGCCGACCGGTAGGCGGTCAGACGGCCATAGTCGGGGATGAAGTTGTTCAGCGGGTCTTCCGTGGTCACCCGGCACTGCAACGCATGGCCGATCAGCGGCACGTCTTCCTGACGGGCGATACCGGTCGCCTCGGCCAGTGACTTGCCTTCCTCGATCAGGATCTGCGCCTGCACGATGTCGATCCCGGTCACTTCTTCAGTGACGGTATGTTCGACCTGCACACGGGGGTTCACCTCGATGAAGTAGAACTTCTCGGTGTCCATATCCATCAGGAATTCGACTGTACCCGCGCATTCATAGGCCACATGGGCACAGATGCGCTTGGCCATCTCGCAGACTTCGGCGCGCTGTTCGGGCGTCAGGTAGGGCGCGGGGGCGCGTTCCACCACCTTCTGGTTCCGCCGCTGCACCGTGCAGTCGCGTTCCCACAGGTGCCAGCAGTTGCCCTGCTTGTCGCCAAGGATCTGCACCTCCACATGCCGGGCGCGCTGGATCATCTTTTCCAGATACCCCTCGCCATTGCCAAAGGCCGCTTCCGCCTCGCGCCGGCCTTCGCGGACCTTGGCCTCAAGCTCCTCCTCGTTCAGGATCGGCCGCATGCCCCGCCCGCCGCCACCCCATGAGGCCTTGAGCATCAAGGGATAACCAACCTCCGCCGCCTGCTTCTTGATCAGCGCCATATCCTCGCCCAAGACCTCGGTCGCGGGGATCACGGGGACACCAGCCTCAATCGCCACGCGCCGGGCCGAGGCTTTGTCGCCAAGGGCGCGCATCGTGTCAGCCTGCGGGCCGATGAAGGTGATCCCGGCCTGATCGCAGGCATCGACGAAATCGGGGTTTTCCGACAACAGGCCATAGCCCGGATGGATCGCATCCGCCCCGGCCATCTTTGCCACCCGGATGATCTCGGGGATCGAAAGGTAAGCACCCACCGGGGAAAGCCCCTCGCCGATCCGGTAGGCCTCATCCGCCTTGAAGCGGTGCAGGCCCAGCTTGTCCTCCTCGGCATAGACGGCGACGGTCTTCTTGCCCATCTCGTTCGCGGCACGCATCACGCGGATGGCGATCTCGCCGCGGTTGGCGATCAGGATCTTCTTGAACTCGGGCATCGGCGGGCCTCCCCAGGCTGGACCCAGTCACCTTAGGGGTGCTGCATTGCAGCGCAAGAGGGATTGCCGCCGTTTGTGCATAGAAATGCGACAGGGTGCCGCGGAAGCCGTTAGCGCAAACAGCCGCAGGCGGTTCGCCCGAACAATCCGCGAACGCGGGGACTTTCCCTGCGGGCTGATCCATATATACTATGTGCCATGAACGGATGGGACGAAGATGAGGCGTTTGCGGCGGCTGCCGCCCCGGTGCCGCTGTCGCAGCGCGCGCTTGCGGGGCGGGGGGCGCCCTATCTGGACGACCTGAACCCCGCGCAACGGGCCGCGGTCGAGGCGCTGGATGGCCCGGTCCTGATGCTGGCCGGGGCGGGGACGGGCAAGACCAAGGCGCTGACCTCACGGATCGTGCACCTGCTGAACCTCTCCAAGGCCCGCCCGAACGAGATTCTGGCCGTGACCTTCACCAACAAGGCCGCGCGCGAGATGAAAATGCGCGTTGGCCGCCTGTTGGGTGAGGTGGCTGAGGGGATGCCCTGGATGGGCACTTTCCACTCGCTTTCGGTGAAGATCCTGCGGCGGCATGCGGAACTGGTGGGGCTGAAGCCCAACTTCACAATCCTTGATACAGATGACCAGCTGCGGCTGCTGAAACAGCTGATTTCCGCCGCGAACATCGACGAAAAGCGCTGGCCCGCGCGGCTTTTGGCCAGCCTGATCGACGGCTGGAAAAACCGCGCGCTGACGCCGGACCGGGTGCCGTCATCCGACGCCTCCGCCTACAACAACCGGGGAACGGAACTGTATGAGGCCTATCAGGACCGCCTGAAAACCCTGAACGCGGTGGATTTCGGCGACCTCCTCCTCCATTGCGTGACGATCTTTCAGAAGCACGAGGACGTGCTGGCCCAGTATCAACGCTGGTTCCGGTACATTCTTGTGGACGAATATCAGGACACCAACGTCTGCCAATACCTCTGGCTGCGGCTGCTGGCCCAAGCCCACAAGAACATCTGTTGCGTGGGCGATGATGACCAGTCGATCTACGGCTGGCGCGGGGCCGAGGTGGGGAACATCCTGCGGTTTGAAAAGGATTTCCCCGGCGCGCAGGTGATCCGGCTGGAACAGAACTACCGTTCCACCGCCCATATCCTTGCGGCTGCCAGCGGGATCATCGCCGCCAACAAGGGCCGCCTTGGCAAGACCCTCTGGACAGCCGGAGAGCCGGGCGAAAAGGTCCGCCTCATCGGCCATTGGGACGGCGAGGAAGAGGCCCGCTGGATTGGCGAGGAAGTCGAGGCGATCCAGCGCGGCACCCGGGGCATGGACCCGATCGACCTGAACCGTCAGGCAATCCTCGTCCGCGCCTCCCACCAGATGCGCGCGTTCGAAGACCGCTTCTTGACCATCGGCCTGCCGTATCGCGTGATCGGCGGCCCCCGGTTCTACGAACGCCAGGAAATCCGCGACGCCATGGCCTACTTCCGGTTGGCCGTTTCCCCCGACGATGATCTGGCATTTGAGCGGGTCATCAACCTGCCCAAGCGCGGCCTTGGCGACAAGGCGCAGGCCGATATCCAGCGGCTGGCGCGGGGGGCAGGGGTCTCCCTCCTCGACGGCGCGCGGGAGGCGGTGGCGAAGTCCACATTCGGCGGCAAGGGCGGCGCGCAGTTGCGGGCGTTTGTTGAAGGCGTGGATCGGTGGCACCTCGCCACGCTTCACCCCGAATACGACCACATCCGCCTTGCCGAAACGATCCTTGAGGAATCCGGCTACACCGAGATGTGGCAGAACGACAAGACGCCCGAGGCTCCGGGCCGTCTTGATAACCTCAAGGAACTCGTGAAGGCGCTGGAGCAGTTCGACAACCTGCAGGGGTTTCTCGAACACGTCTCGCTGATCATGGACAATGAGACTGAGGGGGCGGAGGAGAAGGTCACGATCATGACCCTTCACGCCGCCAAGGGGCTGGAGTTTCCGGTGATCTTCCTGCCGGGGTGGGAGGATGGGCTGTTCCCCAGCCAGCGCAGCATGGACGAATCTGGCCTGAAGGGGCTGGAGGAGGAGCGGCGGCTGGCTTATGTCGGGATCACCCGGGCGGAGGAGCTTTGCACGATCAGCTTCGCCTCCAACCGCCGGGTGTATGGGCAGTGGCAAAGCCAGCTGCCCAGCCGCTTTATTGATGAGCTTCCGGCTGACCATGTCGAGGTGCTGACCGCCCCCGGTCTTTACGGCGGGGGTTATGGGGCGGCGGCGTCGGTGGGGTTTGGGTCGAACCTGGAAGAGCGGGTGTCGAAGGCTGACGTCTACAACTCCCCCGGCTGGCGGCGGATGCAGGAGCAGGCGTCGCACCGGCCGATGGCCCAGCCGCGGGAGGCGCGGCATATGGTGATCGATGCCGAGGCGGTGTCGCCTTACGTCCTTGGCGACCGGGTGTTCCACCAGAAGTTCGGCTATGGTGAGATCATGGCCATCGAAGGCGACAAGCTGGATATCGAGTTTGACCATGCCGGGGCCAAAAAGGTCGTCGCGCGCTGGGTGGTCCCGGCGGATCAGGTGGATGACGTCCCATTCTAAGGGGTGTCCCGGGCAGGGACAGATGCCCCAAATCTGAAAAAACAATGGGTTGCGGAATCCCGTTCAGGCTTTCTTAACCAAAGGCCGCAGCCGCTCCAGCCCATGGACGGCCAGCCCTGCCGCCAGACCCCAGAAGGCCGCGCCAATACCGAAGGCCGCCACGCCGGATGCGCTGACACCAAGGGTCACTGTGGCGGCAAAGCGTTGCTCGGCCACTGCGAAGGCCCCGGCCAAGGCGCCCATCAGGGGGGAGAGCAAGGCCAGACCCACCAGCGCCACCATCACCTCGGGCGGCAGGGCGGCCAGAAGCGTGATGATCAGCGGCGCCAGAAGGCCCAGAAGCACCCAGAACCCGGCATAGGCCAGCCCGACCTTCCAGCGCTGGGTGCGGTCGGGATGAACGTCATCGCCTAGACAGATCGCCGCCGTGATTGCCGCCATGTTTACCATATGCGCGCCGACAAAGGCCGTCACCGCCGACAGCGCCCCGGTGACCAGAAGGGCCGGGCGAACGGGTGGCTCATACCCCGCCGCGCGCAGGACCGCGAAGCCGGGCAGGTTCTGTGAGGCCATGGTCACAAGGTAGATCGGCACGCCAAGGCCAAGGAGAACCGCAAGGTCAACCTCGGGTGCGATGAAGGTTAAGGCGGGCAGGGGCAAGGTCAGGTCCGGCAGGCTTGCCGCCCCGGTCCCGAAGGTCAGCGCCAAGCCCAGCCCCAGCGCAGCCAGCACGGCCAAAGCCGGATTGGCCAGCCGCACCAGCAGGAAGACCGCGACCATCGGCAGGATCAGCGCCGGTGCGGCTGGTGCTGTCAGCGCGGCCTTGAGGCAGAAGGGCAGGAGGACCCCGGCCAGCATCGCCGCCGCCACCCCGTCGGGGATCATGGCGACAAGGCGGCCCAGCGGCTTGATCGCGCCCGTCAGGATGACCAGCACCCCGGCCAGCGCAAAGGCCGCAACGGCCTGTGCCATGCTGGTGCCGCTGGTCGCGGCGAGCAGCGCGGCACCAGGGGTGGACCAGGCCAGCACCACCGGAACGCGGGTGCCGTAAGACAGCAGCGCCGACCCAAGCGCCTTGGCCAGCGACACGGCCAAAAGCCAGCTTGCCGTCTGCGCCGGCGTCGCCCCAAGGGCCGCAGCGGCAGAGAGGACCAGCGCGACGGTTGACCCGAAGCCGACAAGCGAAGCCACAAGGGCCGCCGAAATCATCGAGATACGCATGCGCCGACACTCCACGGGTGCGGGACTATTGGCGGGGCGCGGCGGATGTTCAAGGGGGAGGAGGGGCGGCGGTGCCAGGGAGGAGGAGAGGCACCGCCGCGGTATCAGACACCCAGGGAGGAGGAGAGGGCGCCCAATGTCGTTGGACCGTTCGGCCCGGAAGGATTGTGCGGCAGTGCCAGGGAGGAGGTTGGCACCGCCGCAGTATCAGACACCCAGGGAGGAGGAGAGGGTGCCCAATGTGGTTGGGCCCTTCGGCCCGGAAACTGAGGCGGCAGTGCCAGGGAGGAGGTTGGCACCGCCGCAGTATCAGACACCCAGGGAGGAGGAGAGGGCGCCCAATGTCGTTGGGCCGTTCGGCCCGGAAACTGTGGCGGCGGTACCAGGGAGGAGGTTGGTACCGCCGCAGTATCAGACGACCCAAGGGAGGAGGAGAGGGTCACCCGAAAAGCTGGGGCGTTTTGCCCCGGTGTAAAGATGCGGCGGTGCCAGGGAGGAGGATTGGCACCGCCGCTGATCGCAAAGGCCCCCGGGAGGAGGTAGGGACCTCACGAAAACTCGTCGGCCGATCTTAGCGGCCGTAGGCAGCCTCATGCGCGATCGAACGGATCGACGCGCGGGCAATGCCAAGGTCTGACAGTTCGCGGTCGGTCAGGGCGTTCAGTTCGGCCACGGTCGTGGAAAAGACGCGGCGTTGCTGGATCGCGACCACGGCGGCGTCTTTCAGAACCAGAAGCCGGTCCAGAAGGCCCTTGCGGGCAACGCGGGTCGTGTTGACGTAAGCCATATCTCTCTAGCCTCTCGAATAAAGTCAGCGCTGTTGTCTCGCTGTTAGGGGTAACATGGGCCAGTTGCTGCACCTGCACAATAGCGTCCGTCTGCAATGCTGCCATGCAGCATCCGCATGGCTGTGGTCACGAAATTGTCATGATTTCTCAGCGCCTTCGCTGGAATTTTGAGCGTTTGGTCAACAGCCCTTGCCCTTATGCGCAAAGATCGCGACCTTAGTGCAAATCTTATGCGGCGGAGGAAACGATGACGGTCGACCGGGATGGTGTGATGCGGGTTCTGGCCGGGGTTTCGCACCCTGGCGGGGGGATCTGGTCAGCCGCGACCTGATTCGCGCCCTTGCGGTTGACGGGGGCACTGTGCGCCTGGTGATCGAGGCTGCGACGCCGGAAGACGCCCGCGCCCTGGCCCCCGCTCAGGCATTGGTCGAGGCGCGGCTGAAGGCCCTTCCGGGGGTCGAAGCCGTGCAGGTGGTGATGACGGCGCATGGGCCTGCGGCCAAGGCGGCCCCGCCCAGCCTGAAGATCGGTCAGCACCCGACGCCGCAGCAGGGCGGGCCGCAGCGGATTTCCGGCATCGACCGGATCATCGCGATTGCCAGTGGCAAGGGCGGGGTGGGGAAATCCACCGTCGCGTCAAACCTAGCGGTGGCGCTGGCGCGGCAGGGGCGGCGGGTCGGGTTGCTTGATGCGGATATCTACGGGCCAAGCCAGCCGAAGATGATGGGCGTGTCAAAGCGCCCGGCCAGCCCGGATGGCAAGATCATCGAGCCCTTGGTCGCGCATGGGGTGACCATGATGTCGATCGGGTTGATGCTGAAGGAAGACGAGGCGGTGGTCTGGCGCGGGCCGATGATCATGGGCGCGCTGCAGCAGTTGCTGGGGCAGGTGGCCTGGGGCAAGCTGGACATCCTGATCATCGACCTGCCGCCGGGGACGGGGGATATCCAGCTGACGCTGTGCCAGCGGACGCATCTGACGGGGGCCTTGGTGGTCAGCACGCCGCAGGATGTGGCGCTGTTGGATGCGCGCAAGGCGCTGGACATGTTCCAGAAGCTGAAGACGCCGGTGCTGGGGCTGATCGAGAACATGTCGACCTTCTGCTGCCCGAACTGCGGGCATGTGACCCCGATCTTCGGCCATGGCGGTGTCGCGCGGGAGGCGGCCAAGCTGGACCTGCCGTTCCTGGGCGAGCTTCCCCTGGCGCTGGACGTGCGGGTGGCTGGCGACAGCGGCACCCCCATCGCCGCAACCGACAGCCCGCTGGCCGCGCCCTACATCGCCCTGGCGCAGCGGCTGATTGCGGGCGGGATGGCCTGACCCTCTTCTGAGATCCGGCAAACTTTGACCCCCTTGCCGGGGGGCGGGGATTTTGGGATTGAAAACATACCAACTGGTTGGTATGTTAATTTGACCCAGATGAGTCGCACCAGGTGAGGGGGCCCATGCGCAGGATCATTGGCAGTGCTTTCATGTCGGTCGACGGGGTGATCCAGGCCCCCGGCGGTCCGCATGAGGATGAGACGGGCGGGTTTGCCTATGGCGGTTGGGTCGCGCCGCATTGGGACGCCACGCTGGAAAAACACCTTGGCGCGCTGTTTGCAGCCCCGTACGAGCTCCTGCTGGGCTATCGCACCTATGAGATATTTGCGGCCTATTGGCCCTATGCCCCCGCCGACAACCCGATTGGCGCGGCCTTCAACCAGACGGCAAAGCATGTGCTGACCCACCGCTCTACGCCGCTGGGTTGGGCCAACAGCCATCGGCTGGCGGATATCGACGCGATCCGGGCGCTGAAGGCGGGCAAGGGGCCGGATCTGTTGATCCAGGGCTCGGGCAGTCTTTATCCGCAGCTTCTGGCGGCGGGGCTGATCGACCGTTTCACCCTGATGACCTTCCCGATCACGCTGGGCCGGGGGCGGCGTCTGTTTGGAGACGGCATGCCTGCAAAGGGCTTGCGGCTGGTCGCGCAGGAGGCGTCGGCCAGTGGCGTGATCGTCGCGGTCTATGAGCCTGCGGGGGAGGTCGAGGCGCGCGCCTTCGCCGAGGAACCGCCAAGCGCGGCAGAACTTGACCGCCGGGCGCGCTGGGCGCGGGAGGGGTAAGCCATGGAAAGCCAATTGAAAACGGGAGGATCAGCATGACCCATGCGATTCGCACAGTGCTTTGGTTCAACGGCCGGGGTCGTGAGGCGGCTGATTTCTACTGCGGTCTGATCCCGAACAGCGCCGTCACCAGCGCCTATGGCGCCGACAACCCGGATGGCCCTGACGGCACCACGCATTTCGAGGTGATCGACTTTACCCTGAACGGCGTGCCGTATGAGATTCTGGACGCCGGACCGATGTTTCCCCTGTCGGAATGTGTGTCCGTCATGATCGAGACACCCGATCAGGCCGAAACGGACCGGTTGTGGGACGCCCTGATCGAAGGGGGCGGCAGTCATGGGCCTTGCGGCTGGCTAAAGGACCGCTTCGGCCTGTCATGGCAAGTGGTGCCAGAGGCTGCCTTGCGGCTGATGACCAGCCCTGACCGGGCCAAGGCGGCGCGGGCGCTGGCTGCCGTGATGCAGATGGGAAAGATCGATCTGGCCACTGTCGAAGCGGCGGCGGCCTGACCCAAAGGCAAACACCACCAACACGGAGGACGACCATGGCAAACGACATACCTGCCGACCAACGCTATTGCCCGGATGACCGGGTGATGCACGGCGTGATCCCCTACATCTGTCTTGCCGGGAAAAGCGGCGCAGCGGCGGAGTTCTACGCCAAGGCCTTCGGGGCCAAGGACATCGGTCGGATGCCGATGGAGGACCGCCCTGGCAAGTACATGCACCTGCAACTGGAAATCAACGGCGGGGCCTTCATGCTGACCGACCATACGATGTCCAGCGTCCAACCCGGCGAATCCCCAATCCCGCACGGCCATCTGCAGCTGGTCGTTCCGGACGGGCAGGTCTGGTGGGATCGGGCCGTGGCCGCAGGCTGCACCATCATTGCCCCGTTCGAGCGCCAGTTCTGGGGCGACACCTGGGGTCTGCTGGCTGATCCCTTTGGCCTGAGATGGGCCGTGTTGACACCTGATCCCGCTCTTTGGGACAAGGGTGCGTGATATGGGATGCCTGATGTGAAGGTGCGCGCCCCGGGGCGCAGGGTAGGGGCAAGGCAATCGTGACAAGAACCACCGGCTCCGCTGTGCGCGTGCCCCGGGGCGAAGCGCGCGCGCGGCTGATCGAGGCCGCACGGTCGCTGGTCCGGCACAAGGGCTTTGGCGCCACAAGCGTGGATGATCTTTGCGCGGCTGCCGGGGTGACCAAGGGGGCGTTCTTCCACCATTTCCCGTCGAAAGAGGCGCTGGGCGTGGCGCTGGTCGATGACTGGACCGAAACGACCGGGGCGATGTTCGCCGCCCACCCCTACAACAGCCTGCCCGATCCCTTGGACCGGGTCTTTGCCTATCTTGACCTGCGCCGCAGCCTGCTGGACCAGCCGTTGCCAGACTTCAGCTGTGTTGCCGGAACGACGGTGCAAGAGGTGTACGAAACCGCCCCGCCGATCCGTGACGCCGCCGGGCGCAGCGTCAGGTCGGGGGCAGAACACATCCGCCCGCATCTGGCCGAGGCGCTGGCCGCCCATCCGATTGACGGGGTGACGGCGGAAAGCCTTGCAAGGCAGTTCCAGGTGGCAACCCAAGGTGGGATCATTCTGGCCAAAGCCGGCAATGACCCCGCCCAAGCGCGTGAGGCGTTCGACCATCTGGAGCGCTACCTGCGGCTGCTGTTCGCGCGGCCCGTGGACGGCAGCCCCGTCAATCGGTCTGAAACCACCTGATTCGAATCATTTGGCATGGGAAACCATGGGTTTTGCTTGATTCCCGGGCAATCACAGGGCATTCCGGCGCTGGGATTGCATGGGAAACGGGCCAAGCCTGCCATTCAATCCCATCGCATGCCCGGCAGGGGAAAGTTTTTCTGACCAGTTTGGATCACGGATTGGTTTCCCGGTTAACACAACATCTAGCGTAAACGGAAGTTCCCTTGCCTATAGCTTGAATACATTGGAGGCGTTTGGCCACAAGATGCTGGGTTTGAGACCCACCCCGAACAAGATGTCGGGTAGCTGGTCCCAATATTTCCCTTGATTTCCCATATGATCCCAGTCATTCCTTTCCTCACGACGATGCGATGGGCAGTGATAGGCAGGGGCGGCCTCAAGACCCCGAACACAGGCGATAGGCAGCTTCATACAGGCAGCTCCATTTCATCGGCGAACAGAGATCCGGCGCGCGAGCGAGCAGACATCTCCCCCAGGTGGCGCGCGTAGCTGGACGCCCAGCGATGGGACAGCGGCGGATCGGGTAGTGGCAGCAACCCGATCCGCCTTTTTCATTTCATCGCATGGGTTTGGGACAGAAACTTGATAAGGCCGCGCAGGCGATGGCAGAGGCGTTCAGAGGCGAGTTCTACCAGAAGGTAGATGCCAAGGGCCGGGTGTCGATCCCCGCTGCCTTTCGCCGCATTCTGGAAGCCGACGATCCGCCAAGCACCGAGTTTCCCCGTGCTCGCGTCTACATGATCTATGGTGGGGCCAACCGGAATTTCGTGGAATGCTACACCAAGGCGGGCGCTGACGCGCTGGCCGATGACATCAGCATGATGGACGAAGGTTCGGACGAGCGCGAACAGGTGGAGTTTGACCTGCTGGCCTGTTCGGTCATGGTTGAGGTTGAGCCTGATGGCCGTATCGTCTTGCCGCCGCGCGTGCGCGAGAAGGTGGGGCTGACGGGGGCCGATTTCGCCGGGGACGAGGCCGCGTTTCAGGGGCGCAACAACCGGTTCCGTCTCTATCGCCGCGACACCTATGACAGCGCCGTGGCGCAGCGCCCGAATGCCGGTGTCGATGCGCTGGCCCTGCTTGGCCGGGCGAAGAAGGAGCGGGGAATGTGATGCACCCCCGCGATGTGCTGCCCCGGGACGACATGGCCGCGCGCGATCCCCACATTCCGGTTCTTCTGCAACCGCTGCTTGCCGCCGTGGCCCCGGTTCGGGGCCTTTGGCTTGATGGCACGCTGGGTGCGGGCGGCTATACGCGCGGCTTGCTGGAGGCGGGCGCGGATTGTGTCATCGGGATCGACCGTGATCCGCTTGCGCTGCAGATGGCCGATGACTGGGCGGCGCCCTATGGGGACCGGGTGCGGCTGGTGGAGGGCACGTTTTCGGCGCTTGATACGCTTGCCGGTGAACCGCTTGACGGGGTGGTGCTGGATCTTGGCGTGTCCTCGATGCAGCTGGATCAGGCCGAACGCGGGTTTTCCTTCATGAAGGACGGCCCCTTGGACATGCGGATGAGCCAGTCTGGCGATAGCGCCGCCGATCTGGTCAATTCGGCCGAGGAAACCACCCTGGCCGACATCCTGTATCACTATGGCGAAGAACGCGCCTCGCGCCGGATTGCGCGGGCGATCGTGGCGGCCCGCACGGCGGAGCCGATCACCACCACCGCGAGGCTGGCCGAGATCGTGGCCAAATGCCTGCCGCGCCCGAAGCCGGGGCAAAGCCACCCGGCCACCCGCAGTTTTCAGGCCATTCGCATCGCGGTGAACACCGAATTCACCGAACTTGCCGAAGGCCTTGCCGCCGCCGAACGCGCGCTGAAGCCCGGCGGGTTGCTGGCGGTGGTCACGTTCCATAGCCTTGAGGACCGGATCGTGAAGCGGTTCCTGCAGCTGGCCTCGGGGCATGAGGCGAATGCGAACCGCTATGCCCCCGCGAAGACCGACACCACCGCGCGGTTCGACCTTGTGACCCGCCGCGCTGTCGGGCCGGATGATGCCGAACTCGCGGCCAACCCCCGGTCGCGTTCCGCCAAGCTGCGCGTGGCGCGGCGGACGGAGGCCCCGGCGCTGCCGCTTGACCCGGCCGACCTTGGTGTGCCGCAGATCGTGAAGAAAGGCCGTCGCTGATGCGCCCTGTGCTGTATGTCCTTAGCTTCCTTGCCCTTATCGCGCTTGGCTTTTGGGCCTACCGCGAGAACTATACGACGCAAGCCGCGTTGAAAGAGGTGGAAACCCTGCAACGCCAGATCGTTGGCCTGCGGGAGGCGCTGGCGCTGCAACGGGCCGAATGGGCTTATCTGAACCGCCCCGACCGGCTGCGTGAGCTTGCCACCGCCAACTTCGACCGGCTGGGCCTGTTGCCGATGGAACCGGGCCAGTTCGGCACCCCGAACCAGATCGCCTATCCCCGCAGCGCTTTCCCCGAAATCGATATGCCCATCGACATTCAGGGCGATTTGCCGCTTGAGGAGGGTCTCTGACGATGCGCACCCCCTTGCGACCTTTGGCCCGCATCCTGCAGGCACGCGAAGACGGGCTGAACCCCGACAGCATCGAAAAGGAAAACCTGCGGCTGCGGCATGAGGCGATGCGCGAAAAGGCGCGGGGCCGGGCCGAGTTCCGCCTGTTGATCCTGTGTGCCAGCTTTGTGCTGGCTTTCGGCGCGATCGGAACCCGCATGGGCCTGATGGCGGCGGCGGTACCGATGGAGCCGCGCGTCAGCGCCCCGGGGGCCGAGATCATCGCCCAGCGGGCCGATATCACCGACCGCAATGGCCGCATCCTTGCCACCAACATGACCACCCACGCGCTTTATGCGCACCCCAAGGTGATGGTGGACCCTAAGGGAGTGGCAGTGAAACTGGCCGAGATTTTCCCCGACCTTGACGCCGCCGCGCTGGAGCGCCGCTTTACTGACGGGCGCAGCTTTGTCTGGATCCGCAAGGTCCTGTCGCCGGAACAGATGCAGCTGGTGCATGAAATCGGCGACCCTGGCCTGTTGTTCGGCCCGCGCGAGATGCGGCTTTACCCCAACGGGATGCTGGCCGCGCATGTGCTTGGCGGCACGTCCTTTGGGGCGGAAGGTGTGCATTCGGCCGAAGTCATCGGCACCGCCGGGGTCGAAAAGGCGCTGGATGCGCGTCTGCGTGACCCGGCGCAGGGCGGAAAGCCCCTGACCCTGTCGCTGGACCTGACGATCCAGTCCACGGTCGAAGAGGTCCTTTATGCCGGCATGACCATGCTGAACGCGAAGGGCGCGGCTGCGATCCTGATGGATGTGCGCACGGGGGAGATCATCTCGCTCGCCTCGCTACCGACGTTCGATCCGAATGACCGGCCCGCGCCGATTGTGGACAAGAATGCCGAACCCGGTGACAGCCCGCTGTTCAACCGCGCGGTGCAGGGGGTTTATGAGCTTGGGTCGACCTTCAAGATCTTCGCTGCCGCGCAGGCGATGGAGCTTGGGCTGGTTACCCCGGACAGCATGGTTGATGCCAATGCGCCGATGACCTGGGGCCGCCACCGGATCAAGGAGTTCGAGGGCAAGAACTATGGTCCGCTGCTGTCGGTCAGCGATGTCATTGCCAAATCATCGAACGTCGGCACTGCGCATATCGCGCTGATGATCGGGCCCCTGCGCCAGCAGGCCTTTCTGAAGGCGCTTGGCTTTTTCGAGCCGACTCCGCTGGAGCTGATCGAAGCCCCCGGAGCGCGCCCGCTGATCCCGAAGAAATGGCCCGAGATCGTGACCATCACCACCTCATACGGCCATGGCATGTCGGCCAGCCCGATGCACCTTGCCGCCGCCTATGCCGCGATTGCCAATGGCGGGGTGATGATCAAGCCCACGCTTTTGAAACGCGAGGGCCCCACCAGCGGCATCCGCGTGATGAGCGAGAAGACCGCGCTGGAAGCCGTCAGGATGCTGCGCCGCGTGGTCACCGAGGGCACGGCGTCGCTGGGTGAGGTTCCGGGGTATGAGGTTGCGGGCAAGACCGGCACCGCAGACAAGCCGAAGAAGTCGGGTGGCTATTATGACGACAAGGTGATCAACACTTTCGCCTCGGTCTTTCCGGCGTCGAACCCGCAATATGTGCTGATCGTGACGCTGGACGAACCCTTGGATACGGCTGGATCGGAACCCCGCCGCACTGCGGGTTGGACGGCTGTTCCCGTCGCGGCCGAGATCATCCGCCGCGTCGCACCGCTGATGGGGCTGCGCCCCAAGCTTGACCCCCCTGCTCTTGAAGCCGCCGCACTCGATGCGGTAACAGCCGCCAGCAACTGACGGGGTAAGGGCATGACAGCGCGCGCGACACGGCTATCGGACCTCGGGCTGACGGCCCGCGCCGGACGCGACCCGGCGCTGTCCGGGTTGACCGCCGACAGCCGGGCGGTACGGGCGGGGATGCTGTTCGCGGCGCTGCCCGGCACGGCCACCCATGGCGCGCATTTCATCGGCACGGCGCTGGAGCAGGGCGCGACCGCCATCCTGACGGATGCCGAAGGTCTGCGCATGGCGGCGGACCTGCTGGCGGACACGGACACCGCGATTGTCGTGGCCGAAGACCCGCGCGCGGCGCTGGCCTGTGCGGCCGCCCTGTGGTTCGGCTCACAACCCGAAACGATGGTGGCCGTGACCGGCACCAACGGCAAGACCAGCGTGGCAACCTTTACCCGCCAGATCTGGTCGGCCCTCGGCCATGCGGCGATCAACATCGGCACCACCGGGATCGAAGGCGCGTGGTCCGCGCCGTCAAGCCACACCACCCCGGATGCGATCACGCTGCAGAAGCTGCTGGCCGCCGCAGCGGAAGGGGGCATCACCCATGCCGCGATGGAGGCGTCGTCCCACGGGCTTGACCAGCGCCGTCTGGATGGTGTCCGGCTGAAGGTGGCGGGTTTCACCAACCTGACGCAGGACCATCTGGATTATCATGGCACAATGGCGGCCTATCTCGCGGCCAAGGCCCGGCTGTTCACCCGGCTTTTGCCGGAAGACGGCATTGCCGTGGTGAACCTTGACGGGGCGAAGGGGTCGGACATGGCCGAACTGGCCTTGGCCCGGGGCTTGCGCGTGCTGACCGTGGGCAAGGGGCAGGGGGCAGACCTGCAGATCGCTGCAACCCGCCCCGATGCCACCGGGCAAGAGGTGCGCTATCTGTGGCAGGGCCGCGCGTTTCAGACCCGGCTGGCCCTGATCGGCGCCTTTCAGGCCGAGAATGTCGCCGTGGCCGCCGGCCTTGCCATCGCGGCAGGTGATGCACCCGAGGCGGTGCTGGCGACGCTTCCGCGCCTGACGGGGGTGCGGGGGCGGATGCAACTGGCCGCCACGCGGCGCAACGGGGCGGCGGTCTATGTCGATTACGCCCATACGCCGGATGCGGTTGAAACCGCGCTGAGGGCGCTGCGCCCGCATGTGATGGGCCGCATCATCATTGTCTTTGGCGCCGGGGGCGACCGCGACCGCAGCAAGCGGCCCCTGATGGGCGAGGCGGCCCGCAAACATGCCGATGTGCTTTATGTCACCGACGACAACCCCCGCACCGAAGACCCTGCCGCGATCCGCGCTGCCGTCATGGCCGCCTGTCCCGAGGCGAATGAGGTGGGCGACCGGGCCGAGGCGATCCTGCGCGCGGTGGATGCGCTGTTGCCGGGCGATGCCCTGCTGATTGCGGGCAAGGGGCATGAAAGCGGCCAGATCATCGGGACGGACGTTTATCCCTTCGACGATGTCGAACAGGCCAGCGTTGCTGTCGCCGCACTGGACGGGGTGATCTGATGGCGCTCTGGACCTCCACCGACGCCGCTGCCGCCACGGGGGGGCAAAGCACTGCCGATTGGCAGGCGAATGGCGTGTCGATCGACACGCGGACTTTGCAGGCGGGCGATCTGTTCGTCGCCCTGAAGGCCGACCGGGATGGCCATGATTTCGTGGCCACAGCGCTGGAAAAGGGGGCTGCCGCAGCGCTTGTCAGTCATGTTCCCGAAGGCGTCAGCCCGACCGCCCCGCTGTTGATCGTGCCCGATGTCCTGAAGGCGCTGGAGGCTTTGGGCCGCGCCGCCCGGGCCCGGACCGACGCCCGCGTGGTGGGCATCACCGGATCGGTCGGCAAGACCTCGACCAAGGAAATGCTGCGCGCGATCTTGTCAGGCCAGGGTCGGACCCATGCCGCCGAGGCGAGCTACAACAACCATTGGGGCGTGCCGCTGACCTTGGCCAGAATGCCCGCCGACACCCAGTTTGCCGTGATCGAGATCGGGATGAACCACCCCGGAGAGATCGCGCCGCTGGCCCGGTTGGCAAAGCTGGACGTGGCGTTGGTCACCACTGTCGCCCCCGCGCATCTGGAGGCGTTTGACAGCATTGAAGGCATCGCCCACGAAAAGGCGTCGATCTTTGACGGGCTGATCCCCGGCGGCACCGCGATCTTCAACGCCGACATCGCCACCACCCCGATCCTGCGGCAGAAGGCTCAAGGTCTTGGTGCCCGGACGCTGTCTTTCGGCGCGGGTCCGGACGCGGACTGGCGGCTGCTTGACACGCGCCTGAACGAAGACACCACCGTTGCCCGGGCCACATGTCGGGGCGAGGCGCTCTTGTTCAAGGTCGCCAGCCCTGGGCGCCATTTCGCGCTGAACGCCCTTGCCGCCCTTGCCGCTGCCGAGGCGCTGGGTGCCGATCCGACGATCTCTGCCTGTGACCTTGGGCTTTGGCAGCCACCGCCCGGGCGCGGTCAGCGTGAGCGCGTCATCCTAGATCTGGTGGAAGAGACGTTTTTCGACCTGATCGACGACGCCTTCAACGCCAACCCTGCCTCGCTGGCGGCAGCCCTTGACGTGCTGATTGCCGCCCGGCCCACCGACGGCATCGGCCGGGTCGGTGGCGGCCGCCGCATCGCCATCCTTGGCGACATGCTGGAGCTTGGCCCGACCGAGGCTGCCCTGCATGCCGAGATTGCCCGCCATCCCGGTCTGTCGGCGATCCATGTCATCCATTGCGTCGGCCCCCGGATGAAGGCGTTGCATCAGGCCCTGCCGCGCGCCCAGCGTGGCGAATGGGTGCCAACGGCTGCCGACCTTTTGCCGCGCGCCCGGGTGTTGATCGACGCGGGCGACATCCTTCTGGTCAAGGGCTCGAAGGGTTCGAAGGTCAGCCTGATCGTTGACGCGCTGCGGAAAATGGGGCAGGGGACTGCGCCGATAGAAGGAACCCCCTAAATGTTTTTCTGGCTGACCGAGTTTTCTGACGGCGGGGGCTTCTTCAACCTCTTCGCGTATATCACCTTTCGCGCCGGTGGGGCCTTTGTCACCGCGCTGATCTTCGGGTTCCTGTTCGGTCAGCCGCTGATCGACCTGTTGCGCCGCAAGCAGGGCAAGGGCCAGCCGATCCGCGATGACGGGCCGCAATCGCACCTGTCCAAGGCGGGCACGCCCACGATGGGCGGGCTTCTGATCCTGTCGTCGCTGCTGTTTTCCACGCTGTTTTGGGCGCGGCTGGACAACCCCTATGTCTGGATCGTCCTGCTGGTTACCCTTGCCTTCGGACTGATCGGCTTTGCCGACGACTATGCCAAGGTGTCCAAGCAGAACACCAAGGGCGTCTCGGGCAAGGTCCGGATGGGCCTTGGCCTGTTGATCGCGGCGCTGGCCACCTATGCCGCGTCGATGTTCCACCCGGAGGCCCTTGCAAACCAGCTGGCCTTCCCCTTGTTCAAGGACCTGCTTCTGAACCTGAGCCTGTTCTTCATCCCCTTCGGCATGATCGTGATCGTGGGGGCGGCGAATGCGGTGAACCTGACCGACGGGCTGGATGGGCTGGCCATCATGCCGGTGATGATCGCAGGCGTGACGCTGGGCATCATCGCCTATGTCGTCGGGTCAAGCGCGATTGCGACTGACCTTGGCGTCCACGCGGTCCCCGGCACGGCCGAGCTTTTGATCTTTACCGCGGGCCTCTTCGGCGCGGGGCTTGGCTTTCTGTGGTACAATGCCCCCCCGGCGGCGGTGTTCATGGGGGATACCGGGTCACTGGCATTGGGCGGCGCGCTGGGGGCGATTGCCGTCTGCACCAAACACGAGATCGTGCTGGCCATCGTCGGCGGGCTGTTCGTCGTCGAAGCGCTGAGCGTGATCATTCAGGTGCTGTACTACAAGCGCACCAAGAAGCGGATCTTCCTGATGGCACCGATCCACCACCATTTCGAAAAGAAGGGCTGGGCCGAGCCGCAGATCGTCATCCGCTTCTGGATCATCAGCCTGATTCTGGCCGTGATCGGTCTGGCAACGCTGAAGGTCCGGTAGCGACCCTGCCTCTACCGGTACGGTCGGCTAAAACACCGCGACGACCTGACCTTTTGGCCAAGCGCGACAGGGGGCATTGCTGCCCCTTTCCCTTTCGCCCATCCTCCCCTATCCCTGCCGGGGGGCAACAAGGGGGCGCGTGCCATGATCCCGGTCAAGGGTTACTCAGGCCAACAGGTCGCTGTGCTTGGCCTTGGCCGGTCGGGCCTTGCCACGGCGGTGGCCTTGCAGGCCGGGGGGGCAGAGCCCCTGCTTTGGGATGACAGCCCCGAGGCCCGTCTGAAGGCCGAGGCGGACGGCTTCACCCTGACCGACCTGACCCGCCACGGTGCGTTGGACGGCGTGGCGGCGCTGATCACCTCGCCCGGGATCCCGCATCTTTATCCGGCGCCCCATCCGGTGATTGCCCGCGCCTTTGCCGCGGGGGTGCCGGTCGACAATGACATCGGCCTGTTCTTCCAAAGCGCCGCCTCGTCGGAATGGGCCGAGATGGAGACGCCGCCGAAAGTGGTGGCCGTGACGGGATCGAACGGCAAGTCCACCACGACCGCCCTGATCCATCATATCCTTGAGGTCGCGGGCCGCCCCACCCAGATGGCGGGCAATATCGGGAAAGGCGTGCTGTCCATCGACCCGCCGCTGGACGGTGAGGTGGTGGTGCTGGAGCTGTCCAGCTACCAGACCGAACTGGCCCGCGCGCTGACGCCGGATGTGGCAGTGTTCACCAACCTGTCCCCGGATCATCTGGACCGCCATGGCGGCATGGGCGGCTATTTCGCGGCCAAGGCGCGGCTGTTCACCCAAGGCGGGCCGGACCGGGCCGTCATCGGCGTGGATGAGGCCGAGGGGTGGTTTCTGGCCGGGCAGATGGCGCAGGGGCCGATGGATGACCGGGTGATCCGCATCTCCTCGGGGCAGAAGCTGGAGGGGTTCGGCTGGTCGGTCTTCGTCCGCAAGGGGTTTCTGGCCGAATGGCGCAAGGGGCGGCAGGTGGCCAGCGTCGACCTGCGCGAGGTGAAGGGTCTGCCCGGGGCGCACAACCACCAGAACGCTTGCGCGGCCTATGCGGCCTGCCGGTCGCTTGGGCTGGCACCCAAGCTGATCGAGGGCGCGCTGCACAGCTTTGCCGGATTGCCGCACCGCAGCCAGCTGGTGGGCGAAAAGGGCGGGGTCCGGTTCGTGAATGACAGCAAGGCCACCAATGTGGATAGCGCGGCGAAGGCGCTGCAAGCCTTTCCGAAGATCCGCTGGATCGCCGGGGGGCTAGGCAAGGATGGCGGGATTGCCGGGCTGAAGCCGCATCTTGGTTCGGTCGTGAAGGCCTATCTGATTGGCCATTCCGCCCGCGATTTCGCGCTGCAGCTTGGCGACACCCCGCATGAAATCTGCGAGACGATGGAGCGTGCGGTTGCCCGCGCGGCGGCTGAGGCTGTGGCGGGTGATGTGGTCCTGCTGGCCCCGGCGGCGGCGAGTTTCGACCAGTACCCGAACTTTGAAAAGCGGGGCGAGGATTTCACCGCGCAGGTCAGGGCGCTGATCGGCTGACGGGTCAGGTCGGCGTGCCGCGCTGGATGATCCCGGTCGCGGCGGCGGCGCCAAGGGCGGTGACAACCCAGCCGGCCAGCATCAGGAACCAGCGCGCCCACCACAGGGTGTGCCCCCATGGCCCGCGATCCTTGGACGGGGACCAGCTTTGGGTCTGGCCAAGCTCCAACACCGGGACCACGACATCGACGCCATAGGCAAGCGGGTGAAAGCTTTCCCAGTCAAGACCCGGCCCATCGACGCCATTCCAGAAGTCGGCGGGGTTTTCAAGGCAGCCGGGGGTGGGGTCTGGCACGCAGTCCTGCGCCAGAATTGCCTGCCAGCCGTCTGATGCGGCAATCAGGTCATTGTTCGGTGCCATGCTGCCTTCGTCCCACGCCATCAGGGCGAGGAAGGCAGACAGAAGCGACAGCGCCAGAAGCCACAGCAGCGACCGGAACGGATGGTAGCCGTAGCCGACGATCAGCAGGGCCGCGCGGTCCCAGAGCCAGTCGAAGGCGATGATGGGTGGCGCCAGCGGCCCACCCCGCGCGCGGCGGGTGGCGCGGCGGGCATGGCCTTTCAGGCGGGCCTGTTCGGCCATGATCTGGCGCGCCTCGGCCTCATGCCCCATGCGGGCCAGCGTGGCTGCGGCCTGGGTATAGGGCTGCGGCAGGAACTTGCCATCGCGTCGGGTGGCACGGGCAAGCCATTGCAGCCGCGTTTCGGCATCCACCGGGGCGTTGCGGGTGATCCGGTCATAGGTGAAGCCGTCAAGGTAGGTGCGGCCCGCGTCCGGCCAGCTGGCCAGATCATCGACCAGATCGCCGACATGGGCCGAGGGGATGTGAACATCGCCGGCGGCAACGGTGACGTCCTGCCAGAAGAATTCGGCCCCGACCTGCATCCTTGGGGCGAAAAGCGCATGGCCCCCTGCGTTTGACAGATGCGCCCCGGCGAAATCCAGCTGACCGGCAATGTCGGCGCCGGACAGGTGAACCTCACCTTCGGTCTGGAACGGCAAATTGCCTTGCGCGCGAAAGACGGCATCGCCCGCGATACGGGCGCGCTGCAGGTTCAGGGCGATCTTGCCCGGGTTGGTGATCCGCGCGCCATCGCAGGCGAGTTGCCCGCCAATCTCGGCACTGGCGAGCGACACCTCGCCCGTTGCGGTGAAGGGCTGGCCATCTGCTGCCCGCAGATGGACCGAAGCGCCGATCCTTGCGCCTTGGGCCGTCAGGGGGCCGATGGTCGCGCCGTGCAGCGCAAGCTGGCCGCCGATGCTGGCTGTGGCAAGCGAGATCCGCCCGGGGCAGGTGACACCGATCAGGAAGACGGACCCCTCGACGGCAAGGCCTTCGGCCAGAAGGGCGGGAAAGCGGCTGCCGGACAGGACCAGTTGCACCAGTTGCGCGCGGCGCGCGTTGATCGGGTCGGTGAAGGCGCAGGCGCGCAGGTCGGTCTCGCCCCGTGCGGTGGCGAAGTTCAGGGTCAGCGGCCCGACAATCACCGCGCCAAGCACGCGGACCCCGGCGGGGGCAACGGGGGCAAGGTCACAGCCGCCGGTGACAAGGTGCTGCAGCAGGGCAGCCCGGATGCGGGGGGCCGTTGGGTCTTCGGGGTCTGGCAGGCTGTCGGACAGACGGCACAGGCTGCCTTCGGCGGTGGCTTGAAGCAGGGCGCGTTCGGCCTTGGTGGGGGCGAGGGGGCCGGTTTCGGCCAGAAAGGCGGCCATCGAAAAGGCGGGGGAAAGGGCGGTTGGAAAGGCGGGCGTCATGCGCTGAAATCTGCCGGATCAATGGGGCCCGGCTTGGCCAGCGGCAAAGTGCTGGACCGGGCGGTCGGTCGTGACCCTAGCGCTGGCGGGGCGGGCTGTCGATGCTGCTGGTGGCGGGATGGAGGGCGGTCATTCCAGATTGGTATGCCGCGCGCGCATCCCGGCGGGGGTGGTGCCAAGCCGGTCGCACAGGGCAAGGACGACAAGTTCGAAGATCAGGAACATCGCCCCTTCGAAGACCGATCCCATGGGAAGGATCGACGGGGAGGCACCCTGATCGCTGGCCATGGTCTGGGCGGGCAGGTGGACGATTTGTGTGGCAGCGCGGGCGGTGGGGCCGTCCGGCTGGGCCGTCAGGCACAGCGTCTTGGCCCCCGCGGCGCGGGCTGTGGTGACAAGGGCGGTGATGGTGGACAAGTCCCCCGGCCCGGCGCTGACGAACAGCAGGTCGTCCGGCCCAAGCGGCGGGCAGGTCATGTCGCCCACCACATGCACGTCAAGGCCAAGGTGGTAAAGCCGCATGGCAAGGGCCCGCATCATCAGCCCCTCACGCCCCGCGCCGGTGATGGCGATCCGGCGCGCGGTGGCAAGGGCTTCGACAAGGCGGTCAAAGGCGGCGGGGTCGATGGCGGCGGCGGCCTCGGCAATCTCGGTCGCGGCGCGGGTGGCGCGGGTTGGCAGATCGGGACGGTCGGTCATGGGGCGGGTCCTGTGTCGGGTCTGGCGCAAGGTGGGGCATGCGGGCGGCCGCGTCCAGCGGGCTTGCGCGCGGGCAGTGGCTTCGGCCATCTTGCCCGCAGGAAACGCGGGAGTGGCTGGCAATGGCAGACAACGGGGCCGATCTGGCACGGCTGGCGGAACAGGTGGCAGGTCTGGCTGCGCGCGCAGGGCAGGGCCGGGTGATCGTCGCCATCGCGGGGGCACCGGGATCGGGAAAATCGACACTGGTGGAGGATCTGGCTGGGCGGCTTAATCAACAGGCCAGCGGTCAGGCCATGGTGCTGCCGATGGACGGCTTTCACTACGACGACCTCTATCTGGTGCCCGCCGGTCTGCGCGCCCGCAAAGGTGCGCCGCATACCTTTGATGTGGGCGGGCTTTACCACACGCTGGCCCGGCTGCGGGCCCGGGATGAGGCCGAGGTGGCGGTTCCGGTCTTTGACCGCCAGATCGAGATTGCCCGCGCCGGGGCGCGGTTGATCCCAGCCTCGGTGCCGGTGATCCTTGTCGAAGGGAATTGGCTGCTTTTGGACCAGTCACCCTGGGACCGGCTGCGCCCGGTGTTCGACCTGACGGTGATGGTCGAGGTGCCGGAATCGGTCCTCCGGGCACGGTTGCGGGGCCGGTGGGAGGGCCTTGGCCTGACCGAGGCCGAGATTGCGACCAAGCTGGAAGAGAACGACCTGCCGAACGGGCGACTGGTGCGGGATGGCTCTGTCGCGCCTGACGTGCGGCTGGCGAATGGCTGAGGGGGGAGTGATGGACCTGATCGATACGCACCAGCACCTGATCCTGCGCGACCGGATCGGCTATGCCTGGACCGAAGGGATGCCCGCGCTTGCGGGGGACTTCACGCGCGAGGATTATGCCGGGCTGGTCGCTGGCAAGGGAGTGGCGGCCACGATTTTCATGGAAACCGGGGTGGATGACGCCGACTACCAGACCGAGGCCCGGCTGGTGGCGGGGATGGTCGGCACCTCGGTCGGCGGGGTGGCGATGCTGGGGCAGATCGCCAGCATCCGGCCCGAGGTGGAGGCAGGGTTTGACGCCTGGCTGGACGAGGCGCGGGGGCTGGGCGTGGTGGGCTTTCGTCGCATCCTGCATGTGGTGCCGGATGAGGTGTCGCAGACAGCCACCTTTCGGCGGAACCTGCGCAAGATCGGGCGGGCGGGGGTTCCGTTCGATCTGAACTTCCTGTCGCGCCAACTGATCCCGGTCGGGGTCGATCTGTTGCGGGCCTGCCCGGACCAGCCGTTCGTGCTGGACCACTGCGGCGTGCCGGATGTGGCGGCGGGAGATTGGGAGGTCTGGAAAGCCGGCATCGATGCGATTGCCCCGTTCCAGAACGTGGCGGTGAAGCTGTCGGGCATCACGGCTTATTGCGCGCCGGGGACGGCATCTGCGGTAGTGGTTCGGCCTTATGTCGACTACCTGCTCACGGCGTTCGGGCCGGGCCGGATGCTTTGGGGCGGCGATTGGCCGGTGGTGGACCTTGGGGCCGGGTTGCCGGGCTGGATCGACATGACACGCCAGATGTTGGCCGACCTGTCGGCGGATGAACAGTCTGCGATCTTTCAGGGGACGGCGCGGCGGGTCTACGGGGTCTAGCGGTCAGAGGGCAAGCGTCGCCTCGGTTTCGGCCAGCAGGGAGGCCGATGCGGCGAGGGCCTTGGTTTCCACCGCATCGAGTTCGGGCCGCAGTTCGGCGGTGATGCCGCTACGGGTGATGACACGTGGCAGCGACAGGGTGACACTTGGCACCCCGCCGATGTCGAGGGTGCGGGTGGAAATGGACAGCACCGCGCCCTCATCGGCCGCTATCGCGCGGACGATGCGGGTAAGCCCTGCGCCGATGCCGTGCCAGGTGGCCCCCTTGCCTTCGATGATCCGGTAGGCGGCGCGGCGGACGCCTTGGTCAATCTCGGCCCGGACCGCGACGGTGATCGCAGCCCCGACCTGCGCGGCGAAGGAGGCAATGGGGACTGACCCAGCGCGGGCGGCGGACCAGCCCAACACCTCGCTGTCGCCATGTTCGCCAAGCACATAGGCATGCACCGACTGCGACGCGATGCCAAGGTGGCGTCCAAGCAGGCTGCGGAACCGGGCGGTGTCAAGGATCGTGCCCGACCCGATGACTCGGGCCGGGGGCAGGCCGGACAGGCGGGTGGCGACATGGGTCATCACGTCCACCGGGTTGGTTGCCACCAGCAGGATCGCATCAGGTGCGGCCCGGGTGACGGCGCCGATGACGGTGCGAAACACCTCGGCATTACGCTCCAGCAGTTGAAGCCGGGTTTCGCCGGGTTTCTGGCTGACCCCGGCTGCAAGGATGACCACGCCTGCCTCCGCAAGGTCGGCATAGTCGCCGGCCCGCACGGAGACAGGCCGCCCGAACGGAACGGCATGCGAGATATCCTCGGCCTCCGCCATGGCGCGGGCGGGGTTCTGGTCGATCAGGACGATCTCGCTGGCCCCGCCACCAAGGGCAAGCGCAAAGCCCGCCGAACTGCCAACCATGCCGGAGCCGATGATGCCGACCTTCATGGGGTGCTCCTGTTGTTGTCCTGCAGGAAGGCTGCGGCAACAGGGGCGGAACGGCAAGGGCTGTCAGTCCTGGGCCGATGATCCGGCTGCCAGCAGGCCTTCCAGCAGATCGTAGGACCCGGCCATGCCTTCGCCCATGCCCGAGGCAAGGACCTGATCGCGCGCCGGGGTGGTGGCATAGGTGATGTCCACCCGCACGGCGGTTCGGCCAGCCTGTTCGGTGAAGGTGGTGACTACGGTGGTCGGGCCCCCGGTCCAGTCGGGATCAAACACCTCGGTATGGGTGATGCTGCTGTCAGTCAGGGTGAGGATGGTGCCCGTCAGGGCAATGCGAGTGCCATCCTGCATCACCCAGACATAGCGAAAGCCGCCGCCGGGTCGGGCGTCCATCTCACAGACCGCAAGCGGCATGTCGGGGCTGCCCATCCAGCGCCGCAGAAGGGCGGGGTCGGTATGGGCGCGCAGGACGGCGGCCTTTCGGGCGGCGAAGCTGCGGGTGACGGTGATCTGGCGGTCACCCGTGGCGACAAGGCGGAAGTCGGTACCGCGAAGTTCCCCCAGCAGCCGGGGGAACAGCGCATCAAGCTTGGCATAGGCCTCTTCCATGCCGGGGATCATGCCGCCAGCCGCTGCCGCCGCGCGGGCTTCGGGCTTGGGGTAGCGGACGGTCATCGACAGGCGTGTTGTCTGGGGGGCGATTTCGGTCAGGGTCTGGGTGACGGTGGTTTCCCCGCCGGTCCAATCGTCGTCAAACACCTCGGTATGGACCAGCCGGAGTGGCGCCTTGACGGTCAGGAAACGACCTTGGACCTTCATCAGGCGGTCAGGTGCGGTGCGCCAGACCCAGCGGAACGCGCCGCCTTCGCGTAGGTCCATGTCGCATTGGACCATGGGCCAGTCCTGCGCCCATTGCCAGCGGGGCAGGATCGCCGGATCGGTCAGCGCGCGCCACAAAAGGGCGGGTGAGGCGTTGAAGGTCCTTGTCAGGACAAGGTCCGTTTCGCCCACCATGGACAGTTGCAGGGTGGCGGACATGTCAGGCCCCTTCCAGAATGGTTTCAAGGCGGGCGTAGCTGACCTCCAACCCATCAGACATGCCAGAGGCGAGGATCGCGGCGCGGTCTTCGGCGGATTGCAGGGTCATCGTCATCGTCAGCAGGGTGCCGCCTGCCGCAGGGTCAAAGCGGGTTTCGACGTGGTTGTCGGGGGTGGGGTCCGGCAGGAACATCCGCTCGACATGGACGATGCGGGTTGGTGTGACCTCAAGATATTCGCCGGTTGCATGAAAGCTGTGCCCTGCGCCGTTCGACCATTCAAAGCGGAACGTGCCCCCCGGGCGGGGGTCAGAGTGGCAGACGGGCATCGTCCAGCCATCCGGGCCCAGCATCCACCGCCGGATCAGGTCAGCTTCGGTATGGGCACGGAAGACCAGCGCTGGCGGGGCGGCGAGGTGGCGGGTGACGATGATGCGCGTGTCGCCATCGGTGACGAGTTTGAGCGGGGGGGATGTCTGGGGGGCGGTCATGGCTGGTCCTTTTGCTGAAGGTCGGCCAGCACATCGTCCAGCCGGGCATAGCGGGCTTCCCACAGGGCGCGGTACTGGCCCAGCCAGTCCCAAAGCTGGGCAACCGCCTCGGGGTTCAGGCGGCGGGGGCGAGAGGTGCCGTCAATGCGGGTTTCGATCAGGCCGGCATCCTCCAGCACCTTCAGATGGCGCGAGATGGCGGGCTGGCTGATCGGGAAGGGGCGGGCAAGGTCCTGCACCGTCGCCTCACCCTGCGCCAGACGGGCAAGGATGGCGCGACGGGTGGGGTCGGACAGGGCGGCGAAAGCGGCGTCAAGCTGGGTCATTCGGGTGCCCGGATCTGCGGTTGGGGGATGCGCCAGCCATCCGGCAGGGCCTGCGGGTCGACGGTCGCGCTGCGGCGGTCAATCGCGGGGCGACCGTGCCCAGAGCTGGGGAGGTGGCGCGGCGTAGTTGGTTTTGCCGGGCGACGGGGCATGTCTGCACTCCAATTAATAACTAAACCCTTATATAACGATTCGGTAAGAAAGGCAAGATTGCTGGTCCTGCGCAAAAAGTGGACAAGCCGGCGAGGAAAGGGGCAGCGCTTGCCTGTCCCAAGGCGGACGGCAGCGATCAACGGACCCGGCAAGCAACAATGCTGCCCTGACGATCGTGGCACGGGTGGAAAATGGGACTTGTCTGCGGCTTCGGCAGCGGCGAGCCCTCTTTCTGACTGGTCAGAAGGGGTGATCTTCGCTACTCTTTCCCGCAGACCCGGGGGACACATCCGGGCGTGAAGGCAGAGCAGGCGTATTCGGGCGGTTTTCCCATGACTGAGATGGTCTATGGTTCCAATCCCATTAGGGTCACGGAACCGGTGTTGCCACGCTGGTGGCGCACGATCGACAAATGGACGCTGACCTCGGTCTTTGTCCTGTTTGGCATCGGGTTGTTGCTGGGGCTTGCCGCCTCGGTCCCCCTTGCCACGCGCAACGGGCTGGAGCCGTTCTACTATGTCCAGCGACAGGCCTTCTTTGGCGGCGTGGCGCTGGTCGTGATGATCGCCATTTCCATGATGTCGCCTGCGATGGTGCGGCGGATCGGCGTCCTGGGCTTTGCGGTGTCGATGGTCGCGCTGATGCTGTTGCCGCTGTTCGGCACCGATTTCGGCAAAGGCGCGGTCCGGTGGTTTTCGCTGGGTTTCGCGTCGGTCCAGCCGTCCGAGTTCCTGAAACCCGGCTTTGTGATCGTCGTGGCCTGGCTGATCGCTTCGGCGCAGGATCTGGCCGGGCCGCCGGGCAAGACGATATCCTTCGCGCTGACGCTGGTCGTTGTCGCCTTTCTTGCCATGCAGCCGGACTTTGGCCAGTCGGCGCTGATCATCTTCGCCTGGGGCGTGATCTACTTTGTCGGCGGGGCTCCGATGACGCTGATCGTGGTCGTGGGCGGGATCGTGGGGCTGACCGGGCTGGTGTTCTACGAATCGAGCGAACACTTCGCCCGCCGGATCGACGGGTTCCTGTCGCCGGACGTGGACCCGCGCACGCAGCTTGGCTATGCGGCGAACGCCATTCAGGAAGGCGGGTTCTTCGGCGTGGGCGTGGGCGAGGGGCAGGTGAAATGGTCGCTGCCCGACGCGCATACCGATTTCATCATCGCGGTGGCGGCGGAAGAATACGGGCTGATCCTGGTGCTGATCATTCTGGCGCTGTACGGCGTCATCGTGGTCCGGTCGCTGAGCCGCCTGCTGCATGAGCGTGACCCCTTTGCCCGGCTGGCGGGCGCGGGTCTGGCCTGCATCTTCGGCGTGCAGGCGATGATCAACATGGGCGTCGCGGTGCGCCTGCTGCCCGCCAAGGGGATGACCTTGCCATTCGTCAGCTATGGCGGGTCGTCGGTCATTGCGGCGGGGATCACGATGGGAATGCTTCTGGCCCTGACCCGCGCCCGGCCGCGTGGGCAGATGAGCGATGTCTTCCGGCGGGGGCGCTGATGGCCAAGCTGCTTCTCATCGCCGCCGGAGGCACGGGGGGCCACATGTTCCCCGCCCAAGCCTTGGCCGAGGCGATGCTGGCGCGCGGCTGGCGGGTAAAGCTGTCCACCGATGACCGGGGCGCGCGCTATGCGGGCGGCTTTCCGGCTGATGTGGTGGTGGAGCGGGTCGCGTCGGCCACCTTTGCCCGGGGCGGGGTGGCGGCCAAGCTTATGGCGCCGCTGCGGATTGCGGGCGGGGTGCTGGGGGCGATCTGGTCGCAACTGCGCGACCGTCCGACCGTCGTGGTGGGGTTCGGCGGCTATCCGTCGATCCCGGCGCTGACGGCGGCATGGGTCTTGCGGCGGCCGCGGATGATTCATGAGCAGAACGGGGTGCTGGGGCGCGTCAATCAGGTATTCGCGCGGCGGGTCGACAAGGTGGCCTGCGGGACTTGGCCGACCGATCTGCCTGCCGGCGTGAGTGGAGAGCCCACCGGCAATCCGGTGCGTCAGGCCGTGCTGGACCGGGCGGCGGCGCCCTATATCGCGCCGGGGGACTATCCGATGGCACTGGTCGTGATCGGCGGCAGCCAGGGGGCGCGGGTCTTGTCGGACGTCGTGCCTGCCGCTGTGGCGCTGCTGCCGGAAAGCCTGCGCGCCAACCTGCGCGTGGCGCATCAGGCCCGCGACGAGGATGCGACCCGCGCCGCCGAAGCCTATGAGGCGGCAGGTGTGCGGGCCGAGATTGCCCCCTTCTTCGACGACATCCCGCGCCGCCTGTCCGAGGCGCAGCTGGTCATCTCGCGGTCGGGTGCATCCTCGGTTGCCGATGTCAGCGTGATCGGGCGGCCTGCGATCCTGATCCCCTATGCGGCGGCGACGGGCGACCACCAGACGGCCAACGCGCGCGGGCTGGTTGACGCGAAGGCAGCGGTCGTGATTCAGGAAAAGGCGCTTGACGCGGCAATGCTTGCAGGCCACATCGCCGCGATCTTGGAAGACCCCGCCACGGCCGAGGCCATGGCGCGGAGTGCCCTGGGCGAGGGCAAGCCCGACGCCACTGCCCGTCTGGTGGCACTGGTCGAAGACCTGGCAGGAGATGCATCATGAACGCAGCCGCAACCAAGCTGCCGCTGGAACTTGGCCCGATCCATTTCGTGGGCATCGGCGGCATCGGCATGTCCGGCATCGCCGAGGTGCTGATGACGCTGGGCTACCGGGTGCAGGGGTCGGATGCCAAGGCGTCCAAGATCACCGACCGGCTGGTCAAGCTGGGGGCCGTGTTCCATGAGGGCCAGCGGGCCGAGAACATCGGCGAAGCGGCGGTTGTCGTCATCTCGAGCGCGATCAAGAAGGGCAATCCCGAACTGGAAGAGGCGCGGCGGCGCAAACTTCCCGTCGTGCGCCGGGCGGAAATGCTGGCGGAACTGATGCGGATGCGGTCGAACATCGCCATCGCCGGGACGCATGGCAAGACGACGACGACGACGATGGTGGCGACGCTGCTGGACAAGGGCGGCTTTGATCCGACGGTCATCAACGGGGGCGTGATCCACGCCTATGGGTCGAACGCCCGCGCTGGCGCTGGCGAATGGATGGTGGTGGAGGCCGACGAAAGCGACGGTAGCTTCAACCGCCTGCCCGCGACGATTGCCATCGTGACCAATATCGACCCGGAGCACATGGAGCATTGGGGGACCTTCGACGCGTTGCGCAAGGGGTTCCTCGATTTCGTGTCGAACATCCCGTTCTATGGCCTTGCGGTGTGCTGCACCGACCATCCGGAAGTGCAGGCTTTGGTCGGCAAGGTGACCGACCGCCGCGTGGTGACCTTCGGATTCAACGCCCAGGCCGACGTGCGGGCGCAGAACCTGACCTATGAAAATGGCGTGGCGCATTTCGATATTGCTCTGCAGGCCGAGGGGATTGTGATCGAGGGCTGCACCCTGCCGATGCCGGGGGATCACAACGTCTCCAACGCCCTGTCAGCCGTGGCCGTGGCCCGGCATCTGGGGATGAAGAAGGACGAGATCCGTGAGGCTCTGGCCGGCTTTGCCGGGGTGAACCGCCGGTTCACCAAGGTGGCCGAGGTGAATGGTGTCACGATCATCGACGACTATGGCCACCACCCGGTGGAAATCGCCGCTGTGCTGAAGGCCGCGCGGCAGGCGACAAAGGGCCGGATCATCGCGGTCCACCAGCCGCACCGCTTTACCCGCCTGTCCAGCCTGTTTGACGATTTCTGCACCTGCTTCAACGATGCCGATGTGGTCGCCATTGCCGATGTCTATGCGGCGGGGGAAGACCCGATCCCCGGCGCCTCGCGGGATGATCTGGTGGCGGGGCTGATCGCCCATGGTCACCGCCACGCCCGCGCGCTGCTGGATGAGGCTGATCTTGCCCGGCTGGTCCGCGAACAGGCGCGGCCGGGTGACATGGTGGTCTGCCTTGGCGCAGGCACGATCAGCGCCTGGGCCAACGCCTTGCCGGCAAAGCTGATGGGTGCCGCGGCATGACGGGCGCGACCGGTCCCGTGGTCCTGTCCGTTCCGCCGAAGGCCTTTGGTCCCCTTCCCCAACCGGTTCCAACTGCATGAGCGTGCCGCTGATCCTTGGCTGCCTTTGGGTCCTTGCCTCGGCCATCGTGGCCATGCTGCCGATGCGGCAGCAGATGGTGCCGGGCGTGGCGCTTCTGATCGCGGCGCCGGTCCTTTTGGTCTGGATCGGCTGGGTGCATGGCTGGGTCTGGCTGGCGGTCGGGCTTTTTGCCTTCCTGTCGATGTTCCGCAACCCGCTGCGGTATTTCCTGCGCCGCGCGCTTGGTCTGCCTGCGCCCCTGCCGAAGGAGTTGGAGAAATGATCCTGCCCCTGGCGATGTGCCTGATCTGGCTGATTGCGGCGAATGTGATCGCGATGTTTCCGTCGCGCGATTATCACTGGCGCGCGGCCTATGTGCTGATCGCCATTGGCGTGCCGCTGCTGGGCTGGATCACCTATGAGGGCGGGCCGATCGTGGGGATGCTGGTCTTGGCCGCCGGGGTGTCGATCCTGCGCTGGCCGGTGGTCTATTTCTGGCGCTGGCTGCGCCGACAACTGGGCTGACGCGCGATGTACTTGCATCTGGTAGCCATGGGTCTTGGCGCGGCACTGGTGGCAGGGCTGATCGGCTGGGGGATGGCCCGGCGCTATGGCTGGCAGCGGGCGCTGGTGGTGCCGCTGCTTGCCGTGATCGCGCTGGCCATGATCCTGTGGCGTTCACGGTCGATGAACTTTCACGACGGACTTGGTCTGGTCGCAGCGGCGGTTGTCTTTGCGGCACCGACGCTGGTTGGAGCATTGCTGGGCATCGTGCTTGCCAGCCGTCGTGGGCGCTAGACCCCGCCTTTGGCAGGCTTTCCCTTGCAGCCGACCAGCCAACCCGGCTATCCCCGCAGCATGACACCGCTTCCCACCCCGCGCGGCGCCCTGACGCCAAACCGCCCGCTCTCCGATCTGACCTGGCTTCGGGTCGGCGGGCCTGCAGACTGGCTGTTCCAGCCAGCGGATGAGGCGGACCTTGCCACGTTCCTTGCCGCGCTGGACCCTGCCGTTCCGGTCTTTCCCATCGGTGTCGGGTCGAACCTGATCGTGCGCGATGGCGGCATCCGGGCTGTGGTGATCCGGCTGGGGCGGGGGTTCAACGGGATCGTGGTCGAGGGTGACCTTGTCACTGCGGGGGCAGCGGCGCTGGATGCGCATGTCGCAAAGCGCGCGGCTGAGGCCGGGCTGGACCTGACCTTCCTGCGCACCATCCCCGGGTCCATCGGCGGGGCGGTGCGGATGAATGCGGGCTGCTATGGCAGCTATGTCTCGGATGCCTTGGTCGAAATCCGCCTAGTCACCCGGATTGGTGAGGTTCAGACCGTGCCCGCAGCCGCCCTGAACCTGCGGTATCGCCAAAGTGACCTGCCCGAAGGCGCGGTGGTTCTGTCGGCCACCTTCCGCGCAGCCCCGGGCGACCCCGCGGAACTTGAGGCGCGGATGGCCGACCAGATTGCCAAGCGGGATGCCAGCCAGCCTACCAAGGATAGGTCCGCTGGCAGCACCTTCCGCAACCCCTTGGGTCGCAGCAGCACCGGGACCGCCGATGACACGCATGAGCTGAAGGCCTGGAAAGTCATCGACGACGCCGGGATGCGCGGCGCAAGGCTGGGCGGGGCGCAGATGTCGCCCATGCATTCCAACTTCCTGATCAACGCCGGTGGCGCAACTGCCGCCGATCTGGAAAATCTGGGCGAGGACGTGCGAAAAAAGGTTTTCCTATCAAGCGGTATCACGTTAGAGTGGGAAATCATGCGGGTCGGAGAATTCCTGCAGGACTAACAATATCACGGGTCACATAAGACCCGGATGAGGCAGTAAATGGCGGGCGCATCGAGCAGGATGTCCCCCAGAGTGGCGGTTTTGATGGGTGGGCTTTCCGCTGAGCGGGAGGTCTCTCTCGTTTCAGGGCGCGAATGCGCCGTGGCCCTCCGGGAGGCTGGATATGACGTGGTTGAGGTCGATTGCGGCCCCGACCTCGCCTTGCGCCTGTCTGACATCAAACCTGACGTCTGTTTCAACGCCTTGCATGGTCGCTGGGGTGAAGATGGCTGTGTGCAGGGCCTGCTGGAATGGATGGCGATCCCCTATACCCACTCTGGCGTGCTGGCCTCGGCGCTTGCGATGGACAAGGCCAAGACCAAAGAGGTTTACGCGGCGGCCGGTCTTCCGGTGGTCAACAGCGTGCTCGCCACGAAAGAGGCGGTTGAGGCGGGCCATGTCCTGCCGCCGCCCTATGTGGTGAAGCCGAACAACGAAGGGTCCTCCGTCGGGGTCTATATCGTGCATCCGGGGTCGAACGCGCCCCGGCTTGCGTCGACGATGCCCGCGCAGGTGATGGTGGAAACCTACGCGCCGGGGCGCGAACTGACCACAACCGTGATGGGCGACCGGGCGCTGGGGGTGACGGATATCATCACCGACGGCTGGTATGACTATGACGCGAAATACAAGCCCGGCGGCAGCCGCCATGAATGCCCCGCGAATGTGCCCAAGGACATTGCCGATGCCTGCCTTGACTATGCCCTGCGCGCGCATCGGGCGTTGAGATGCCGGGGCGTCAGCCGCACCGACTTTCGCTGGGACGAAAGCCGCGGTCTGGCCGGGCTGATCCTGTTGGAGACCAACACCCAGCCGGGGATGACGCCCACCTCGCTTGCCCCAGAACAGGCGGCGATGCAGGGGATGAGCTTTGCCCAGTTCTGCGACTGGATGGTGAAGGACGCGTCATGCAACCGCTGATCGCCCGCCGTCCTTCCGGCCCCACCGGGGCCCGCCCGGTCCGTCGCGACCCGGCCCCGTCGAAATGGGCCTACCGCGCGCAGCGGATGCTGCTGACGCCCTATGTGCGGATGTTTCTGCGCACCGGGTTGCCGATGCTGGTGCTGATTGGCGGCGTGACGATCTGGCTGTCGGATGAAACCCGCAGGCAAGCGGTTGTCACCACACTTGCCGACCTGCGCGCCGATTTCGAAGCGCGGCCGGAATTCCGCGTCTCGCTTGCCCGTGTCGAAGGGGCGTCGGACGATCTGGCCGAGGCCGTGCGTGCGCGGCTGGGGCTGACCTTGCCGATGTCGTCCTTTGACATCAACCTTGATGAAGTCCGCGCCCGGATCGAGGCGCTGGATGCTGTCAGCCGGGCCGATCTGCGCGTGCGGTCGGGGGGCGTGCTGCAGGTGATGATCACCGAACGCGTGCCCGTGGCCATCTGGCGCACGGAAACCGGGCTGACGCTGGTCGATGACACCGGCCACCGCGTCGCAGGCCTTGTCGCGCGCAGCGACCGCCCGGACCTGCCGCTGATCGCAGGCGACGGGGCCGACCTTGCCACGCCCGAAGCGCTGGACCTGATCGCCGCCGCGGGGCCGCTGTCCCCCCGCATCCGTGGCCTTGTCCGCATGGGCGAACGGCGCTGGGACATCGTGCTGGACCGTGAACAGCGTGTGCTGCTGCCCGAGAAGAACCCCGTGCAGGCGCTGGAGCGTCTGCTGGCGCTGGACCATGTCCAGGACATCATGAACCGCGACATCCTGACCGTCGATCTGCGGTCAGACCACCGACCCACCCTTCGCCTTACCCCCAACGCCCTTGCCGAGATGCGCCGTGCTCAAGGCATCGAAACCGTGGAGAACGAACTGTGACCGATCTCTATACCTCGCAACGTGCCATGCGGAACATGCGGAAAGCTGCCATGCAGCGCGGCGTGATTGCCATTCTGGATGTGGGCACATCGAAAATCGCCTGCCTGATCCTGCGCTTTGACGGTCCCGACCGGCTGCGCGAACAGGATGGCGTCAGGCCCATGGCCGGGCAAAGCCAGTTCCGGGTGATCGGGGCGGCCACCACGCGGTCACGCGGGGTGCGCTTTGGCGAAATCGCCGTGATGAATGAAACCGAGCGCGCCATTCGCACCGCCGTGCAGGCAGCGCAGAAGATGGCGAACGTGCGGGTCGACCACGTCATCGCCTGCTTCTCCGGTGCCGAACCGCGCAGCTATGGCCTTGCGGGCGATCTGGACCTGCAAGACAGCGTCGTGACCGAACAGGACGTCAGCCGCGTGCTGGCCGCCTGTGACGTGCCCGACCTAGGGCAGGGCCGCGAAGTGCTGCATGCTCAGCCGGTCAACTTTGCGCTGGACCACCGGTCCGGCCTAGGCGATCCGCGCGGGCAGATCGGGCACCGGCTGGCCTGCGACATGCACCTTCTGTCAGTCGACGGCGATGTGGTGCAGAACCTGCTGTACTGCATCAAGCGCTGCGACCTTGAACTCGCCGGGCTGGCGTCGTCTGCCTATGTCTCGGGGATTTCCTCGCTGGTGGAGGATGAACAGGAACTGGGTGCGGCCTGCATCGACATGGGCGGCGGGGCGACGGGCCTGTCGATCTTCATGAAAAAGCACATGATCTATGCCGATTCTGTGCGGATGGGCGGCGACCATGTGACCTCCGACATCTCCAAGGGTCTGCAAGTCCCGATGGCGGTGGCCGAGCGGATCAAGACCCGCCACGGCGGTCTTTACGCCACCGGCATGGATGACCGCGAGATGATCGACATTGGCGGCGACAGTGGCGACTGGGAAAAGGACCGCCGCCAGATCAGCCGCACGGAACTGATCGGCATCATGCGGCCCCGCGTCGAGGAAATCCTTGAGGAAGTGCGCGGCACGCTGGATGCCGCCGGCTTTGACAGCCTGCCCAGCCAGCAGATCGTGCTGACCGGCGGAGGCAGCCAGATCCCGGGGCTGGATGGCCTTGCGACCCGCATCCTTGGCCAGCGTGTGCGGCTGGGCCGACCCTTGCGCGTGCAGGGCCTGCCGCAGGCCGCCACGGGGGCGCCGTTTGCCAGCGCGGTGGGCCTGTGCCTGTTCGCGGCGCATCCGCAGGACGAATGGTGGGATTTCGAAATCCCCGCCGAACGCTACCCGGCACGGTCGCTGCGGCGGGCGGTCAAATGGTTCAAGGACAACTGGTGACCACTATATCCAGCTCTCCGGGCGAAATACCGCTGAATTCTGGAGGCAATCCCCCAGATTTTGCGGTATTCCAATCTTTTTTTCGTGACCTTTTACCGGGTTGTGGATAGATTCGGGGATAAGTCGGTCAGATGCACGCGGGACAGGTGCAGTCAGGGCCGGAAAAGAAACAGGCGGCAGACAAGAAACGGACGGGCAAACCCATGGCACTCAATCTGACGATGACCCCCGAAAGGGAAGAGCTTAAGCCGCGCATCACCGTCTTCGGTGTGGGCGGGGCAGGCGGCAACGCGGTGAACAACATGATCGACCAGGCCCTTGAGGGGGTCGAGTTTGTCGTGGCCAACACCGACGCACAGGCCTTGCAGCAAAGCCGGGCCCATGCGCGCATTCAGATGGGTGTCAAAGTGACCGAGGGTCTGGGCGCAGGCGCGCGACCGACCGTCGGTGCAGCTGCCGCGGAAGAGACCATCGAGGAAATCGTCGATCACCTTGCCGGCGCGCATATGTGCTTCATCACTGCCGGGATGGGTGGTGGCACGGGCACGGGTGCGGCCCCGATCATCGCGCAAGCCGCGCGCGAGCTGGGCGTGCTGACCGTTGGCGTCGTGACCAAGCCCTTCCAGTTCGAAGGCAACAAGCGGATGCGGCAGGCCGAGGACGGGATCGAAGCCCTGCAGAAGGTCGTGGATACGCTGATCATCATCCCGAACCAGAACCTGTTCCGGCTGGCCAACGAACGCACGACCTTTACCGAAGCCTTCGCGATGGCTGACGACGTGCTCTATCAGGGCGTCAAGGGTGTGACGGACCTGATGGTCCGCCCCGGCCTGATCAACCTCGACTTTGCCGACGTGCGCGCCGTGATGGACGAGATGGGCAAGGCGATGATGGGCACCGGCGAAGCCAGCGGTGAAGACCGCGCGGTGCAGGCGGCGGAAAAGGCAATTGCCAACCCGCTTCTGGATGAAATCAGCCTGCATGGCGCCAAGGGTGTGTTGATCAATATCACCGGCGGCCATGACCTGACCCTGTTCGAGCTGGACGAGGCCGCGAACATCATCCGTGAAAAGGTGGACCCCGACGCCAACATCATCGTTGGCTCGACCCTGGACACGTCGATGGAAGGCCGCATCCGTGTGTCGGTCGTGGCCACGGGCATCGACGCCTCGGCTGCCAAGCTTGAGGTTCCTGTCGCGCGCCGGTCGATGGCCGCACCCTTGACGCTGACCCCAGCCCATCAGCCCGAAGCGGCCCGCCCGATGCCGCAGCCGGTTGCGGCGATGGCTGCTTCCGTGGCGCGGCAGCCGATGGAAGACGATGTCGAAACCACCGTAGCCGGGCTTTTCGATCCGGCGGCCACCGAAGCCGAGATCGAGGCAGAGGCTATGCCTGCCGATGATCTGCCTCCGCCCGTCTATCGTCCGCAGGCCGCGCCGCAGCCGTCGATGATCCGGTCTGCCCCCGCCGCGATCGAGGAGGATCCCTCGGTCTTCGTGGCACCCCGTCCACGCGCTGCCGGTCAACCCTCGCCCGAGGCGCTTGCCCGCCTGCAAGCCGCCGTGGCGCGCCCTGCCGCTGGTGGGGCACCCAAGTTTGCGGGCCGTCCGGCACCAGTGCCTGCAGCGCAGCCAGCCCCCGCAGCCGCAGCCCCTGCCGCGGGCAAGCCGCGCTTTGGCATCGGGTCGCTGATCAACCGGATGGCCGGTCATCTGGAAGCCGCAAGCGAGCGCCCCATCCCCGCCTCGGGCCGGGCACAGCCGCCGGTCACGGCCTATGAAGACGATCACGACATGGGAACCGATCAGGACCGGATCGAGATTCCGGCCTTCCTGCGCCGTCAGGCGAACTGAAACACGGCAGCAGATCTTTGCAGGAAAAGGCCCGGGGTTCCGGGCCTTTTCTATTTGAATCAATGAGTTGCCGTTGAAATCTTCCTGTCACAAACCGACATAAAGAGTGAGTTGAGCTTCATCATCCGCGCGACTAGCTAAGGTTAACCGGACGCGGGCCCTAAGCCCCGTGCCACATGAGGCGAACAAGACGTGCAGAATAGTCTGATATCCCCAGCCACCTTCACCGGGTTCGGCCTTCACTCCGGTGCGCCGGTGCGGATGGTCGTGCGCCCGGCGGCTGCAGATCACGGGGTCTGGTTCCGCCGCACGGACGTGGTCGGCCGCGACTCCATGGTTCCCGCCCGCTGGGATGTCGTGACTCCGTCGCGTCTGTGTACCGTCGTGGAAAACGCGGACGGTGTGTCGGTCTCCACCATCGAACATGTGATGGCAGCCCTGGCTGGCAGCGGCATCCACAATGCCCTGATTGACATCGATGGTCCCGAAGTTCCGATTCTTGACGGGTCAGCCGTGCCTTTCGTGAAGGGCTTCCTTGCGGCTGGTCTTGACGAACTGGACGCCCCGGTCCGCGCCGTGCGGGTGCTGAAGCCCGTCGAAGTCCGCGACGGTGATGCGATCGCCCGGCTTGACCCCGCCGACATGCTTGAGATCGACTTCCGCATCTCGTTCCAGGATGCCGCGATTGGCACCCAGACCCGGCGGCTGAACATGGCCAACGGGGCCTTCGTGCGCGAACTGTCCGACAGCCGGACGTTCTGCCGCCAGTCGGATGTCGATGCGATGCGCGAAGCGGGGCTTGCGCTTGGCGGCACGCTGGAAAACGCTGTGGTCTTTGAAGGCGCGCGGGTGCTTTCGCCCGGCGGGCTGCGCTACGCTGATGAACCTGTGCGCCACAAGATGCTGGACGCGGTTGGCGATCTTGCTTTGGCCGGGGGCCCGATCCTGGGCCGCTATACCGGCGAACGGGCGGGTCATGCGCTGACAAACCGCTTGCTGCGCGCGCTGTTTGCGGATGCGGATGCCTACCGCCTTGTGGACTGCGGGCCCCAGACGCTGGGCAAGCTGCCCGGTGTTGGCGTGCATGTCGGCGACCTGCCCTCACGCATCTGAGAAATTTCCTTTGCGCGAAAGTCACGAAAGGCGTTTTGCGCCCCGGATTTTTCTGTGCTAGGACGAGGCAAAGTTTGGGCAAATCGCCCGGGCGACAGGTCCCGACAGGGGCTCCAGATACGAGCACCGAACGGGGGCAGCAGGTTTGGATAGGCGGAACATGTCAGGCAACAGGCCCGGCGCAGGGATTCTAAAGACGGCGCTTCTGGTGGCGGTGCTTGCCGGCTGTGCTGGCGGGTCGCGCGGACCCGCATTGGATACTTTCACCGCCGAACAGATATACAAGCGCGGCGAGCTGGAGCTTGAGACGGCGCGCAACCCCGAAGACGCGCTCGTCTACTTCCAGGAAGTCGAACGGCTGTATCCCTATACCGAATTTGCCAAGCGCGCCCTGATCATGCAGGCCTTCACTCTGCACAAGGCCAAGAAATACCCCGAAGCCCGCGACGCCGCGCAGCGGTTCCTTGATTTCTACCCGGGTGACGAAGATGCGCCCTATGCGCTCTACCTCATGGCGCTGTCTTACTATGACCAGATCGACGATGTCGGTCGCGACCAGGGCATCACGTTCCAGGCCCTGCGCGGCATGCGCGACGTGATCGAAACCTACCCCGACAGCGAATATGCCCGCTCTGCCATCCTGAAGTTCGACCTCGCCTTCGACCAGTTGGCCGCGAAAGAGATGGAGGTTGGCCGCTACTACCTCAAGCGGGGGCACTACACTGCCGCGATCAACCGGTTCCGCATCGTGGTGCAGGATTTCCAGACCACAAGCCACACCGCCGAAGCGCTGCACCGGTTGGTGGAAAGCTATCTTGCCCTTGGTCTTGAGGCAGAAGCGCAGACGGCCGCCGCCATCCTGGGCTTCAACTATCAGGCCTCGCCCTTCTATGACGACAGTTTCCGCCTGCTGAAGGGCCGGGGCCTGTCGCCGGAAGCCAAGGGGGACAGCTGGTTGCGGTCGGTCTATCGGCAGATGGTCCGGGGCGAGTGGTTGTGACCCGGATGGGCGCATCGCCCATCCTGCGGGCCCGTGATGCTGCTATCGCTTGAAATCCGCGATGTCCTGATCATCGATCGGCTTAGCCTTGACCTTGGTCCGGGCCTGAACGTGCTGACGGGTGAAACGGGGGCGGGCAAATCGATCCTGCTCGATGCGCTTGGCTTTGTGCTGGGCTGGCGGGGCAGGGCGGAACTGGTCCGCCAAGGGGCCGCGCAGGGCGAGGTGACGGCGGTCTTTGACCTGTCCCCCGGCCATGCCGCGCATGCCGTGCTGGCCGAAGCCGGGATCGAGGCCGACGGCGAGCTGATCCTGCGGCGCGTCAACACCGCTGATGGCCGCAAGACCGCCTGGGTCAATGACCGTCGGGTGTCCGGCGATGTGCTGCGCGACCTGTCGGATCATCTGGTGGAACTGCACGGCCAGCACGATGACCGGGGCCTGCTGAACCCGCGTGGCCACCGCGCGCTGCTGGATGCTTATGCCGGTCTTGACCTTGCCCCGCTGCGCGCCGCCTGGGCCGCGCAACGCACCGCCCGCGCCACTCTGGCCGAGGCGGAGGCAACCCTGTCCCGCGCGGCGGCCGAGGAAGAATTCCTGCGCCATGCCGTGGCCGAACTGGACAAGCTGAACCCCGAACCGGGTGAGGATGCCACGTTGGATGCGCGCCGCCGCCTGATGCAGGGCGCCGCCCGGATCCGCGAAGATGTGGCCAAGGCCTTGGCGGCCCTGTCGGATGACGGCGCCGAGGGGCGGATGCGCGATGCGCTGCGCTGGCTGGAAGGCGCTGCCGACAAGGCCGAAGGCCGGCTGGAGGGCGCGCTTGCCGCCCTGAACCGCGCCTTGATCGAACTGGGCGAGGCGCAGTCGGGCGTCGAAGGGGCGCTTGATGCGCTGGACTTCGACCCGGGGGAATTGGAGCGGACCGAGGAACGGCTGTTCGCAATCCGGGCTTTGGCCCGCAAACATGGACAGTTGCCGGACGATCTGGGCGGTTTCGCCGAAGGCCTGCGCGCGCGTCTTGCGGCAATTGACGGCGGGGCAGCTGGAATCGCCCGGTTGCAGACAGCCGTGGCTTCGGCGGAAGCGTCCTATGCTGCCGAAGCGGGCCGGGTCACGGCGGCAAGACAGGGGGCGGCGGCGAGGCTGGACACGGCCATGGCCGCCGAACTCGCCCCGCTCAAGATGGAACGCGCGGTCTTCGTCACCGAGTTTGCAGCTGGTGAACCCGGGCCCGAAGGTGTGGATGCCGTGACCTTCACGGTCGCGACGAACCCCGGCGCACCCTCCGGGCCCTTGAACCGTATAGCGTCCGGGGGCGAGCTGAGCCGGTTTCTGCTGGCGTTGAAGGTCTGCCTTACGGGCGATACCCCCGGCCAGACCCTGATCTTTGACGAGATTGACCGTGGCGTGGGTGGGGCCACCGCTGATGCCGTGGGCCGCCGCCTGCAGGCCCTTGCCCGTGGCGCGCAGGTGCTGGTCGTCACGCATTCGCCGCAGGTCGCGGCCTTCGGGGCGCGGCATTGGCGGGTGGAAAAGCGGGTGGTCGCGGATCAGACGCTGTCCACGGTCACCGCCTTGAGTGACGCGGAACGGATCGAAGAGATTGCCCGGATGCTCGCGGGCGATACGGTGACCGAGGCCGCGCGTGCCGCTGCCCGCGCGTTGCTGCAAGGTTAGGCACTTTGCCGCCAGTTGCGGCACAATTGCACATAGCTATGCGCCTTGTGCATGACGGCTTTCCCAACTTCGGCCTGTAATGCTGCAGTGCGGCGTCCTATGTTTTGTCCAAGAACAAAGGATGACTGCCATGCTCAATATCTTCAAATCACTGAAGTCCCTGCGCAACTTCCCGTCGCTTGCCGAACTGGAGCGGGACTATCTGAACGCCTCGGTCTCGCGCATTGATCTGGAACGCCGCCAGCGCGAAGTGGACAACGGCCTGTTCCGCCGGTCGAGCTTTGACCTCTAAGCAGGGCTAACCCGGCACAACCTTGCCGGGGTTCATCATACCCAAGGGGTCCAGCGCCTGCTTCAGCGCGCCCATGACGGCCCAAGCCTCGCCATGTTCGGCGGCCATGTGGCCCAGCTTGCCAAAACCGATCCCATGTTCACCGGTGATCGTGCCACCCAGCCGCAAGGCGCGGTCGGCCATCCGGGCGGCAAGGGCCTTGGCGATGGCAACTTCACCCGGGTCGGCGGGGTTGACCATCAGGATCGCGTGGAAATTGCCATCGCCGACATGGCCAAGGATCGGTCCGGGGATGCCCGAGGTGGCGATGTCCGCCCGCGTCTCCCCAACCGCCTGCGACAGGCGCGAGATCGGCACACAGACATCCGTCACCACCGCCTTCGCCCCGGGGCGCGAGGCAAGGATCGCGCGATAGGCGCTGTGCCGCGCGGCCCACAGGCGGCTGCGGTCCTCCTGACGTTCGGCCCATTGCAGGCCTTCGGCCCCAAAGCCTTCGGCGATGTCACGGAAGCGGCGGGTGTCTTCGGCCACGCCTTCCGGGTGTCCGTGGAATTCGACCAGCAGCTGCGGGGCTGGGGGCAGGCTCAGGCCGGAAAACGCATTGCAGGCCAGCACCGTTTCCACATCCAGAAACTCGATCCGCGCCGGCACCAACCCCATCTGCATGGTTGCCATCACGCAATCCACGGCTTGACCCACGCCCGGAAAGGCCGCGACGGCCGTCATCACCGTCTCGGGCTGGCCATGCAGGCGCAGGGTCAGTTCGGTGATCAGGCCCAGGGTCCCCTCGGACCCGACCATCAGCGCCGTCAGATCATATCCCGCCGCCGTTTTCGGCGCGCCGGTCCCGGTGCGGATCACCCGGCCATCGGCCAGCACCACCTCCAGCCCCCGGACATTGTCGCGCATCGTGCCATAGCGCACTGCCGTCGTGCCCGAGGCGCGTGTCGCCGCCATCCCGCCAAGGCTGGCATTCGCCCCGGGATCGACCGGAAACATCAGCCCCGTGGCGCGCAATTCGCGGTTCAGCGCCTCACGCGTGATGCCGGGCTGGACGCGGACCAGCCGGTCATCGGGCCGGACCTCCAGCACCGCCGCCATGTCGCGGAAATCCACCGCCACCCCCCCGGCAATGGCAAGCGCGTGGCCTTCCAGTGACGTCCCCGCCCCCCAGCCGATCAGCGGGACAAGGTGGCGCGACGACCAGACCGCCAGCGCTGCGACCTCAGCGGTCGATGCGGGGAAGATCACGGCATCGGGCACCCCAGCGGCCACAAGGCTTTCGCTTTGCCCATGCTCTGCCAGCACCGCCGGCGAAACCGACAGCCGCCCCGCAAAAACGGCGCGCAATTCGGCAAGGGCGGGATCGGTCAGCATGGGCCGACCCTAGCCTGCCTGCACCGCAGCGCCAAGGGGTGGCCCTTTGCACTGCCTTGCGCTAAGAGGCGGACATTCGCACCCACCGGGGGAGTCGCCCATGAAAGCCGCCGTCATCACCTTCCCGGGGTCCAACTGCGACCGTGACCTTGCCACCGCCTTTGAGGGCGCGGGCTTCGACGTCACCCGCGTCTGGCACAAGGACACCGACCTGCCGCGCGGCGTCGATGTGGTCGGCGTTCCGGGCGGGTTTTCCTTCGGGGATTACCTGCGCTGCGGCGCCATCGCCGCGCAATCGCCGATCAGCACCGCCATCCGCGCCCATGCCGAGGCGGGGGGCTATGTCCTTGGCATCTGCAACGGTTTTCAGGTCCTGACCGAAATGGGCCTGCTGCCCGGTGCCCTGATGCGCAACGCGGGCCTCAAGTTCGTCTGCAAGACCGTCACGCTGCGGGTGGCCAGCACCGACACGGCCTATACCTCGGCCTATGTGCTGGGCCAGAAGATTCAGGTTCCGATCGCGCATCATGACGGAAACTACACGATCGACGCCGATGGGCTTGACCGTCTGCAAGGCGATGACCGCATCGCCTTCACCTATTGCGACAACCCGAATGGCAGCATGGCCGACATCGCCGGGGTCCTGTCCGAGAACCGCCGCGTGCTGGGGATGATGCCCCATCCCGAACGCGCCACCGAGGCGACTTTGGGCGGCGATGACGGGCGCGCGCTCTTTGCTGCGCTGATGGGCGGGATGGCGCTGGCCTGACGCCCCCCCGCTTGAGACGCGATCAGCCCGGCCCTACTCTGCCGGCCATGTCCAGCGCTGACCAATCCATGTCTCCAACCACGGCCCAGGGTCTGCCCTGGCGCGTCAAGCTTGCCGTTGGCCTGCTGGTGATTCTGGCCGTCGTGGTTGTGCTGGTGTCGAACCGCCTGCTGACCGACCGCTACACCGCCGACACCCGCAACCGGGCCGAGCTGCGGCTGGCGCTCTACACCGGCAACCTGATGTCGGAACTGCAGCGGACATCGGTCGTGCCGCTGCTGCTCTCGCGCGACCCGGAACTGGTGATGGCCCTGCGCGACGGGAATTTTTCGTCCACCTCGGCAAAGCTGATCGCCCTGCAGGGGCAGATCGGCGTCGCTTCGATCCGGCTTCTGGCCAATGACGGGCGTGTGGTCGGGGCGACCAACCGCAACATTCTGGGCACCAACAACCGCAACGACACCTATTTCGTCGATGCCCAACGCACGAACGAAACGATCTTCACCGCCGTAAAGCGTGATTCGGGCGGGTTCGATTTCGTCTATTCGCGGTCGGTCCAGGCCGATGCCCGCACTTTGGGTGTGATCGTCGTGTCCGTCGATCTGATGAAATACGAACGCGCGTGGTCCGGCCTGCAGGATGCGGTTCTGGTGACCGACAGTTCGGGCACGGTGATCCTTGCCACGGAATCACGCTGGCGCGGCCTTCTGGTTGATGAGGCGCTGGCGCTGCGCGATGCGCCCTCGGCCATTGCCCGTGCGCTGCGTGCCACGGCCGACTGGGCGCAAGACCCGCCCGATGCCTATGTGCGCGGCGAAGCCGTGATGCGCACCGAGGCGCGGGTGCCTTTCCGGGGGTGGCGGATCCAGACCTTCACCGCCTACGGGTCGGTACGCGAACAGGTGAACGGGATTCTGGCGCTGCAGATCATGGGGTTCGCCATCCTGATGGCCATCACCTTCTACATCCTGTCGCGGCGGGCCTGGTCAAGATCGCTGTCTTTCCAGCGGGAATCTGCAGAACTGCGCGCCCTGAACGTCCGCCTCCAGCGCGAGATTGCGGAACGCGAAAAGGTCCAGAAAGACCTTGAGGTTGCAGAACTGACCTTGGCGCAGTCGTCAAAACTGGCCGCCCTGGGCGAGATGTCTGCCGCCGTCAGCCACGAGCTGAACCAGCCCCTTGCGGCGATGAAAACCTACCTTGCCGGCGCGCGTCTGCTGCTGCAGCGCAAGCGACCGGAAGAGGCGCTGTCCTCCTTCCAGCGGATCGACGACCTGATCGAACGCATGGGGGCGATTACCCGGCAGCTGAAATCTTACGCCCGCAAGGGTGGCGAAGCCTTTGAAGAGGTGGACCTGCGCGCCTGCGTGTCATCGGCGCTTTCGATGATGGAACCCCAGTTGAAGGCCCGCGTCGTCAAGATCAGCCGGGGCCTGCCGCGCCAGCCGGTGATGGTATTGGCTGACCGTATCCGGCTGGAACAGGTGATCATCAACCTCCTCCGCAACGCTTTGGATGCGACCAAGGACACCCGCACGCCGCAGATCGATATCCTGCTGTCGGCAGGTGAAACCGCGACGCTCAGCGTGCGGGACAATGGCCACGGGATCACCGATCTCGAGAACCTATTCGAACCCTTCTACACCACCAAGAAACCCGGCGAAGGGGTGGGGCTCGGCCTCGCCATCTCCTCGGGCATCGTCACCGATCTGGGTGGCAGACTGACCGCGCGGAACGGCGATGGCGGCGGGGCGGTGTTCGAGATGCAATTGCCGATCCTCGGCAACAAACAGGAAGCAGCAGAATGATGAGGTCCCAATGGCCCGCGCAATGAAAGTGGCGATCGTCGATGACGAGGCCGACATGCGGCAGTCGATCAGCCAGTGGCTGGCCCTGTCCGGCTTTGACACCGAAACCTACGCCAGCGCCGAAGAGGCGCTGAAGGTCATCGGCCCGGATTTCCAGGGGGTCGTGGTCAGCGACATCAAGATGCCCGGGATGGACGGAATGGCGTTCCTCAAGCGGCTGATGGGGCAGGACAGCGGCCTGCCCGTGATCATGATCACCGGCCACGGCGACGTGCCCATGGCGGTCGAGGCGATGCGGGTGGGCGCGTTCGATTTTCTGGAAAAGCCCTTCAACCCGGACCGGATGACCGAACTCGCCAAGCGCGCCACCCAGTCGCGGCGGATGACGCTGGACAACCGGGCCCTGCGCAAGGAGCTGTCGGACGGGTCCACGATCATCAAGAAGCTGATCGGGTCCTCCCCCGCGATGGACCGGCTGCGCGAGGATATCCTTGATCTGGGGCAGGCCGACAGCCACGTCCTGATCGACGGTGAGACGGGGACCGGCAAGACCCTTGTCGCCCATGCGCTGCATGCCGTGGGGCCGCGGGCGTCGAAGAAGTTCGTCGCCATCTCCTGCGCCGCTTGGGGCGAGGACCAGCTTGCCGCGCGGCTGTTCGGCCCGGCCGAAGACGGGGCGCCGCCGCTGATCGAGGAAGCCCGGGGCGGCACCTTGTGCCTTGAGGATATCGAGGCGCTGAGCCACCCGCTTCAGTCGCGGCTGCTGACGGTCATCAACGATCAGGGTACCCCTCCGGAAACCCGGATCATCGCGATCTGCAACCAGCATGCGCCCGACACCACGCTTGAGGCGGTGCTGCGGCCGGATCTGTTCTACCGGCTGGGGGCGATGACGATCCTGTTGCCGCCCTTGCGGACGCGGGGAGAGGATATCCTGCAGCTGTTCACCCGCCTGTCGGAACAGTTCGCCGAGGAATACGGCTGCGATGCCCCGCAGGTGACGGCGCAGGAAGCTGCACAGCTGCTGCAGGCGCCGTGGCCGGGGAACGTGCGGCAGCTGGTCAACATCGCGGAGCGGGCGGTGTTGCAGAACCGGCGGGGGTCGGGGTCGATTGCCTCGCTCCTCATGGCCGACAACGAGGCGGCGGGGCCGGCGCTGACGACCGAGGGCAAGCCGCTCAAGGACTATGTCGAAGCCTTCGAGCGGATGCTGATCGACAATACGATGCGGCGGCACAAGGGGTCGATCGTGGCGGTGATGGAAGAGCTTTGCCTGCCGCGCCGGACCCTGAACGAGAAGATGGCCAAGTATGGGCTGACCCGGGGGACTATGTCTGACAGGGGCTGTCCCGGGCAGGGACAGCTGGCCCGCCCAAGAAAATCAAGAGCTTACAGGCTCGAATCAACCATTCGTTAACTTTTGCCCCAGCAGGCGGGCAGGCCGGGCGAGCCTGACCTTGCCCGTCGCGGGAGCGGGCGCAGGGGCCGGGTCTGACCGCGGTGCGAGATACCGGACCCGGTGCCGGGCGCTGCCCGACGAAAGGCCATTGTCATTTCGTCCGCTTTCCCGTTAGGGTCACGGTACGCGGGGGCTGTGCTTTCGCGCAGGAATTCTTTGCCGTGCAGGACTGGCACCCGATGCGTGCCGCCGACAGGGCAATCGGATCGGCCGCAAGGCTGTGGCATTTCCCGCTAAGTCATTGACGATGCGGGATTTAACAGGTGGATGGCCGAAGGGCTGTCCGAAGTGAAACGCGATGACGTGTGCGACATTGGCAAAGACTGGCGAGGGGTGCCCACCGGGCACGGCCCGCCGCTTTGAGTTGCGCAGGTTCGCCCGAACAAGCCGCCTTTTCCCTGTCAATCCGCCGCCCGGGCCATCCCCGGGCGGAGCTTTTGGCAGGCCGGGCGCATTGGAACATCATGGCCAAAAAGATGCTGATCGACGCCACCCATGCCGAGGAAACTCGGGTTGTGGTGGTGGATGGAAACAAGGTTGAAGAGTTCGACTTCGAGACCGTCAACAAACGCCAACTTGCCGGAAACATATACCTTGCCAAAGTAACCCGGGTGGAGCCTTCGCTTCAGGCGGCCTTTGTCGAATATGGCGGCAACCGGCACGGATTTCTGGCCTTTGCCGAAATTCACCCCGATTATTACCAGATCCCGGTCGCCGACCGTAAGGCGCTGATCGAGGAAGAGCGCCAGCTGGCGCGCGCCGAAGAGGAAGAAGACAACCGTCGGACCCGTCGCCGCCCCGCGCGGTCGCAAGAGCGGGCCGAAAAGGTCAAGACCTCGGATGCCGTCACAGAAGGCCCGACGGGCATGGACGTGGTCGATCTGGACGATGACGAGGGCGATGTGCCCGTTGTCGCTGCCGCCGCCGCGCCCGAAGCCGCGCCGAGCCATGACCATGATCACGATCATGCGCACGATCATGACCAGGACCGCAACGCCGCACCTTCTGAAGAAGCAAGCGAGGGCGAGCGTCCCTATCGCGCTATGGACCACGCCAGCGAGACGGATGACGAGATCGAATCCATCGCCGAAGAGGACGTGTCCGAAGAAATCGCCGCACCGCGCCGCACACCGCGCGCCCGGCGCTACAAGATTCAGGAAGTCGTCAAGGTCCGGCAGATCATGCTGGTGCAGGTCGTCAAGGAAGAACGCGGCAACAAGGGCGCTGCGCTGACCACCTATCTGTCGCTTGCCGGTCGCTACTGCGTTCTGATGCCGAACACCGCGCGGGGCGGCGGGATTTCCCGCAAGATCACGCAGGCGGCTGACCGGAAGAAGCTGAAAGAGATCGCGCAAGAGATCGAGGTGCCGGAAGGTGCCGGGCTGATCATCCGTACGGCGGGTGCCAAGCGGACCAAGCCCGAGATCAAGCGCGACTATGAATATCTGATGCGCCTTTGGGAACAGATCCGCGAGTTGACGCTGAAATCCATCGCGCCCGCCAAGATCTATGAGGAAGGCGACCTGATCAAACGGTCGATCCGCGATCTTTACAGCCGCGAGATTGACGAGGTGATCGTCGAAGGCGAGGGCGGCTATCGCACCGCCAAGGACTTCATGCGGATGATCATGCCAAGCCACGCCAAGCAGGTGGTGCGTCATGCCGACCCGGTGCCGTTGTTCGCGAAGTATCAGGTCGAAAGCTATCTGGGCGGGATGTTCAACCCGGTCGTCCAGCTGAAATCCGGTGGTTACATCGTGATTGGCGTGACCGAGGCGCTGGTGGCGATCGACGTGAACTCTGGCCGGGCCACGAAGGAAGGGTCGATTGAGGAAACCGCTCTCAAGACCAACCTTGAGGCGTCGGATGAGGTGGCACGGCAGTTGCGCTTGCGCGACCTTGCCGGGCTGATCGTCATCGACTTTATCGACATGGAAGAGCGCAAGAACAACGCTGCGGTCGAGAAGCGGTTGAAAGACAAGCTGAAAACCGACCGCGCGCGGATTCAGGTCGGCCGGATTTCCGGCTTTGGCCTGATGGAGATGAGCCGTCAGCGTTTGCGTCCGGGGATGCTGGAAAGCACCACGCAGCCTTGCCCGCATTGCCATGGCACGGGGTTGATCCGGTCTGACGACAGCATGGCGCTGCAGGTCCTGCGCGCGCTGGAGGAAGAAGGCACGCGGAAGCGGTCGAAAGAGGTGCTGCTGAAGGCGCCGATTGGCATCGTGAACTATCTGATCAACGGCAAGCGCGAACATATCGCGCTGATCGAGGCGCGCTATGGGATGAGCGTGCGGATCGAGGCGGACCCGATGCTGGTCAGCCCCGATTACAGCATTGAGAAGTTCAAAACGGCGCTGCGCGTTGTGCCGGAGACTCCGGTCATTTCCGGCCATGCCGGGCTGATGGGCGCGGCGGTGGACGAGGATGAGGATGAAGATCTGGTCGATGACCTGATCGAAGAGGAAGCGGCCGAGGGTGTCGAAGCAGCCGAGCCGGTGGCACGGGCTGCGGCGGCTGAGGGCGACAATGGTGCCCCCGGGAAGAAAAAGCGCCGTCGGCGTCGGCGTCGGCGCGGCGGCGCGCGGGATGGCGAGGCCGTGGCGAACGGTGCCGCGGGCGAGGATGACGGCGACGAGGACGGCGAAGGCGATGGCGACGGTGACGAGGCTGTCGTGACGGCCGAGCCGGTCGCTGAGGGTGAGGACAAGGCTGGGCCACGCAAGCGGACCCGCAAGCCGCGTGCCCGGAAGGGTGATGCTGCGCGCGTGGTTGAAGCGGCGCCTGAGGGTGTGGTGGAAACGGTGGCGGAGGCGGAGTCTGCGCCGGCTGAGGCGGCGGCGGTTGAGGCTGCTCCGGCAAAGCCTGCGGCGCGCAAGCGTGCGCCTCGTGGGAAGGCTGCTGTTACTGAAGCTGCACCTGAACCGGTTGCGGAAGCTGTGGCCGAACCTGTCGCGGAGGCTCCTGCCCCTGAGGCCGCTCCGGCCAAGCCTGCGCGTAGCCGGGCGCCACGGGCCAAGGCGGCCGAGAAGGCGCCTGCCAAGGCGGTCGCGGAGCCAGTGGCTGAAGCGGTTGTTGAACCCGCCCCGGCCCTTGCCCCCGATCCGGGGATGGAGCCGACGGTCGAGACCGTCGTGGCCGATCCTGCCGAAGGGGCGGCGGTCGCTGATGATCCGGCCAAGCCCAAGCGCAAGGGCTGGTGGTCGCTGGGGCGCTAAGCCCTGCGGATCAGGTGGAGGGTGACGGCACCCTCTGCCCGCGCGCCGAGGTAGGCATGGCCCGCCTCGGCGCAGAAATGCGGTAGGTCGATCAGCGCCATCGCATCGGTGGCCCGGATGCACAGCACCGTCCCGGGTGCCAGCGACAGCAGGCGTTTGCGCGCGCGTAGCACCGGCAGGGGGCACAGGAGCCCCTCGCAATCCACCATGTCATCCCAGTCGGCCATAGGGGCCATGTAGCGGCATGGGCGGTTGCGGGCAAGGTTACAGGCTGGCCACGGTGATGTGACGGGCTGTCTGGGTGACGCGGGGATGGAAAGCCGCTATCTGAGGCTGAAGGGGGCCCCGCATGTTCGGAATCGAGATCATCGACGCTGCCTTGCTGCCCGCGATGGCTGTCTCGCTGCTGGCGGGTGTCCTGTCGTTCCTTTCACCTTGCGTTTTGCCGATCGTGCCGCCCTATCTGGCCTATATGGGCGGGATTTCGATGGGTGAGATGACGGCCGGTGGTCAGGCGCGGCGTCGGGTGATCCTGCCGGCGCTGTTCTTTGTCATGGGGCTTTCGACGATCTTCCTGCTTCTGGGCTTTACCGCCTCGGCCTTCGGAAGTTTCGTCTTGCAGAACCAACTGCTACTGGCGCGGATTTCCGGGATCATCATCATCATCTTCGGGCTGCATTTTGTGGGTGTCTTCCGCATCGGCATTCTGGACCGGGAAATGCGGATGGATGCGGGCGACCGGGGTGGGTCGGCGATGGGGGCCTATGTGCTGGGGCTGGCTTTCGCCTTTGGGTGGACGCCCTGCATCGGCCCGCAGCTGGGCGCGATCCTGAGCCTTGCGGCGCAGGAGGGCAGCACCCAGCGCGGGACGTTGCTGCTGGGCGTCTATGCGCTGGGGCTTGGCCTGCCGTTCCTGCTGGCTGCGATCTTTGTGGAACGGTCGATGACGCTGATGACTCGGCTGAAGCGGCACATGCGGGTGATCGAAAAGGTGATGGGCGCGCTTCTTCTGGTTGTTGGCCTTGCGTTGGTGACCGGGGCGTTTACCGATTTCAGCTATTGGATGCTGGAAACCTACGAGGTGTTGGGGTTGCCACTGCCGGGCTGATTGGCCAAAGCCTTTCTTCCGCCACACCAGTCGCTAAGCTGAGGCGGTCAGACTTGCAGGATGCGCGTGGCCAAGACCGACATGACCGACACCACGGAAACCGTCCTGGCGGCAAGCGCAGGTCCGGCAGCGGTGTTCCGGCGCAAGGTCCTGTATATCCCGGGATATGACCCCTTTCCCCCCCGCCGCTACCGCGAGCTTTACCGGAGCGAAGGGGCGTCGCAGGCGGCGATCAGCGGCTATGACCTGACGCTGCGCCCCAATCCCAAGGGCAAGGCTGGCCCTTATGGCTGGAGCGTCGTGTCCTTGATGAACCAGCCCACAGAGGCCGAGGTTGAGGTTCTGGTCTGGTCCGATCTGGTGCGGCAGTCGATGACGCAGGGCATTGTCGGGACCTATTGGCTTTTGGCCCGGACGGCTTGGCTTTATGGCGCATCTGGCGCGCTTGGGCGGCTGATCCGTCTGCGCAAGGGGCCGATGATTGCGGCGCTGTATCCGGCGGTTCTGCTGGTGGCGCAGGGGCTGGTGGCGCTTGGCCTTGGGCTGCTGGCGCTGTGGTTGGCGGCGGCGTTGCCCTTGGGGCTGAAATGGCTTTTGGCCTTCGCCACAGTCTGGGGGGCGCTGCTGGTGTTTCGGCGTCTGGATCGTCGGCTGTTCGTCTACTACCTGATGCATGACTATGCCTATACCGCCAGCGAAGGCGGGGCCTATCCGGCTGCGCTTGAGGCGCGTCTGGCCGCGTTTCGGGGCCGTGTCCGGGCCGCGCTGGACAGCGGGGTGGATGAGGTGCTGGTGGTCGGCCATTCCTCGGGCGTGCATCTGGCCGTCACGGTGCTGGCTGATCTGATCCGCGAGGGGGTGCCGCAGAGTCGCCCGGCGCTGGGGTTCCTGTCGCTGGGGCAGGTGGTGCCGATGGCATCCTTCCTGCCGGGGGCGGGGCGGTTGCGGGGCGATCTGGCCTATCTTTCCGCGCGGCCGGAACTGACCTGGGTCGATGTGACCGCACCTGGCGATGGCTGCAGCTTTGCGCTGTGCGATCCGGTGGCGGTCAGCGGTGTAGCGCCTGAGGGGCAGCTTTGGCCGCTGGTCATCTCGGCCGCGTTTTCCCAGACGTTGACACCTGAACGCTGGAAGGCGCTGCGCTGGCGGTTCTTCCGGCTGCACTTTCAGTATCTCTGCGCCTTTGACAACCTGCCCGGGCGGGAAGCCGATTATGACTATTTCCGCATCACTGCGGGTCCGATGACACTGGCCCGGCGGTTTCGGGGGCGGCAACCGTCAGCCAGCCGGATCACCGTTGCGGTCAACCCGCATCGGGGCGTGGCATGACCCCGCCCAAGCCCGAGCCCCGGGCAGACCGGGTGTCGTTGCTGGCCTATCTGCGGCTGTTTCGGCGGGACATCCTGTCGGCGCAGCCGGCGCGGCTTTATCGCGCGTGGATGGCCGAGTTCCGGACGCCGTTCTTTCGCAGCTATCTGTGCAACGACCCGGCGCTGGTGCGGCGGGTGCTGGATGAACGGCCTGCCGATTTCCCCAAATCCCGGCGGGTAACCGAGGGGCTTTTGCCGCTGCTTGGCCGGTCGGTCTTTGTGACCAATGGCGAGGAATGGCTGCATCAGCGGCGGATCATCGACCCGGCCTTTGAGGGCGGGCGGCTGAAAGAGGCGTTTCCGGCAATCTGGGCAGCGGGTGAGGCGGCCGTGGCGCGGATGGTGCCCGGTGAGGTGGAGGTTGAGCTGGCCGCCAGCCATGCGGCGGCGGATGTGATCTTTCGCACGCTCTTTTCCCTGCCCATCGAGGATCGGGTGGCGCAGGCGGTGTTTCAGGAATTCCGCGCCTATCAACGGTCAGCTCCGATCCTGAACCTTGCGGCCTTCCTGCCCTTGCCCGGGTGGATGCCCCGCTTTCACCGCCGGGCGACGCTGCGGTCGGCGCGGGTGATCCGGGGGTTGATCTCCGGCCTGACGGCAGACCGGGCGGCGGCGATTGCGGCGGGGCGGGCGCCGATGGATCTGGCGACGAAGATCATGACGACGCCCGACCCGGTGACGGGTGTGCCGTTCGGCACCGAGGAGATGGTCGATCAGGTGGCGATCTTCTTTCTGGCGGGGCATGAGACCAGTGCCTCGGCGTTAGGTTGGGCGTTATACCTGCTGGCGACGCACCCCGAGGTGCAGGAGCGGGTGGCGGCGGAGGTGGCGGGCTTGCGGCCAGAGTTCGGGACGATGGGGGGATTGCGCTTTGCCCGGGATGTGTTCCGCGAGGCGCTGCGGCTGTATCCGCCGGTGCCGATGATGGTGCGGGAAAACCGGAAGGATGAGGAATTTCGCGGACGGCAAGTCAAGCCCGGCGCGCAGGTGGTGATCAGCCCCTGGCATCTGCACCGGCATGAGCGGATCTGGGATCGACCCGACGAGTTTGACCCCGACCGCTGGGCGGGCGAGGGGCGTGAAGCGGCGCGGGACGGCTATCTGCCGTTTTCCAGCGGGCCGAGGGTCTGCCCGGGCGCGGGGTTCGCGATGCTGGAGGGCACGCTTTTGCTGGCGCATCTGGTGCGGGCGTTCCGGTTTCAGGCGGTGGCGGGCAAGGTGCCCGTCCCGGTCGCGCATCTGACGGTGCGCGCACGGGACGGGATCTGGTTGCGCGTCGAACGGCGTTAGTCGCTGTCGCCGGCGATCTGGGCCAGCACTTGCCCTTTGCCGCGCAGGCGCAGGATCATTGGCACGATCAGCGCGAGGGCAGCGATGGCCAGAAGGGTCGCCGCGAGCGGGGTGGAGACGAGCGTGGTCCAATCGCCCTGCGCGATGGCAAGCGCGCGGCGGAGTTGCTGTTCGGCCATGGGGCCAAGGATCAGGCCCACGACAACCGGCGCGATGGGATAGCCGAACAGGCGCAGGCCATAGCCGAGGAAGCCGAAGAGCAGCAGCATGGAAAGCTCCACCGGCGAGGGGTTGACGCCGATGGTGCCAAGCGTGGCGAAGAGGAGGATCCCGGCATAGAGCCAAGGGCGCGGGATGCGCAGCAGCATCACCCAGAAGCGGATCAGCGGCAGGTTCAGGACCAGCAGCATCACGTTGGCGATCAGAAGGCTGGCGATCAGGCCCCAGACCAGCTGCGGGGCGGTGGCGAACAGAAGCGGGCCCGGTTGCAGGCCGAATTGCTGGAAGCCTGCCAGCATGATCGCGGCGGTGGCGGTCGTCGGCAGGCCGAGTGTCAGGAGGGGCACCAGCGTGCCTGCGGCGGCGGCGTTGTTCGCGGCCTCGGGTCCCGCGACGCCTTCGATGGCGCCGTGGCCGAACTCCTCGGGGTGTTTCGACATGCGCTTTTCGGTGCCGTAGGACAGGAAGCTGGCGATGTCGGCCCCGCCTGCGGGCATGGCCCCGATGGGAAAGCCGATGGCCGACCCGCGCAGCCATGCGGGCCATGACCGTTTCCAGTCAGCAGCGGTCATGCGGACCGAGCCCTTGATCGCCTCGACCTTGTCATTCAGGCCATGGGTCTGGGCGGCGACAAACAGGCATTCCCCCAGCGCGAACATGGCGACGGCGAGGGTGGTCACCTCGATCCCATCCAGAAGTTGCGGCACGCCAAAGGACATGCGGGCCTGGCCTGTAAGACTGTCGATGCCGATGGTGGCAAGGCCAAGGCCGATGAATAGCGACGTAAGGCCCTTGAGCGTGGATTCGCCAAAGGCGGCAGCAACGGTCACGAAGGCCAGCATCATCAAGGCGAAGTATTCGCGCGGGCCGAAGACCAGCGCCAGTTTGACGATGTGGGGGGCAAGGAAGGCGAGCGCCAACGTGGCCAGAAGGCCCGCGACGAAGGACCCGATGGCGGCCGTGGCAAGCGCCGGGCCGCCGCGCCCGGCCTTGGCCATGCGGTTGCCTTCCAGCGCGGTGACGATGGACGCGCTTTCCCCGGGGGTGTTCAGAAGGATCGACGTGGTCGAGCCGCCATACATCCCGCCGTAATAAATGCCCGCGAACATGATGAGCGACCCTGCCGGGTCCAGCCCATAGGTGACGGGCAAGAGCAGCGCCACGGTCAGGGCGGGGCCGATGCCGGGCAACACGCCGACAGCGGTGCCAAGGGTCACGCCGATCAGGGCGTACAGCAGGATCATCGGCTCCATCGCCGTGCCAAGGCCTTGGAGAAGGAAGTCGAAGGTGCTCATCGGGTCAGCCCCCGTAGATCAGGGTTTCAAGCGGGCCGCCGGGCAGGTTCAACTGCAGGATGCCATCGAAAACGCCGTAGATGCCAAAGGCGAAGGCCACGCCCACGGGCAAGGTCAGCAAGAGGTTGCGCTTGCCAAAGGCGGCGGCGGTTGCAGCGAAAAGGATGCCCGTGGCCAGCGAAAAGCCGACGACATTCAGCAGGGCGATCTGCAGGACAAGCCCGCCACCGATCAGCAGAAGTGGCACCGGGTTCTGGCGCGGCACCTCGGCCAGCCGGCCCCGGAAGGCCCCGACGCCAGTGGCCGCAGAAAGGGCAAGGAGGGCCCAGCCCACGATCTTTGGCATGGCGGCCGGGCCGATGCCCGCATATCCGCCCTTGTCGGGGATCGTGCTGGCATCCCAGAGAAGGACCGCGCCGAACGCGGCCAGAAGGGCTGCGATGAAGAACGCAGCCCCATCGGGGCTGCGTCCGGTTCCGGGTTGACCGGTCATTGCACCAGACCGATGTCCTTGAGGATGGTGGTCGTGGCTTCGATTTCCTTGGCAAGCTGTGCCTCGAACTCGGGGCCGGCAAGGTAGGTGTCGGCCCAGTTCTTCGCCTCAAGCTGTGCCTTCCAGCCCGCCGATTTCGCCAGAGTGTCGATGTCAGCGAGGACGGCAGCCTTCTGTTCGTCCGACAGGCCCGGTGCGGCGGCGATCATGCGCCAGTTCTGCACGTTCACGTCATAGCCCGATTCCATCAGCGTCGGCGCATCGGTGCCGGGCCAGCGGGTATCGGTCGACACGGCGAGGATGCGCATGGTGCCTGCCTCGACCTGCGGGAGGAATTCGCCCACGCCGGAAATGCCCGCGGTGACCTGATTGCCAAGGATCGCGGCAAGCGCTTCGCCACCGCCCGAGAAGGCGACGTAGTTGATCTTGGTCGGGTCGATCCCGGCGGCCTTGGCCAGAAGGCCCACGGTGATGTGGTCAACCCCACCGGCCGAGCCGCCAGCCCAGGACACGGCACCCGGATCGGCCTTCATCATCTCGACCAGATCCTGAATGGTCTGGAGTTCGGAGCCCGCGGGGACGGCGATGGCAACGGCTTCGCCGGTCAGGCGGGCAATCGGGGTGACATCGGCCAGCGACACGGGCGAGGCGTTGGTCAGGATCGCGCCGACCATGACGTAGCCGCCGACGATCAGCTGCGACGGGTCGCCTGCGGCCGAGGACGCGAATTGCGCCAGACCCACGGTGCCGCCCGCGCCCGGGACGTTCTGGACCTGGACGTTGCCCGAGATGCCTTCGGCGACCAGGACTTCCTGGATCGTCCGCGCGGTCGAATCCCAGCCGCCGCCGGGGGCAGCGGGGGCCATGATGATGTAATCTTCGGCAAAGGCGCCAGTGGCCGATACGGTGGCGGCGGCAACGGCAAATACCGCTCCGAGAAGGGCGTGTTTCATTGTGGTCTCCTCCCATGGCACGCAGATGTGCCGATCTTTTGCGGGCGACGCCTCCTCGCGCCGGTCCCATTGTTGGATTGCATCACAGAAACCTGTCAGGAAGCTGACAAGGATGCAACAGATGTGGACTAGGGTGCCGCGCCGCTGGCCAATGCCGCTTCCCAGCGGGCGATCAGCTTGGCGCGCTTGGACTGGTCAAGATAGGCCAGCAGGCCGGGGCTGACCGGCACCGGGCGCAGCTGGTCGCCCAAGGCTGCCTCCATCGCGCGGGCGGTGTTCTGGCCCGACACCTCCAGCGACACGGCGGCAAGGCGCAGGCGGTCGGCCATGATGGTCTGGCCTTCGCGCCCCATGAGAAAGGCAAGGAACGTGCTGCCAAGGTCGGGCCGCGCGGCGGCGCGGGGCACAAGGCCCACACGGCTGACGACCACGGTGAAATCCTTGAGGAGAAGGACGCCAAGGTCAGGCTCGGTCCGCGCGCGGGCGTCGGCGTAGGAGCCAAGGATGTTGTAGCCAAGCGCCAGCCGCCCATCGGCCACGCGGTCGATGATGGCCTGACTGGTGGGAAAGGTCTGCAGGCCGGCCCGGCCCATGGCGGCGACAAGCGACCAGATGTCGGCGAAATGTTCGGCATCGCGGGCGAGGTAGAGGTAACCCACGGCCGAGCGGGCCACGTCATAGGTGCCGATGCGGCCCTGGGCTGCGGGTGTCTGGGCCCAGGCGATCATCTCGAGCCGCGACTGGGGCGGGCCGTCGGGGAAGGACGGCTTGTGCCAGACCAGAACCCCGGGTTCATAGGTCAGGGCAAAGGCCATGTCGCGCCAGTTGGCCCAATCGGGCCAGGCGGCGGCCTGTGGCACGGTGACGGGCTGGGCATAGCCGTCATTGGCGAGTTTCACCTGCAGGTCCATGCCCGAGGAAAAGGCGAAATCGGCGGTTGGGCCGCCGCTATCGGTTTCACTGATGATGCGGGCGGCGATTTCGGCGGCCAGAAGGTCTTCGTAGACCACAGTAACGCCGGGATGCGCGACCTGGAACGCGGTGATGAGGGGGGCGGCAAGCGGCTGGTCAAGGGTGGAGTAGATGCTGAGGCTGGCCGTCTCGCCCCCGGGCGCGGGAAAGCGCGCCACCTCGGCCTTGGCGGGGGCGAAGGCGGGGTTGGCAAGCGTGAGCATCAGGAAAAGGGCGCGCCACATCGGGATAGCCTGCCCCAACTGGGCTTGCCCCTCAAGCGTTCGCACCGCGCAGTCGGTGGTGGCGCCGGAATTTTCCAAAATTCCGGTGCGGAGCCTTTGAAGGCTCCGGTCCGATTTCTTTGAAGAAATCGGTGGTAGGCGGTCCGCCTTGGCGCTTTCCCGGGCCGGGTGGCTGCTTTAGGCTGGCGAAAGGGGGCCACATGCGTCTGCTGCTTGTCGAGGATGATCTGCCGCTGGCCGAGGCGCTGACCACGCTTCTGGCGGGGTCGGGGCATGCGGTGGACTGTGTCAACGACGGGCTGGCCGCCGAGGCGCTGCTGATTGCCGAACAGTTCGAGCTGGTGATCCTTGATCTGAACCTGCCGGGGCTGGACGGGTTAAGCCTCTTGCGCCGCATCCGCGCGCGCACCCCGTCGCCCGCCGTGATGATCCTGACGGCACGGGGATCGGCGGAAGAGCGGGTGCGGGGGCTGGACCTTGGGGCCGACGACTACATGTCGAAACCCTTCGATGTGCGCGAGTTCGAGGCGCGGGTGCGGTCGCTGCTCCGGCGGCAGGCGGGGTTGCGGTCTTCGGTCGTGCGGCTGGGCGGGCTGACGCTGGACCTAACGACGCGGCAGTTCCGGGCTGAGGAGGTTGATCTGGACCTGCCACCCCGGGAGCGTGCGCTGCTGGAGCTGTTCTTCCTGCGGGCGGGCAAGGTTGTCACCAAAGAGGCCATCGTGCAGTCGCTGACGTCGCTTGACGATCTGTTGTCGGACAATGCGATTGAACAATACGTCTCGCGGCTGCGGCGGCGGATCGCGCCCTATGACCTGAGTTTGCGGACAGCGCGGGGGCTGGGATATCTGCTGGAAAAGCCGGTGGAGCCGGGATGAGCGGTTATTCCCTGCGGCGCAGGCTACTGCTGGGTTTGACGCTGGCGGCGGCGCTGATCGGTGTGGTGGCACTGGCCGACACCTGGCGCGAGGCGGTGCGGACATCGCAAGGCCTGTCGGACCGCGTGCTGGAGGGGTCTGCGCTGGCCATTGCCGAGCGGGTGACGGTGGACGAAGGCGGCGGGCTTGAGGCCGACATTCCCTTTGCCGCGCTGGAAATGCTGGCCTCGGCGGCGGAAGATCAGGTGTTCTACCGGGTGGATGCCCCGGCCGGGCAGTTCCTGACGGGGTATGAGGCGCTGGCGGTGCTGGATCCCGGCGAAGCGGGCATCGCCTTTGCCGACGGGTTGTTCGGGGAAGTGCCGATCCGCAGCGCCACGCTGGAGCGCGAGATTTCGACCGGGGCGACGTCGCTGGCCTTCACGGTGACGGTGGCGGAATCGACGCTGGCCCGCAGTGCGCTGGCGCGGCAGATCCTGATCCGGTCGGCGCTGCGGATTCTGGTGTTGATCGGCTGCATCATGGGAATCGTCTGGGCGGCAGTGACGCTGGCCTTTCGCCCGCTGGACCGGCTTGGCGCGGCGATTGCTGAACGCACGCCCGATGACCTGCGCCCGTTGCAGGCCCGGGTGCCGCTTGAGGCGGCCCCCTTGGCCGGGGCGATCAACAGCTTCATGGCGCGGCTGGAAGGCGCGGTGGCGGCGCTGCGGCATTTTACCGGGAACGCCAGCCACCAGTTGCGCACGCCGCTGGCGACGCTGCGCACGCAGCTGGCACTGGCCCGCCGCGCCGAGGGGCGGGATCAGGCGGCCGCGGCACTAGACAAGGCCGACGCGGCGCTGGTGCGGGCAGAAAGGGTGCTGGCGCAGTTGCTGGCGCTGGCGCGGGTGGACGCGGCGGCCACGGGGCTTTCGCTGGTGCCGGTCGATCTGGCCGCCCTTGCGCGCGACCTGACGGGTGAGGCTCTGCCACAGGCGGCAGATGCGGGGATTGACCTTGGCTATGACGGTGCCAGCCATGCCTGGGCGCTGGCCGAGCCGGTCCTGACGGCAGAACTGTTGCGCAACCTTCTGGACAATGCGCTGCGCTATGCCGGGCGGGGCGCGGTCGTGACAGTGCGGGTCCGCGACGATGTCAGTGCCGTGCAGCTGGAGGTCGAGGATGATGGCCCCGGTCTTGCGGCCGAGAGGCTGGCCGCTGTCCAGTCGGAAGGTCAGCCGTTGCGCATGGCTGCGGCACCCGCGCCTTTGGGGGGGTCAGGGCTGGGGCTGGCGATCGTGGCCGAGATTGCGGAACTGTTCGGGGCCAGTTGCGCCTTTGACCAGGGCGCGGGTGGGCGCGGGCTGAAGGTCAGCTGTGTTTTTCAGCGGCGGGAGCCAAGGTAGGGCGGTACCAAGGCCTTGCCTGGCTGGCCGGGACTACAGAACTTCGACCCGGTAGCTTTCGATCACGGTGTTGGCGAGCAGCTTGTCGCACATCGCCTTGACCTCGGCCTCGGCCTTGGCGGGGTCGGCCTCGGCCAGATCAAGCTCGATCACCTTGCCCTGCCGCACGCCGTTCACGCCCTGAAACCCAAGGGACCCAAGCGCATGGCGCACGGCTTCGCCTTGCGGATCAAGGACGCCGGATTTCAGCATGACAGTAACGCGGGCTTTCATCAGGGGCCTCCGGAATGGCCAGGATTTTTCTGCGAAAAATCCGGGGTCAGTTGATCAGGGTGGGTTTGGTCGTATGGGTCACGTTCGACGGCATCACGCCCAGACGGCGGGCGAGTTCGGAATAGACGTCGGTCATCGGCTGCGGGTCGGGCAGGGTGCCATCGGGACGTTCTGGCAGGCGCATGTCCCACAGGCGGCAGCTGTCGGGGCTGATCTCATCCGCCACGATCAGGCGCATGTAGTCGCCATCCCAGACGCGGCCCACCTCGATCTTGAAATCGGCCAGCCGGATGCCGACGCCCATCATCACGCCGCTGAGGAAATCGTTCACCCGCAGGGCAAGGGCGATGATGTCGTCAAGGTCCTGCTGGTTGGCCCAGCCGAAGGCGACGATGTGCTCTTCGGCCACGAGGGGGGCGTTCAGGCGTTCGTCCTTGTAGTAGTATTCGACGATCGGGCGGGGCAGTTGCGTGCCCTCGGGTATTCCCAGCCGCGCGGTCATCGGGCCGGCGGAAAAGTTGCGCACCACAACTTCCAGCGGGATGATTTCGGCCATGCGGACCAGTTGTTCGCGCATGTTGATGCGGCGAATGAAATGCGTCGGCACGCCGATCTGGTTGAGACCGGTCATGAAGAATTCCGACAGGCGGTTGTTGAGAACGCCCTTGCCTTCCAGCGTGGCGGGGGCCGCGACGGTGGGCGCGCTGTCATCCTTGAAATACTGGATCAGCGTGCCGGGTTCGGGGCCTTCGTAGAGGATCTTCGCCTTGCCTTCGTAGACCTTCTTGCGCCGTGCCATGCGTGCTCCGATGACGGGTCCCGGGCGGGACGCGCGCGTCCTGCGGGGTGTTCCCTTGGCCTATAGTCCAAGGGTCGCGCGGTCGCAAGGCGCGTGAGGGTGCGGGGAGAGGGGCGGGTTGTCCGCGGGGGCTTGCAGCACGGCAAGGGGAGGGGCATATGAAAGGTGACCGTGAACCCATGCCTGAACCTGCGCATGACCTTAGGGGGCCCCTGATGACCACTTTCGACGACCGCGAGAACGCCTTTGAAAACAAGTTCGCCCATGACAGCGAAATGCAGTTCCGGGCCGAGGCGCGGCGCAACAAGCTGACCGGGCTTTGGGCGGCGGGCCTGATGGGCAAATCCGGGGACGATGCCACCGCCTATGCGATGGAAGTGGTCAGCGCCGATTTCGAAGAGGCCGGGATCGAGGATGTGGTCCGCAAGCTGGTCGCCGATCTGGCCGGCAAGGCCAGTGCCGAGGAAATCCGCGCCAAGATGGCTGAGCTTCTGCCGGTAGCCAAAGCGCAATTGATGTCCGAGATCTGATCGTTGCACGGAGCCGCAGGTAGGTTCATCCCGCCTGCGGCCTGATCCGGCTTTGGGCCTTGAACCGGCCCAGGGCCCAACCGATCTGTTGAGCAACCGACACGTCGCAAAGGCTTGCAGCCATGGTGCTGTCTTGGGCCTTGGGTCGCTTCAGGCCAATGTCTGAACATTTTTCACAACGGATGGAATAAAGCCGGTCGGGCCCCGTTCTTCAGACTGTTGCGCTTGTTCGCATGCTGCCCGAAGGAGAACAGGATGCTCATTACCCCGGCTAAGTCATTCGACCGGACCGTCACCCCCTTTCCTGTGACGGTGAAAACCATGCAGTTCGGCGACGTGCTTGCCCTTGGCGACGATCTTGCGGATGTCGATCTTCTGGTCATCCCGCTGATTGGCGAGAGTTTTGATGCGTTTGACCTGCTGCATCAGCTTGGGGCGACGGTTTTCATGGGGCGGGTCCGGGTTGTGTCCGAGCGGCTGCCCGACCGCGCGATGGTGCTTGGCGAACTGCGGGCTGTGGCCGATCCGCTTGGCCTGACCGTGGATCTGATCGACTGCGCCCAGCCGCATCTGGTTGAGGCGCACCACATGACGTGATGCGGAATATGAATTTGCCTCTCTCAGCCGGGCATGGCAGAGGAGGGGGAACCTTGGTTGAAAGGAACCCCGACGATGACCGATGCGCTGACCCGGATGCTTGCCTCGCGCGATTGGCTGATGGCCGATGGGGCCACGGGGACCAACCTGTTCAACATGGGGCTGGAATCGGGTGAGCCGCCGGAGTTCTGGAACACCGACCGGCCCGACAACATCCGCGCGCTGTACCGTGGCGCGGTTGAGGCGGGGTCGGACATTTTCCTGACCAACACCTTTGGCGGCAACGCCAGCCGGTTGAAGCTGCATCAGGCCGAGGGCCGGGTGCGCGAGCTGAACCGGATCGGCGCGGCGCTGGGGCGCGAGATTGCCGATGCGGCGGGGCGTCCGGTCGTGGTGGCGGGGTCGGTCGGCCCCACGGGTGAGATTTTTGAGCCGATGGGCACCCTGACCCACGCCATTGCGGTCGAGATGTTCCACGAACAGGCCGAGGGTCTGAAGGAGGGCGGGGCCGACGTTCTGTGGGTCGAGACGATCAGCGCCTTCGAGGAATACCGCGCCGCGGCTGAGGCAGCCGCCTTGGCCGGCATGCCCTGGTGCGGCACGATGAGCTTTGACACGGCCGGCCGCACGATGATGGGCGTCACCTCAGCCGCGATGGCCGAGATGGTGGAAAAGCTGCCGAATCCGCCGATTGCGTTCGGGGCGAATTGCGGGGTCGGTGCCTCCGACCTGATGCGCACGGTCCTTGGCTTTGCCGCCACCGGGACGGCGCGGCCGCTGATCGCCAAGGGCAATGCGGGCATCCCGAAATATCATGACGGTCACATCCACTATGACGGCACGCCGGAATTGATGGCGGAATATGCCGTTCTGGCGCGTGACGCCGGGGTGCGGATCATCGGCGGCTGCTGCGGCACGATGCCGGACCATCTGCGCGCCATGCGTGCGGCGCTGGAAAGCCGCCCCAAGGGACCGCGTCCGACGCTGGAGGACATCACCTCCCAGCTTGGCGGGTTCTCCTCGGCCTCGGACGGGACCGGGGATACCTCGGGTGAGCCAAAGCGCGAGCGGCGCGGACGTCGGGGCTAGCGTTTGCGGCTCAGGTTGGGGCGGGGGCGCCGGAGTTTTTGAAAACTCCGGACCGGAGCCTTCGAAGGCTCCGGCACGATTTCTTTGAAGAAATCGGGGTCTTGGCGTCTAGAACAGGGTCAGCTGGTCCCCCGCCTTTGGTGGTGCGACGAAAAGATCGGACCGCAGCGGTGGCAAGCCGCTGCCCAGACCCAGCCGTTTGCGCGACACATCGGCGCGGCGGTGAATGAGATCGGCCCACAGGCCTTGTCCCGTCATGCGTTTGCCAAACTCCGGGTCATAATCGCGGCCACCGTGCAGTTCGCGCACCCGGCCCATCACCCGGGCGGCGCGGTCCGGAAAGGTTGCTTCGATCCACTGTCGGAACAGTTCCGCCACCTCAAGTGGCAGGCGCAGGGGGATGGAGTTGGCGTAAGTCGCCCCCGCCTCGGCCCCCGCGGCCATCACCGCCTCAAGCTCGTGGTCCGTCAGGGCCGGGATCAGGGGCGACACCTGCACCCGCACCGGGATCCCAGCCGATGCCAGCGCCCGGATCATCTGCAACCGCCGCTTGGGCGAGGGCGCGCGGGGTTCCATCTTCCGGGCAAGGGTTTCGTCCAGCGTCGTGACGGAAACTGATACGGCGGCCAGCCCGTCGGCGGCCATCGCGGCTATCAGGTCGATGTCGCGTTCGATGGTCGTGCCGCGGGTGGTGATCCAGACGGGATGGCGAAAGGCCGACAACACCTCCAGCACTTGCCGCATGATGCCATGGTCACGGTCGATGGGTTGGTACGGGTCGGTGTTGGTGCCGATGGCGATGGGTGCCACCTTGTAGGCGCGACGGCGCAACTCGGCGTCCAGAACGTCGGCGATGCCGGGCCGGGCGATCAGGCGCGTTTCGAAATCCAGGCCCGGCGACAGGTTCAGGAAGGCATGGCTGGGACGGGCGTAGCAATAGATGCACCCGTGTTCGCAGCCGCGATAGGGATTGATCGACCGGTCAAACGGCAGGTCAGGCGACCGGTTGTAGGTTATGGCCGATCTGGGGCGTTCCAGCCGAACCTCGGTTCGGACCAGACGCGCCTCTTCCTCAATCTCCCAGCCGTCGTGATGCGCCGCCAGCGTCTGGCGTTCGAACCGGCCTCTACGGTTGCTGTCTGCCCCGCGCCCGCGCAGGCGCTGACCGGGCAGGATGCTGTCATCGGTCGTCATCAGGCAATTCTAGAACAAGACGGGAACATTGGCCACAACTTTCCCACCGGCGACTGCTTTCTGTCGGCTTTCATCCGGTGTATGTCGCTTGCCGAATAGTGGTCAGGTCGCTTTGCGACCATGCACCATGACAGACCCTTCCGCTTGGAGCGCCCCGATGGCCGACGAAGAAGAAATCATCCTGTCCGAGCTTTCGGATGACGAGCTTGTTCTGCAGATGCATGACGACCTCTACGATGGTCTGAAGGAAGAGATCGAGGAAGGCGTCAACATCCTGATCGCCCGCGGCTGGACGCCCTATGACGTCCTGACCAAGGCGCTGGTGGCGGGGATGACCATCGTCGGTGCCGACTTCCGCGATGGCATCCTGTTCGTGCCCGAGGTTCTGCTGGCCGCGAACGCGATGAAGGCGGGGATGTTCATCCTGAAGCCGCTGCTGGTGGAAACCGGCGCGCCGCGGATGGGCAAGATGGTGATCGGCACGGTCAAAGG